>JANQOA010000345.1 GCA_028279305.1 Pseudomonadales bacterium
AGCGGTGAGACTCGCGCAGCGAGGCTCAAGAGCGGAGGAAGGGCAGCCGGGAGGGCCGGCCCCGTGAAGCGAAAACCTGGTCTTGATGCGCAGCCCGGCCAGCCCAGAACAACCACAAACACAACCAGAGCAGAAGATGCTTGATTCCGGGCTAAATTTTGTTGAATAATCATTCAACAAATAATACCAGGCCCACCTTTATGGCAAACATCGGCATTCATTTCCCCCAGGCGGAAATTCCCCGGGACACGGCGGTGATCCGCGATTTTGTGCAGGCGGCGGAAGAATGGGGGTTCAGTCACATCAACGTGCCCGACCATGTCCTGCAGACGCGTACCGCGCGGGCGCCGTTCCCGCGGGCGGAGAAATACACCACTGAATATCCGCATCACGAGGTGATGACGCTGTTGTCTTATATGGCTGCCATCACCACCCGCATCAGATTGAAAACGGCGGTGCTGATTCTGCCGCAAAGGCAGGCCGCGCTGGTGGCCAAACAGGCTGCGCAGGTTGATATGTTGAGCAACGGCAGGTTCGAGTTGGGCGTTGGGCTGGGTTGGAATACGCCGGAGTATCAGGCTTTGGACATGAGTTTCACCAACCGCGGCCGCCGCCTGCAGGAGCAGATTGAAGTCTGCCGCCTGTTGTGGACCCGGCAGCATGTAGATTTTCAAGGCGAGTGGCATACCATCGAAGATGCCGGGGTTGCGCCCATGCCGGTACAGCAGCCTATTCCGGTGTGGATTGGCGCGCTTGCGCCCCCCGCAGTGCAGCGTGCCGCGGCGATTGCGGATGGCTGGCAGGCCATGATGCCGGCACCGGACGAGGCGGCGGCAGCAGCTATCGCGGGCTTTCGTGAAGCGGTTACGGCGGCCGGCCGGGATGCCGCTGAGGTTGGGGTGGAATGTACAATCTGGGCCACCGGCAACAACCCGGATGCCTGGATCGAAGAGGCGAATACCTGGCTGGCGGCGGGGGCCACGCAAATCATGTTCCGCCCCCAGGGTGATTATGAGTATGTGTCCCAGGCCATAAGTCAATTTGCCCCGCGGTTGGGGGACATCGGCTGACCGCTGCGGGCAGGGGGATGGGCCGGCGGCGGTTATGCGTCCGCCAGCTGCACCAGCATTTTGCCGGTGTTTTCCCCCTGCAGCAGTCCGATAAGGGCCTCCGGCGCGGCCTCAATGCCGGATTTGATGGTTTCGCTGTACTTCATGC
This sequence comes from Pseudomonadales bacterium, assembly GCA_028279305.1. Taxonomy (GTDB): domain Bacteria; phylum Pseudomonadota; class Gammaproteobacteria; order Pseudomonadales; family Azotimanducaceae; genus UBA4421. The sequence continues at coordinate 1,219 of JANQOA010000345.1, forward strand.
GCCCTTCCGCCATCCAGGTGCGCATGTCATACAGGAACTGTTCGCGGATATTCTCAAACTCGTAGACCACAAAACCGCGCATGGTGACGCGGTTGTAAATCATGTTTGAAAGCGTGGTCACTCCTTCCGAGCGGGCGCCCTTATTGTTGTATGCGGAAATCATGCCGCACACGGGGATGCGTCCCAACGGCCGCATCTGGCCGCAGGCTGCATCCAGGTGCGCGCCGCCCACGTTCTCAAAATAGACGTCAATACCGTCGGGCAGGCCGATATGCAGTTCCTTGGCGATACTCTGGGTTTTGTAGTTAAAGGCGTAATCTATGCCCAGATCGTTCAGCAGGTGGTCGACTTTCTCCTGGGAGCCGCAGCTGCCGGCCACCCGGCAGTTTTTGATTTTACCGATCTGGCATACCACGCTGCCTACCGCGCCGGCGGCGGCGGATACAAAAAGGTTCTCTCCCTCCTGTAAAGCACCGGTTACCAGCAACCCCCCGTAAGCGGTTAAGCCGGTGCCGCCCAGCACATGCAGGTGGGTGGTCAGCGGTTCACCCCGGGGTTCTATCAGCCGCAGATCGCTGCCGTCGGAAATGTGATACTCGCGGAAGCCGCTGCGGTGAATCACGTAGCTGCCTTCAGCGTAATCCGTGTTGGCGCTCTGGGTAACAACGCCGACGGCACCGCCGGTCATGACCGCGTCCAACTTCATCTGGCCGTTAGACAGCGCCGGGCGCATGGCCGGATCCACCGACATATACAGGTTCCGCACCACAATGTCGTCTTTGGCCGGGGCTAACTGCTGTTCCACCAGCTTGAAGTCCGCTGCCGCGGGCAGCCCGTCCGGTCTGGCAACCAGGTGTATCTCGCGGCTGGTCAGATTACTCATAAGCGGCTCCTTCAGTTCAGACGGGTCAGGCCATTGTCTGCAGGCGCGCCTGCAGGGTTTTCAAGGCATTTTTGTTAGCGTTCTTGATCGTGTCCATACTCGGCGGCTCAACGCTGATATCTCCCAGTTCAGCCAGCACCACATGCACATCGTCATGGCCGTCAACGGCCTGCATATCCTGCAGCCAGCGTTGTACATTGGGGAACGGCGAAAAATCGTATACGTTGGTGAAGCTGGGCTGTAACTGGCCAATTTCCACGTAGGCGGCAAAGTCCGCCAGGCTCAGCTGGTCACCGGCGAGGTAACGGCCGTTGGCCAGCCAGCCGCTGTCCATTGCCCGCAGCGCATTGGTTAAGGTCGCCTGGGCCATCTGCTGGGTGGATTCGGGGATGTTCAAATCCTTGCGGATTTTGGGCGCCACCAGTCCAATAGATGCATCACGAACGTTGCGGTGGTGATAATTGAGGTACCAGTCCACCCGGGCGCGCTGCTGGTGATCAGCGGGGTAAACGTCGTGCCAGCCGTGTTTGTTGCTGAGGTAACACATGATTGCATGGGCTTCCGCCAGCACAAATCCGCTGTCCGGCTCTTCGATGGTGGGAATGGTGCCGCCTGGGTTTTTGGCCAGGTAAGCGGGGTTGCGGCTGCCGGTTTCGCCTTTGGAGCCGGGGTTGATCAGCACCATCTCAAACGGCGTGTTTTTGTACAGCATCAGCCACATCACCGCGCGTACCGGTTGTGAAAATGGCACCCCATATAAAATTACCGGCGGCTTAGCGTCCGTCATCTTGTTTCCCCCAACCTGTAGCCAGCTTGTTTGCGGCCAGTTTACCCTCAGCGCCCGGCAGCGTCGCCTTGTTTGTCCTTGCGGCCGGCCATGACCGCCTGCGGGGTGTCACCCACATAACGCAGCGTAGTGAAGCCGAAAAACATCTCGTGTTTGGTCTGCAGGCCAAAATGCACCGGCCTGGTTGGATCCGGGTTGCTGGGATTGCGGTCTGAATTGTCCATGGCGCCTTCAGCAACCAGTTTTGTGCCGGCGGGCAGGAACAGCGGCTCCTGCAGTAGATAGTTGAACTGCCAGTTGAAGTTGTATTTGGGTACCGACAGCAGCAGTTCCGAGGTGCCGTCGGGATATTCCGCGGTATAACTCATGTATTTGCCGCGGTAGTGCATGTGCGGGGTCATCTCGTACAGGTAGGCGTCCCGTTCGATCAGCTGTTCGCCGCGCAGGCGGTGCTCCTTGGCATGCGGCGGCACCAGAAAACGCCGTTGCCCGGCCACGCCGCCGGACATCACGTATGCCGGCGGTTTGTCGTGCAGATACAGGCCTATTTCGGTTTCGTCCACGGTTTCCCGGCCGGAGGTGGTGTAGTGCATCTGCAGCAGCAGGTTGGAGCCCTTGGTCAGCAGCCGCCCGCTGTTGTCGCGGAACTGGTCGGGCTGCCGGCCGGGGGCAAACCCGCCGACACTCTCGCCCCGCGCCGCGCCGGTTTCCCGGCCGCGTACGGTCTTGTCCGCAGGGCTGGAAACGTAAGCGATGACGTGATGCAGCACCTGCCGGTCGCCGGGTACAAACTCCATCGCCCGCACCCACACGTCACGCTCCAGGTTCAACTCCACCGGCACGTAGCGGTAGTCCACCACGCCGGTGGCGGGGATGGTCTGGGCCGGCACGGTAAAGACCAGATCGGGTTCACCCAGGGTGAATTTGGGGTTGCTGAACTTCAGCGCCGCCAGCGGATCCGGGCTGTTGTCACCCCGCGCGCCGGCATCGATCCAATGTACCAGCCGCTGCAGCTCCGCCACCGTCAGGCCGGCGGTATCAGCAATAGGTTTGCCCACGTGAGGATCGATCTGGCCGGGCGGCATGCGGCGGGTCATGACCACCTCGCGCATCATGGCTGACCAGCCTTGAACCATGGCGTGGTTCGACATTGCCCATGGACCGATGCCGCCTTCGTGATGGCAGCTTACACAGTTGTCCTGCAGGATGGGCGCAATGTCGCGGCTGTAAGAGAGCGGCTGTTGCAGGTGCCGGTCGCGGGCTGCATAAACGATGGCCTCACCGCCGCCGCCTGCTGTTGCCGGGCCGGGGCTGCCGCCGTCCAGCAACGTTTGCAGGCTTGTCTGCAGCAGCCGGGCGTCATCCAAATGCCCGCGGAACGCCACCGTCATCCCAGCCGGGTCGATAATCAGCGCTTCACCGGTGCGTTGCAGCTTCAGGGCCTCCGCCACCAGTTGGGTTTCGTCCACCAGCACGGGTAAGTGGTGCTCGTCCGCATCAGCCTGCCCGGCAATGTTGGCGCGGTTGTCATCAGCAATGGCGTTCAGCCAGTAGAACACCACCGCTGCATCGGCAAATTGATTCTGCAGATCAGTATAAGCCTGACGCTGGGCCGCGTTTATGCCGCTGTTGCTGTGCGCGGCGATCACCACCGCCTGCTGGTCGCCGAAGTAACTCAACTGGTGGAATCTGCCGGTGTGGTCCAGCAGGGCAAAGTCGCCAACCCGGGCGTCGTTTGCGGCCAATGCGGGAGAGACGGTAGCGGCCAGCGCCCACAGGGCGGGTAGAAACAGGTTTTTCAGGCTCATGACAGTTGCGCCTACTCTATGACTTCCTGCACTCTAGCATACCCGTTCAAGAGCAAATGTCAGCGCACATTTCATGCAGGATGTGATCGAGTTTTTAGTCCGCCGGCGGCATTTGCTGGCGTTGGCCGCCGGATTGCTGGCGGCTTGCGTGTCCTGGGGGATGAACTACACTACGCTGGAAAGCCGTTTTGATTCCATCTTGAGCGAAGATGATCCGTACCGGGCTGAAGTGGAGCAGGCGCGGCGCGACTTCCCGCCCAGCACCAGCGTGCTGTTTGCGTTTGAAACCGACAGCGACGTATTCAACTTCCCGGCGCTGCGCGCCATGGATGCATTAACCAACCGTTACAACGAAGTGGATTTTGCGGTTTCCGTGGGCTCGCTGATGAACCGGCGCTTGAACAGCGTGGATGCGGAGCGGTACGACCGGGATTATCTTATCCCCGCCCTGGACACCTTGACCGAGGCTGATCTGCCGGCGTTGAAAGCGCTGGCGCTGCAGGACGAAGACCTGACCAAAAGCCTGCTGTCGCCCGACGGCGACATGGCCCTGGCAATCATCAAATACCGCACCAATGTGGATGACCAGGACACCCGGCTGGGGGTCGGCCGGTCCGTTGTGGCACTGCGCGACAGTCTGCGGGCCGAATTCCCGGATGTGGATATATATGTGCTGGGCGGGGTGCTGTTTGAATTGGACGGCCACAACGCGCAGATCCGCGACAGTCAGCTGCTGTTTCCTTTGACGGTGTTGATCGGTATCGGCCTGTTGTGGTTCTGTTTGAAGTCCTTGTCATACGCCCTGTGTTTGTTCGGCGGGGCTTTTGTCACGGTGGGCTTGTCGGTAGGGACCTTCGGCTGGGCCGGCATCGCCTTCAACCAGGTGTCCACCCTCGGCCCCATTGTTGTGCTGGTAATTGCCATTGCCCACGGCATTCACATTGTTGCGGTGTATGCCCAGGGCCTGCACAGTAAGCTGGGCAAGCTCGACGCCATGCGGCACAGCCTGGCGGTTAACCTGCAGCCGGTCACCCTGGCTACCATCACCACCTCCATGGGCTTCTTAAGCCTCAATTACTCTTCTTCGCCGGGCATATACGGGTTCGGCAACATTGTGGCGCTGGGCACCTGGTGGGGCTTTCTGGTCACCCTGGCGGTATTACCCGCGGTCATCCTGCTGCTGCCGGTAAACAGAGTACCCAAACCCCTGGGCGTGCGCGGTTTTATCGCGTGGACCACCGGGCTGGTTGAGCGCCGCGGCACGCCGCTGTTCTGGGGCAGCGCGGTGCTGGTCCTGGTTACCCTGTTGCTGCTGCCGCTGAACCGGCTGGACTTCAACCGCTACAGTTTTGTTGATGAAGAATCGGATTTTCACTATGTCATGACCGCCCTGCGGGAAAAGATCGGCAACGACCAGTCGCTGGTTTACAGCATTTCTTCCGGTCAGTACTACGGCATCACCGAACCTGAGTTTCTGCACCAGGTGGATGAGTTCTCCCGATGGGTGGAGGCCCAGCCGGAAGCCAGCTTTGTCACCAGCTATACCGATCTGCTGCGCGCCCTTAACAAGTCTGAACACGATGATGACGAAGCTTTTGACGTGCTGCCGGAAGATAAGCTGCAGATCATCGACTATCTGGTGGGCTATCAGCTTATTCAGGAAATCGAACCCAACCTGGAACCGATTTTTAATTCCGACTATTCAGCCATCCGTCTGGTGGTGGGTACGTCCAACCTGACCAATGGCGAACTGATTATCCTTAACGACCGCATCGACGCGTGGATAGCGGCGCATATGAACCCGGACTACAGGGTAATGCACGGCGACAACAGTATTCTGTTTGCGCGCCTGGATCATTCCACGACGGTGGAACTGGCTAAAGGTTTTTCTTTGAGTTTTGTACTCATCACCCTGACCCTGCTGGTGGGCCTGCGCAGCCTCCGCTACGGACTGCTCAGCATCATGCCCAACCTGTTCCCGGCGACCATCGTATTTGGTTTCTGGGGTTTATTTGTCGGCGAACTCAGCCCTTACATCCTGATGCTGTTTTCCATCAGCATCGGCATTGTGGTGGATGATTCCGTGCATATCCTCAGCAAGTACATCAGCGCCAAGCGGGAAGGCGCAAGCCCGGTTGAAGCGGTGCGTTATTCCCTGGATAAAGCCGGCTCCGCTATTACCATCACCACTCTGGCGCTGGCGGTGGGCACATTTATCCTGGTGTTGTCGAATACCTTCCACTTCCAGAACGTTGCGCTGCTGCTGACGCCGATTATCGTGGTTGCGTTGCTGCTGGACCTGTTTTTTCTGCCGCCGCTGCTGATCAGATTTGATCAGTGGCTGCAGGCGCGCGCTCAGTCGGTGGCGTCGTAAGCTGCGATGCGCGCCTGGATACCCTGCAGCACCGGTGCCGGCAGCTTAGCCTGGCGCTGGGCCATTACCTCCAGGGTGTTGCGCTGCATGTCCGCGGCGGCCTTCTGCTGATCGGCGTCAGCCAGCCGGTCGCAGAGTGTATCCGTCAGGTTTTTGAAGGTAATGTGCCCCAGCGACGTGGCCAGCAGCCGGCCGTGTTGGCGCAGGTTGTCGCTCAGGTCCTGCAACACCTCGGGTTTGTATTTCTGCACTCTGACCGAGGGTTTGCCGTCTTCAAAGTTGAGCAGTTTGTAGTTGCGCGTGGCCGGTAATTGCAGGGCGATGGAGGCGTGTTGGGCGGCGGCTGATACCCGGTAGCGCTGCACCAGTTCGTCCAGGGTCTGCCGGCCGCTGTGCAACTGCTCACTGCCGCCGAATGCCAGCATCCTGCCGATGTCTTCGGAAAAATAGTCCTGGGCAAAGCGCTGCATGTCCAGACGTTCAGCGGGGTTGGCCTGTTGCACAAAAAGCGTAGTGGTGGCGTTGGCGGCAAATTCGCGGCTGCGTCCGCCCTGCGCCGTCTTGCCTTGCAGATTCACCACCACGTCGTAGCGCCCGGGTTCAGCAATCAGCCAGCCATTGGTGGCTGAAGATAGATAGACGGAGCCATAGTCCGCCTCCCCGGGCTGCAGCACCCTGGTGCCCGCCGGGGCGTAACATAGTTTGGCATAGGGGCGCAGCGTTTGCGTTTCGCCGAAGTTGCGGGTGATGAAAATCTGCATGTTGGCCAGATCGTGGACCAGCAGGCTGGAGATGCTGGCAGGCCTGGCGGAAACGTTTTTCAGCTTAACCTCCAGCAGCACCGGCTCCATAAACGCAAACACGTTTGCCGGGCGGTTGAAGCGCAGGCTCAGCTGCAGCCCGGCATCGCCGCCATCACCCTGAAATGCTTCCGTCATATCCGGAGCGACCCGGTCAGCGTGATTTTCCGCCCAGGATGCACCCCCCATGGCAACAAACTCTTCCGGCGCGTGGCGCATGAACATCAGTTCCTGATCACTGAAGCGGAAGCGGAAGCGGCGCCAGTACTCGTCCTCTCCGCCGCTGACCCGGCCGGGATAGTTCATGAAGCTGCCGGCTTCGGGCTCGTTCAGCACCGACGGGTGCCAGGGTGTGCCCAACTCTTTTTCCCAGGAGTGCAGCAGATTAAAGGCGTGGCCCACCTCGTGAATCAGGGTGCGGAACTTATGCCGGTCGATGGTTGCCTGCCGGTTGGGAATCCCCTGGGGATAAAAGTCTTCTATTTCCTGCATCATCACCGCGGTGCCGTTGCGGTGGAAGTTGCCGAGCACGTCAAACATGATGCCAAACACAACGGTGCCGGGATCGTTTTCAAACAGCGAGGCGAACACAACCCACATGGCCCAGGGGGTGCCATCCGCGCGGGACCAGTTGGCCTGCATGGCATCGTGCAGTTCGGTGATGTTCCAGCGCTGATTAGCACCGGCACCGGCGGCAAAAGTGTTGTTCTGGTCGTTCACCGTCACCGCCACGCCGCTGCGCTCGTACACCGAGGTCAGGGTCAGGTCTTCTGCCGGCAGATTTCCCGGCCGCACCGGGTGCGCGTGGGTGTTGTAGCCGGTGTCAGCCTGCACACCGGCTTCACGGTCAAGTTCAAACTCCACGTGGCGCATGGCGGTGGATTGATGATCCAACTCGATGGTTGCCAGGCGCCTTGAGTTGCGGCGGAATTCCAGTTCGATGAATTCGCGCCCCTGTAACGTGCGCCAGGTTACCCGCAAACGGTTCGGCCGCGCGCCGCTGACTCTGACCCGGTCCGCGCGGCGGTGGCGGTACCAGACGGCGCCTTCCCAGGTACGGCTGCTGAGCCTGCGCAGTTCCGCGATCCAGTGGCTGGGCAGGCGGTTGGTGAGCGTAACGCTGATCTGATCCTGAGGTTGGTCGCCGTCGATATCCAGGCGCGCTTCGAAGTGGAAACCGTTGATGGTGCCGGCGTACAGACCGCTCTTGTGACCAATGGGCATGTTTTCCTCCCTGAGAATGCCGCTGCCGGGAAGATCGTGCACGCTTTGGCGCTGTGCGTCTGTCAAAGCGTTGACACAGCGGGTGGTAAGGAAATTGTTAGAGGGATTTGTGCCAGGTTTCGGACCAGTTATTCAGGGTCAGCAGATGTTCGCCCAGTTCTTCACCCCAGGGGGTGTGGCCGAAGCCTTGCCCGGTATGATCAATCAGTTTCAACTCGCGCAGCTCTTTCAGGCGGCGGTTGAGGCTGGTGGGTGAGAGGTTGTCGCAGGCGGCCTGCAATTCGCGGAACGTCAGGCGTTGTCCGCCGCGCAGCTCCCACATGATGCGCAGTGACCAGCGTCTTCCCAACACGTCCAGCAACAGCATGATGGGCCGCCCGCTGCTTGAACCGCGCACCGCCCTGGAGGTTTTGCTCATGGTCTGTTGTGTCCGCAGGAAACGGTTGATTATGCCTCCCGGAGTTTGCCCTGGCGAGGTGTTGCGGGTTGGGCAAAGGCACAGAGTATTATTTCGAATATAGAAATTATAATTTGATAAAAATGGATATTCATATTGTGAAAAGAAATAGGCACAGTGCCTAGGCTTATCCAACACGCTGAACACAAAGAGGCTGGCCATGAACCCGATTGATGTTGCATTTTCACCCACCGTAAAGTCTATCCAGACCCGCAAAGGCTCACGCCAGGGGTACGCGAATATGGCGGCTAAGGAAAGCTGGAGCAGCCGTATGAGCGAAGAAGTGCAGGCGTTTATTGCCGACCGCAATAGTGCTTACCTGGGAACAGTGAGCGCGGAGGGCCAGCCGTATATTCAGCACCGCGGCGGTCCCCGTGGTTTTCTGCGTGTGCTGGATGAGCGGACCATTGCGTTTGCAGACTTTAAAGGCAACCGGCAGTACATCTCCCAGGGGAACCTGCAGGACAATGCCAAAGCTTTTTTGTTTCTGACCGACTATTCCGTGCCGCGGCGCCTGAAAATCTGGGGGCAGGCGCGGATTGTGGAAAACGACCCCGAATTGCTTGCCCGGCTGATGCCTGAGGACTATAAAGCGCGCGCTGAACAGGCGCTGGTGTTTACCGTTGATCTCTGGGACTTCAACTGCCGGCAGCATCTGCCGCTGCGCTTTGACGCGGAGGATGTGGCCGCGGCGCTGGATGCGCGGGACCGGCGCATTGCCGAGTTGGAAGACACCGTCGCCAGCCTGCGTGCCGGCACTCCCGCAAGCTGAAATCCGCGGCTGACAAATGTGTGTACCATGGCGGCTTCGCAGGCTGAAAGGGTTCAGCTGATTTGACGGCAGCCGCAGGCGGCAGATTTACTGAAGGCGCAATGTCCGGGCACGTGTTGCGGCTGTCAGGCTTCATGATCATGGGTTTTCTGGCCATGACCATTGCGCAGTTGATCGAAGCTTTCTATCTGGGCCTGGTGGGCAGCGACGAACTTGCCGCCGTGGCGTTCACCTTTCCCGTGGTGCTGGCATTTAACGCCATGACCCGGGGTATCGGGGTGGGCACCGGGGCGGTGCTGGCGCGCGCCATCGGCGAGGGAAACCGGGAACAGGCGGCGCGTCTGGCGTCCCATGGCCTGCTGCTCACAGCCTTGTTTACAACCGGCTGTGCGCTGTTGCTGGCGTTTGCCAGCCCGGCGCTGTTCAAGCTGCTTGGCGCGCGGGATCATGTGCTGGAGCTGGCGCTGCTGTATATGCTGGTGTGGTGTGTGGGTTTTCCGGGCTTCGGCTTGTCCATGGTCGGTGCCGGGCTTATGCGCTCCATTGGCGACCCCGCGTTTCCGGGTTATGTCATGACCGCGGGTTCCGTACTGCAGGTGCTGGCGGCGCCGCCGCTCATTTTCGGCTGGTTCGGAATTCCCGCTCTGGGCATTGAAGGCGCCGCCTGGTCATTTGTGCTGGCGCGCACCGGGTCTTTCCTCATGACCGTCTGGTGGTTTGTTATTAAAGAGCGGATGCTGCGCGCCAGCCTCACCGGCCTGCTCAACTCTACCCTGGCGATCCTGCACGTGGGTGTTCCGGCGGCGGCCAGCAACCTCATTCAGCCGCTGTCAGCGGCGGTAACAACCCGTATTCTGTCCGGTTTCGGGGTTGGCGTGGTGGCGGGTTTCGGTGTTGCCAGCCGGATTGACGCGGTAGTCACCATGGTGGTGATCGGGATCTCCGCCAGCGCCGCGCCGCTGGTCGGGCAGAACTGGGGCGCGGGGCGCTACGAGCGGGTCTACGAAGCGCTGCGGCTGGGTTACCGCTATTGCATGATCTGGGGAGTGATCGCTGCCGTGATTATGTGGCTGGGCGGGGGGCTGTTTGTCAGCCTGATTACAGACGACCCCACCGTGCGTGAAGCGGCGGTGGCCTATCTCTACATCGTGCCGGTTACCATTGGATTTTTCGGCATGGTTAATGTCGCCAACGGGTCGTTTAACGCCTTGTCAAAACCGCTGCCGCCGCTGGTGCTGTCGGTCTCACGGCTGGTGGTAGTGTATATACCGGTGGCGTTGCTGGCTGCCCACTTCTGGGGATATACCGGGGTGTATGCCGCCACTGCCGCGGTAACTGTGGTGTTTGGGCTGCTGGGCCGTTATTGGAACACCGCAACCCTGGGCCGCATGGCAGCGGTCAGCCGGCCGCAAGGCTGATTACGTGGCGGGTAATTGAATCAATTCTGCGGCCCGGTAGGCTGCAGCAACGCCAACAATAACTTGAAGAAGGAGGTTTGCGGTGGCCAATGTGTTTCTTATCCTGGCGGTAGTCGGAGCGGTAGTACCTTACGTATTCTTTACCGACTTTTTCCTTAAAGAGGGTCTGACCGGTGATTTTATCGGCAGTCTGTTTGTGAACGGCGCGGCGGGCGGCTTCACCGCGGATCTGCTGATCACCTCGTTGGCGTTCTGGATTTACCTGTGGCACACCCGGGTGCAGCGCCTGTGGATGTACGTTCTGGTCAACCTGACCATCGGCCTGTCCTGTGCTCTGCCGCTGTATCTTTACATGCGGCTGCGCGATGAAGGCGCCATGGCGGCAACCGCTGACTGAACAGCCGCGGCCCGGCGGGGTCAGCCGCTGTCAACAGCCTGCTGCAGCGCCAGCATCCTGTCTACCAGCGTGTCTTCGTAAACCCGCGGCAGGTTGTGCCCGGCCCGCTCCAGGGTCAGCAGGTCAGCGGCGGGGATAGTCTCAGCAAGGCTTACCCCGTGCTGAAACGGCAGAATCGGGTCTTCGGTGCCGTGCACTACCAGGGTGGGCAGGTCAACCTGTGCCAGCAACGGGCGCCGGTCATCGGGGCTTGATGCATTTATCGCGGCTGCATGGTTCATTGCGGCATCCAGGTTAACTGCCTGTTCCACTTCGATGGTGGCGATAGCGCGTTGCGCAGCCGCGTCAAACGGTTCAATTGTCCCGTTGAGGATGCGGAATTGTTCCACCTTTTTGTCAATGGCCTGTTGCGGGGAGCCAGCCGGGGTCATGGCCATGGCCATCATCTCCTCCATCCATGCCGGATCGGGCCCCGGCAGATCTGCGCTGGCCATACCCTGTTCCGCGGCTCCGCCTGCCAGGGGTGACGACATGATAATGGTGGCGGAGCGCAGGCGCGGGCGGTGCTGCAGCATCAGGGTTTGCAAAATCATGCCGCCCATGGAAGCGCCGGCGGCGTGGCAGGTCTGCAAACCGTATGCGTCCATTACCGCCACGGCGTCTGCGGCCATGTCATCCAGGGTGTAGGGCTGCCGGGCAAAGTCCACGCAGGTGGACTTTCCCGTATCGCGGTTGTCATAGCGGATGACATGGCAGCCACCGTTGACCAGCTTGTCTATAAAGGTCTGCGGCCAATAGATGCCTGGCGCGCTGGCGCCCATGATCAACAGCAGCGGCTTAGCGGCAGGGTCGCCGAACGCTTCTGTGCGCAACTGCAGGTTGCCGGAATTGATGATCCTGTCCGCCATGCTGTCCCTCCGCTCAGATCGCTTGATAGCAATAAGTTATGCCGCAGCCGGGGATACTGCAACTACTGCTCTGCGGGGGCGGTCGGCCGCCGGAGACCCTGCGGCGTCAGCGGCGCGGAAAAAATGATTTTTTCCATCCGGCTCCCTATCATGCTGGGTTTGGTGAGCCCGCAGCCGGGTAAGGCGATACAGGACACAGTGATGAGTGATGTTACAAAAATTCTTCTCGACGAAAGTGAGATGCCCACCCGTTGGTACAACATCGTGGCGGACCTGCCTTCGCCGCCGCCGCCGCCCTTGCACCCGGGGACACATCAGCCGGCCACCGCGGAAGATTTTGCCGCGTTGTTTCCCCAGGCGCTGATTGCCCAGGAAATGTCCGCGCAGCGGTACATCGACATCCCCGGTGAGGTTCTGGATGTTTACCGGCTGTGGCGTCCCAGTCCGCTGTTTCGTGCCCGCCGGCTGGAGAAGCTGTTGGATACGCCGGCCAGAATTTACTACAAATACGAAGGCGTCAGCCCGGCGGGTTCGCACAAGCCGAACACCGCCGTGCCCCAGGTGTGGTACAACGCCCAGGAAGGCATAACCAAACTCACCACGGAAACCGGGGCCGGGCAGTGGGGCAGTTCGCTGGCATTCGCCTGCGCGCAGTTTGGTCTGGAGTGTGAGATCTGGCAGGTAGCCGCCTCCTATCTGGCAAAACCCTACCGCCGCACCATGATGGAGGTCTGGGGCGGCAAGGTGCATCCCAGCCCCTCCACGGTGACGGCATACGGGCGCAGCCTGTTGGCGGAGAATCCGGACCACCCCGGGTCCCTGGGTATAGCCATATCCGAAGCGGTCAGTGAAGCGGTGGAAGACCCGCATACGCGTTATGCGTTGGGCAGTGTGTTGAATCACGTCCTGCTGCATCAGACCATTATCGGCGAGGAAGCCCTGTTGCAGTTGGCCAAGGTGGGAGATGTGCCGGATGTACTTGTGGGCTGTACCGGCGGCGGCTCGAATTTTGGCGGCCTGGCTTTCCCGTTTCTGCGTGAAAAACTCAAGGGCCTTATGAACCCGGTAATCCGCTGTGTCGAACCGGCCGCCTGTCCCACCCTGACCAAGGGCCAGTACCGGTATGATTTCGGCGACACCGCCGGCCTCACGCCGTTGATGAAAATGCATACCCTGGGCCATTCGTTTATACCCGAGCCGATCCATGCCGGCGGCTTGCGCTATCACGGCATGGCGCCGCTGGTGTCCCACGTCTATGACCTGGGTCTGGTGGAAGCCATTGCCATCCCCCAGACGGAGTGTTTCAGCAGCGCGCTGCAGTTTGCCCGCACGGAGGGGATAGTGCCGGCTCCGGAGCCCACCCATGCCATTGCCGCCGCGGTGCGCGAAGCGCTGGCGTGTAAAGAATCGGGTGAGGAAAAGACCATCCTTACCGCTCTGTGCGGGCATGGTCATCTGGATCTGGCTTCTTATGAAAAGTATCTCGCTGGCGAAATGGTGGATCTGGACCTGCCGGATTCCGCCATTGAGGCAGCCATGCAGGGTGTGCCGGAGATTGCCTGACACATCGGGCTGCAGGCATACAACAAATAATAAAAGGGGATAAAAATGAAGATTTATATTCTGGCGCTGGCCGGGCTGGCGGGGTTCGGGTCAGCGGTGGAGCTGCGGGCGCAGCCCGCGGAAAGTACCGGCCGGGCACAGCAGATGATCGAAGAAGTTGTGGTCACGGCGCGGCGCCGGGAGGAGGGCTTGCAGGAGGCGCCGCTGGCGGTATCCGCCTATACCGGAGAGTCCCTGGATTACCGGGGGGTGGCCAGCCTGGATGAGATTGCCCGCTTTGTGCCCAGCCTGACCCTGGAGAACAATCCCAGTTTTGGCGGCGCTTCGAACTCCGCGGCGATATATCTGCGCGGGGTCGGGCAGAAAGAGTTTCTGCCCACCACCGAGCCTGGCGTCGGCCTGTATGTTGACGGGGTTTATATCGCCCGCTCCGTGGGCGGCATCCTGGATATTGTTGATGTTGAACGCCTGGAAGTACTGCGCGGGCCCCAGGGCACGTTGTTTGGCCGCAACACCATAGGCGGCGCCATCTCCATCACCAGCGCCCGTGCTGAACCCGGCGGCGAGTTTTTTGCGCGGCTCTCCGCCGCCGGCGGCACAGATGACCTGATAAACCTGAAGGGCGCCGTGCATTTACCTGTCAGCGACACATTTGCCGCCCGTTTGTCTGTGGCGTCGCTACAGCAGGACGGCTACGTCGACCGCAGCGACGGCACCGACCTGGGCGACGACGACACCCTCACCGCCAGATTGTCGCTGGCCTGGCAGCCTAACGACCGGTTCAACGTGGATGTGGCCGTGGACGCCACCCGGGACCGGGAAAACGGCCCCGCCATGGAGCTGATCGGCATCGACTTTACCGACCTCAGTCAACTTAACGGCGTGGTGCTGGCACCGCCGCCGCCGCTGGCGTTTATCCACAATGTCACCACCGCAGCGGCCGCCCCGGGCGTGCCCTGTGCGGTCACCGACACCGCCGGCAACGGCATCACCTTCAACCCGGCGGTGGCTGATTGTTACGATAACCGCTTTGCCGGTGCTGACGGGGATAACGAAGGGACCGGTGCGGCGTTTTCGGAAACGGACATTTTTGGCCTGTCGGCAACCGTCAATTACCAGCTCAACGACAACCTGGCGTTGAAGTCGATTTCCGCCTGGCGTGATCTCGAGTCCGAGTTTGCCCGCGATGGAGACCATTCACCGCACCGGATCTCAACCCTGTTTGACGACCTGGAGCAGACCCAGTTCAGTCAGGAGCTGCAACTGCTGGGCACATTCAACCGGCTTAACTGGATTGCCGGGTTGTATTATTTCAACGAGGACGGCGACAACATCAACATCCTGGATTTTACCGTCTCCAACTTCCGTTCGGGCGGCGAGTTTGATAACGAAGCATGGGCCGCTTTTGCGCAGCTGACGTACGATCTGACCGACCGCCTGCATTTCACCGTGGGCGGGCGTTACACCGAGGAGGAGAAGTCGTTCCTGCCGGATCAGATCATATTCACCAATTATTATGCCGGTATCAGCCAGCTGGTGCCGCCGGGCAACCCTCTGGCCGCCCTCGATGCGCCGTTCCTGCAGGCCGGGGAGCGGATCCTGCCGCTGCTGGAAAAGCAGATCGACATAGACGAATTTACGCCGATGGTGAACCTGTCCTTTGATATCTCCGAGGAGATCATGTTGTACCTGTCCTATTCCGAAGGGTTCAAATCCGGTGGGTTTACCCAGCGGGTGTTTCCCCCCATCGTGGCCGGCTTCACCGCCCCGCCCGGTACTGCTGATATAGATCTGATTCCCACCTACGATCCCGAATTTGTTGAAGTGACCGAGCTGGGTTTTAAAGCCGCGCTGCTGGACAACCGCCTGCGCCTGAACGGGGCGCTGTTTCATACGGATTACGAAGACCTGCAGGTGCAGGTGTTCAACAGCGTGGCGCCGGTCACGGAAAACATCGGTGAAGCCACCATCAGGGGGTTTGAACTGGAGTTGCTGGCCGCACCCGGCGCCGGTTGGTTTGTCGAAGCCAGCGTCTCGCTGCTGGATGCGGAATACGACGAGATCGACACCAACATCACGCTGATCGGAGAGAATTTTGATTTTGAACGGGTGCCGGAACGCTCGTATAACCTGGGGTTGTCCAAGGAGTTCAGCCTGGACGGTCTCGGCTCCCTGGTGTTGCGGGCGGATTGGAGCTACCGCTCCGAGACCTACAACGATGCGTTTAACACGCCGCTGCTGAAAACGGATTCATATGACCTGGTGAACGCCAGCGTGCGCTGGACCGACCCCGGCGAAAACTGGTCGGTCATCCTGTCCGGCCGCAATCTGGGGGACGAGGAGTATCTGGTAACCGGCGTATACGGTACCGCTTTTCAGGTCTTTGAAGGTGTCTTTGACCGCGGCCGCCAGTGGCAGCTGGAAGTGCGCAGGCAGTTCAACTAGAAACTCTATGACAACCAGGAGATTGCCATGGCCAGAGTAAAGATAGCCAAGCCTGAAGGGCTGGACGACCCGGCGGTTGAAGAGATATTTGCCTGGGTGACGCAGATGGAAGGCAGCGTGCCCAATCACTTTTACGTTGAGTTGAATTTTCCGGAGTTCTTCCGCGCCAAGCTGGGTGCCACCAAGGTGCTGTGGGAAGCGGGAGAGCTGAGCATGGAAGAGATTCAGCACGTTGGTATTCTTGTTTCCCGGGACAACGGCTGCCGCTACTGTACCGCGGCGTTTTGCACCATCCTCAACCACGGTCTGCAAACCCCCGAGGACTACATTGCGGGGTTGTTACAAAAGGGGGTGGATGCGGTCGCCGATGTACGCCTCGGGGTGTTGCTGGCATACGCGCTGAAGGTAAACCGCGATGCCGCGTCGGTCAGCGACGCTAACGTTCAAGGTCTGCGGGACGCCGGCCTCACGGATAAGGGAATCGTGCAGCTTACCCATGTGGTCAGCGACTTCAGGTCTTACAATACCCTGAACCTGGCGCTGCAAACCGACTACGACTATCGCGATTTCTGGCGCGAACTGGCTTTTTCAACCGGCTGACAGGGCAGCCGGCTGACAATGCGGCCGGCTGATTTCGCGGCAGGCTGACGTCACAGCAGACTAGTGCCGGCGGTTGAAGCGCTCGCCGCGGCGGTCCAGTTTGCGGTCGATGCGGTTGCCGCGGCGGTCCAGTTTGCGGTCCACCCGGTCACCTTTGCGGTCCAGACGCCGGTCGATACGGTCGCCTTTACGGTCCAGCCGGGCAGCGCGGGCGTCGTGACCGTTGGCCGCGGCAATATCAGCCCGGCGGTCCAGCTTACGGTCGATGCGGTCGCCCTTGCGGTCCAGGTGCCGTTCAATGCGGTCACCCTTGCGGTCCAGATGGCGCTCAATCCGGTCACCTTGACGGTCCAGATGCCGCTCCACGCGGTCGCCGGTGTCAGCCATGGCGGTGCTGCCCGCCATAACGCCCGAGAGCAATAAAACAAAACGCAACTTCATGACAACTACTCCTCACTGTTGATGTGTTGTGCACGGGTAATAACGGCCCTGCGCAGGTTTGCGTTGACGGCGGGCGGCGGCGGAATGTGATGCGGTTGTAAGTGCGCGCGCGGCACCGGTAGCAAAAATAGCCTTGACCGCAAGTAGCGGTGGGTAGTATATATAACCATATGGTTATGGAACAAAGTGGTTATACAATCTCCGGGCCGCCGCCGGGGCAGAATCTGGACGCCATTTTTGCCGCCCTGGCGGATCCGACCCGACGCGCCATCCTGGCGCGGCTGATCGACGGGGAGGCATCGGT
>JANQOA010000352.1 GCA_028279305.1 Pseudomonadales bacterium
CCGTACCGCAGAGAAAATGCGTTGGTCCAGTCCAAATGGCTGAAGATTCCGAACGGCACCGCTTCCGACCAGTCTCCCATCATCAAGGGCCGGAACAGACCCAGCGACAGGAACAGGAAGATTGCCGAGGCAAAGGCCCACGCAACATGTGTGCCCAGGCCCAGCGCGCGGGCCCTGAAATACAGCCGCAAGAACCAGGTGATAACGGAGATGGTCAGGAAAAATCCAGCCAGCAGCCACCAGCCACCTTCCGCCATCGGCGGGAATGCCAGGCCATACTCTGCCTTGGGTGGATCAACCGACAACCAGAACAACTCGCGCATGAACAGAACCGGATCCCAGTTCACCTGCGCCAACATGGCAAAGCCGATGATCTCGAAAGCCGCAAAGCCGAACAGCAGGGAAACAACGCCCCAGGTGCCCAGATAGAGAGGGCCCAGTTGCGCGTTTCCCAGTTTGCCGATCCAGTAACTGAAGCTGGTTAGATTATTGCGAACAAAAATCTCGTCTTCTACCGGCACGGTTCCGGGGTGAGCCGGAGCGCGGATCTGCACTCGGGTAAAAATGTTTTGATATTCCATAGTGATTAGCTCCGACTCAGATCAAGACCAAATGGGAAGATTGCGCCAGTAATCCCACCACTCCGGCCAACCTTCGGTCCACAAGGGTCCCGCGATCACGATACAAATGGCACTCCAGACGCCTGCGGAAAGGGCCAGGAACAGGCCAAGGCGGTGAATACCCAGGGCGCCCACGGAGTAACCGATGGCGTCCCGGAAAAAGGTATCTTCATGCTCCGGCGTTTTCACCGGCCGGCCCTTGCCGGGGTTAACCGCCGACAGGATCAAACCGCCGTGCAGTGCCAAGGCAAGCGTGGTGGTGAAGAAAAACGTAATGGCCACCATGTGTGCCGGATTGTAGTGGAAGTTGATGTAGGCATAGCCGACGTTATTGACCCATTGCAGGTGAGTGATAATCCCGTAGGGAAAGCCGTGGCCCCAGGCACCCATCAGCACCGGCCGGATGATGACCAGGGTGACGTAAGCGAGTACGGCGATGCCAAAGGCAAATGGCACGTGCAGCCCCATCCCGAGCTTGCGCGCAATTTCGACCTCTCTGAGCATCCAGGACACAAAGGCACCAGTGGCAAAAATTGTCACCCATTGCCATATGCCGCCTTCCAGCATGGGCGCCAACCTGAGTCCATACGACAAATCCGGCACCGGAATATCTATTTGCCATAGATTCCAGGTCGGACCCTGGGCTGCCCCATAGATGATCAGGGCGGTCCCCAGTAGAGAGAAAAATACCGTGGTAACGCCAAAAAACCCGACATAAAACGGCCCGACCCAGAAATCGAACAGATCTCCACCGATCAAAGTACCGCCACGGACCCGATACTTCCGCTCGAAGCTCAGCATGGACATGGTGTATTCCTCATCATCATTAAATCAGTGCGCTCAACAGCGCCTGCCAGGACACGAAATCCTGACGCTTACCGGGGGCGACATAGGTCCACCCCACATTGTTTCCCTCTCACGAGCCATCAGTCAGACTGATGGCTCGTTGATGGTACCGGGTGCTCCGCGGCTAGCGCGGCGCATCCGGCACCACCGTTTTCATCAAGGCTTGATATCCATCGCCGGGGGCGGTGTCGAATTCAGCCAGCTACCGTAGCGCGGCGTGCTGAGCTGAACAAAGTGATTGACCAACACCATAAAAAAGGCGAAGGCAAGCACTGCGATCAGCGACCGACGTGGATCATAAATCAGCCAAAGTCTCCACATGGTTGTTTCTCCTACTTAATTGGACCCTGAAGCCAACTAGAACCAGGGACGCCAGAACCACACGAGGGTATGTGCAACAACAGTGACCACCACAAAGATGATCGTGCTTTGCATAAATCCAGCATGGAATTCCTTAGCCTCGTCCTCGGTTAAACCCGTGGCGGATCCACCGTTTACGTTGTCAGACATAAGTCTCTCCTCGAATCAGGCATTGCTGCCTTTACCACTATCCGCAGCGACAAGGCTGCGGTACTCGCCCGCTCGGCCTGCGAAGATCAAAGACCCTTGCAGCCCGAACAGAACTCTCACAAATCCAATCACCGGCAGCCGGCCGAACCGGGGGCTACCACCCTGTTGTGTCACCGGCCCACTCATGCGGCGTGCCCCTGGACGGGGTCGGTGAGGTGGTCCACGGTGACGCGCCGATCTCCAGCCGCCCGGGCCCTCTGCTCCGCCGCATCCCGCATCTTTTTGGCGGCCGAAATGCGCACCAGCACCGGCTGCGCTTCCACCAGTTCGTCCAACGCGGCGCGCGCTTCATCGTCCCAGGGCAGCGCGGTGGCCAGGCGCGCAGGGGTTGCCTCTACCTGATCCATCTCCGACGACAGCGGCAGGATGTGAAACAGCGCGTCGAACAAAGCGTTGCTCACTTCCTGGATCAGATAGGTCGCTCCGGCATAACCCATAAACGGCGTGCCGGTATGGCGGGGGATGATGGCGCCGGGAAAGGAAGCTGGTATGTAGGCGGCCCGCGAGCCGATTTCGGCCAGGTACATGCGCTCGTTGTAGCTGCCAAACATCACCAGCGGCGTGTTTTCCTGAACCGAGCGACGCACCTCCTCGTTGTCGGGTTTCACGCCAGCGGTTCGCGCATAGGAAAAAGAACACGGCAGTCCCAGTTCCTCGTGGAGGAAGTTGCGGACACCGCGGGTGTAGGTTTCGGTTGCCACGATGGCAAAACTGGCGGTACCGAAGAAATCCTGGGTCACCGAACGCCACAGGTCCCACAGCGGTTTGATGGTGGTGTGCTTTTCGGTCTCAATAAACGGCTCGGGATCGAGCTCCAGCAACTCACCGAGTTTGCGCAGAAACGCCGTGGTGCTGAACAGACCGATGGGGGCCTGCAGGTATGGCTTGTCCAAAGCCTCACACAACAGGCGGCCGTATTCCCGGTACATGCAGACGTTGACCTCCGCATCGCCCAGGCGCTTGACCTCGGACAGGTGGGTGCCCAGGGGAAACACCAGATTGATTTCCGCACCGATGCCCTCCACCAGCCGGCGGATCTCGGCGATATCCGA
>JANQOA010000368.1 GCA_028279305.1 Pseudomonadales bacterium
GGCTTGACGGACGGCACCCCCGGGACGCGCGGCTCCGTGCCCCTCCGCACAACCCCGGAAGACGGCTTTGAGTACGAATCCACCCCGGCACGGTTCTGGGGGGCCTCGGGCCTGGCCGGCGTGTGGGCGGAGGCGAATACCCGCGAAGCATTATTTGCCGCGCTGCGGCGCAAAGAGGTGTTCAGCACCAGCGGCCCGTTCATCCAGCTGCGTTTTTTTGCCGGTTACGGGTTTGACGAATCGGTGTTGGCTGCGGAAAACCCGGTACAGCAAGCGGATGCAGGGGGAGTAGCCATGGGCGGTGATCTGCATGCGGCGGACGTACCCAGACCGCCCGGTTTTTTCATTTCCGCACTGGCGGACCCGCACAGCCAGCCGCTGCAACGGCTGCAAATCATCAAAGGATACATCGAGGATGGGGTAGCCCGGGAATGGGTAGCCGACGTGCACTGCGCGGACGATCTGGCTGTGGATGCAGCCACTGCACGCTGTCCGGACAACGGCGCGCGGGTGGATCTGACAAGCTGCGCCACCCGCGCGGACGCCGGGGATCGAGAGCTGGTCACCTACTGGGAAGATCCCAACTTTGATGCCGCGCAGCCGGCCTTCTATTATGTGCGGGTGCTGGAAAACCCCAGTTGCCGCTGGTCTACCTGGGATGCGGTCCGCAACGGCACGCCGCCCCGCCCCGACATGCCGCCCACCATTCAGGAGCGCGCCTGGTCTTCGCCGATCTGGTACAAGCCAGGCGGCTGATTACAAACTGTAGCGCAGACCCGCGCCTATCTGGCGGCGCGGGCCGCGGTCACCCAGATCACAGCAGCCGGTGGCAAAAGCGCTGTGGTAGTACGCCTCGTCCAGCAGGTTACGCGCGAACAGGCGAAGCCCCCAATGCTGCGCCCACCTGAACCCGACGCTGGCATTAAACAAGCGGTGCGCACTTACCCCAATCGAATTTACTTCATTGGTCATAAAGCCGGAAGTAAAGGCGTAGTCAAGGTGGACATCTATGCCTACCTCACCTACGCGGCCTGTAGCGCCAATCTGCAGCGATGCGCTCCAATCAGGAGTGTCCGTTAACCGCAGGCGTTTTGCCCGCTCCGGGTCCGGCACCCCGTCACCGTCCACGTCCAGCCCGTCAAAAGATTGATAGCCGGCCCACATGCGTCCGAGGCTGGCGTTCACAGTCAGGTACGACAGCGGGCGCCATTCAGCTTCAAGTTCTACACCCTGAATAGTCGCTTCCGCTGCGTTCAATATAGCCTGATTGCCGTCATCACCAATCACCGTTTTCTGCAGATCGTCATAAACGTTATGAAAGCCTGTCAGGTTCACGCTCACGGCATGACGCCGCCACTTCGATTTGTAGCCAACCTCATAAGCCGTCACGTTTTCCGCTTCGTAAGGCCCTACCGCTGCCGGCAATACCGCACGGATATTGTAGCCGCCGCTGCGAAACCCGCGGCTCACGGATGCATACAGATTAGACTCGTCGTTAACAAACCATTGTACGGCTGCTCGAGGCACCCAGTTGCGCCAGGTGTGGCTGTCTTGGAAGGTGGGGACGCAGGAGCTGAAGCCGTCCGGGCAGGGCGCCGGGCTGACTCTGGAGCGCTGGGCAAAGTCCGCTTCCTTACGTTCCCGGTTGTAACGTACGCCGGCGCCCACCCGCAGGCGGTTGGTTATATCAACGTCAGAATAGGCGTACACCGATAAACTGGTATGCTGCAGATCGCTGGCGCTCCATTCTTCAACAAAGCGGCCAATGGCGGGCTGCGTGAACCGATGTTCCTGATAGTCAATGTTCTGCTTGAAAAAGTAAGCCCCCGTGGTGGTGGCCCAGCGGCTGCCGCTGCTATTAAATACCAGTTCCTGGCTGATCTGGCGCTGTCCGATGGCCGTGTCGTCAAGCAATGCAAAAACGCTGAAAGGTGAGCCGTCAACATCTGAAGCCACTTCCTGGTGATATTCGCGGTAAGCGGTAACGGATTTAAGCGCGCCGTTGGCAAGATTGTGATCCACCGTGAGGATGGCATGCTGCCAGTCACCATCAGTTCGCGGGGTATAGTTCAGAGACAATTCATCTTCCGCCGGCGGCGGTACGTCCGGGTGCTGCGCGTAGAGTTGTTCGACCACATCATCCGTACCGCTGAGCAGAGCTCGCCGCGGACCCACCGTGTTGGTAGAGCGGCCGTCTTCCAGGCGCAGTACCGCTTGAGTGCCGCCGCCCCGCCAGCGCAGACTGGGTTTTATCACGGTGAGATCCGCCGCCCCGATATCAGCCCCGATGGACCCCGCGGTTGGCGCGATATTGCGGAAACTGCCGTCCTGACGGGTAGTGTGTACAGTCAAACGTCCGGCCCAGCGGTTGCCGCGCCCGAGACCACCGGTGACGGTTGCCCCAAGGCTGCGCAGATTATTGTTGCCAATCTTTACGTCGGCGGCTAACGCCGGCTCAAACTCAGGCGGCCGGCTGTGCAATGAAACCACGCCGGCGGTGGTGCTGTGCCCGTACAGCGTGCCCTGGGGTCCACGCATAACTTCCACGGACGCCAGGTCCACCAGATCGGTGACCACCCCCGCGCTGGTGCCCAGATACACCCCATCCACAAACACGCCAACGGCGGGCTCATCAGAAATCACGCTGCCGTTCAGCCCCATACCGCGAATGTAGAAGTTTGCCAGGTGTGGCACCGTTGTCTGCGGGCTGAGGCGCACGTTGGGTTGCCAATAGCCTACCTGCTGCAAACCCTCAGCAGCACGCTGCTCAAGCAGGCTGCCGTCTATCGCAGCTATGCTGACGGGAATGTCCTGCACAGCCTGCGCGCGTTTCTGCGCGTAAGTAACAATTTCCTCTATCGGCTGCGGATATGAACCGTCTTCAACACCGCGGGCATCCGCGGCGCGGGCAGAACCCGGCAGAAGGTGGCTGATGAACAGCAGCGTAAAGCACAGCAAGTTGGAAAACTGTGGAAAACCAGACAATTGAGTAGCTCCGACTGTAAGGCGCCCAGCGCCCAGGCGCCGCTACTCTGGAGCTTCAGCTACAGTAAGTCTCAACGGAAGGCCAACGAAAAGTCAGATACCCAGTTCCGCCCGCACTGCATCACTTACAACGGTGCCCTCGAAGAAATCCTTGTTCAAGTGGGTATACAGCCGCGCGGAATGTCCGAATACAAAGTCACGGAAATCATGTTCATTCAAGAACTTGTCATCAACCAGCTCATAGGCTTCCTCCAGTACTTCCCGGATATCAGGCACATCCCAGTGGCCCACATCCGAAGAGAAAATTGCATTCAACCTGGCGCCATAGCCGTTCAGCCGCGTATCAAACGCCAACGCATTCATCGGGTCGTCAGCCTCACAGCCAAAATAGAAGTTGGGTACAAAGCGGTTACGGAGATCTTCGCCGCTGCGAACGTCAATGGCTGCCCATTCGTCGATCATCTCCTCCAGCTCATCCGAGCGGCCGAAATCTTCAAGACGCGCCAGGGCCTCATCGTGATCCAGGCCTGCAAGAACTTCCTGTCCGTGGCTTTGAAAGAGCGCGCGCATCTGCTCCACATCCAGGCGCCGCGGATCGTAATGCCGCACCGTTTCGCGGTTGCGCTTTTTCCAGTGGCCAATCAGATCGTTGTACAGGGTCACCGCCCACGCCGTGCCGCCTTCAAGAAAGGCAAACCGCATATCCGGAAAGCGTCTGGTCACCCCGGCCATGAACAGCGACTTGCAGGTGGCATCGCAGGCCGCGGCAAAATGACCAACATGATTGAACATGTAGTTGTTCGGCGAGTTGCGTGAACCCCAGCCCATGCCGCCGGAATGAAAAGCGGGCGCAACGCCAAGGTCCTGGCACCTTTGCCAGACCGGATCATAGTTGTACGGTGAATCGATACCCAGATGATCAACATAATAAGCCTGCCGGGTATCACCCCCCTGCAGCGCACGGTTAACCAATCCGGCCAGCAGCACGTTTTTATAACCAAGCTCACCCACGGCATAGTTCAGTTCAGCGATAGCCTCGTCAGGTGTATGGGTAGGAATGAGTGCAACGGGACTCAGGCGGTCCCGGTAGCGTCTGAAAGCCTGGTGATGATATTCGTTGATAGCCCGGCACAGCGCGGTGCGCACCTCATCCATCGGCGTGCCCAGAGCCATGAGCCCAACCGTGGGATAAACGATGGCAAAATCGGCGCCGGTTTCCGCCAGCCGTTCATACATGAGTTTAGGCAGCATTGCGGTGGCGCGGTCCAGGGTATTTTCACTGGGCACCCCCCACCAGGGCGGCCGCACCCGCCGTTTTGCCAGGCGTTGGTCCGCATTCAGGCGGTACCAACCGTCAGGGAAACCGGTGGCGCTGGAAAAAACCTTGTTGACCAGGTCGCCGCCGGCCAGCCCTTTGAGACGCTCACGCACCGCGGGCATAAACTCTATGGTATGCCCATCAGCATCAATAACGGGATGGTTGAGCCGCGCGCGGATCTGCTGCGATGTGGATATGCTCATCGGTTAACCCCCTGCTGTTGAGTTTTGCCGGTACGCTTGCGGCGACATTGCAGTCCAGCACCGGAACGCTTTACGGAACGCCGCGCTGTCATAATACCCGAGCGAGGCGGCAATTGACCCCACCGACTGCTTTGACCCCTTCAGCGCCTGGGTCGCCAGCTCGCCCGCTTTAGCGGCTTTTAATCACGAACCCGAATGCCGAACCCGGCCGCGTAACGGTCGGTCATCGACAGAAAGGTTGCCGCCAGCCAGGCCCTGAAGACCTTGATCTTAGGCAACTGGCTGGCGAAATCCCGGCACACAACCCGGTAGGAATACGGATACTCCAGCGCGTCCGCAGGCACTCTGAGCAACTGCGTGCCGTATCCCGGATACGCCCCCACCAGCGGAAACATGCCAAGTACAACACCCAGCCCCTGCCGGGCTGCTTCCAGCGCTGAAACCGTCGAATCGAATGTGTGCACGTTCTGACCCTTGTCAGGTTTAACGCCAAGATATTCGAAGTAGCGCTGCCACGAATCCGGCGCCTGCTGCACCTTGATCAAATCCGCTTTGCGCAGATCCCGCGCCCCTTGAATCTTGTGTTTGCGCATATAATGCGGTGAACAGACCGGCACACTCCATACCGGGGCTAGCGGCGTGGAGTGCAGGCCCGCATCATCCTGCTGCATGAAGCGCACGCCGACATCCGCTTCATCCGCGGCAAAATTCACGGCTTGATTGGCGGTGTTGATCTTTAACGTAAACGGCGGGTTGGCGGCTTCAAACTCCGCCATATGCGGGATCAGCAGGGTGGCCACAATCAGCGGCGGCGCGCTGACCCGGATGGCCGGCTCGTCAGCCTGCCTTTGCAGGGTTCGGGTACCGCGCTTCAAGGCATCGATAGCCGCCTCCATGTCCTGCGCGTAGAGCTTTCCCACCGGTGTTAAGGACACCTTCCGCCCAACCCGGGAAAACAACGCCACCCCAGCCTTCCTTTCAATATCCCTGATGGCATGAGACACCGCGGACGGCGTGCGGTTGAGTTCCGCAGCCGCTTCGGCAAACGAGCCCAGCCGGACAATCGCCTCCAGCGCCGCGATCGCTGAGACCGGCGGCACGTGGTATGACCAATGGCGCTCTATAGATGAATCTAATTCATCAGTCAAAGATAAGACTCGCTTGTGGCTCAGATGCACGCAATCATAACATTAACTCCCGAACACACATCTACTTCGCGCATAAGCGCATTAACAATAGAAGAAAACTACTCATCGATCATCAAAAGCCGGAAACACCATGAGACAACTGCAATATCACTCCGCCAATTCTCTGATATGGGTAGACGTACCCGCGCCGGAGATTCAGGACAACAGGGATGCCATCGTGAAACCGCTGATGGTGTCCCGCTGCGAACTGGATAGATCCATTGCCGGCGGCATGCTGGGTTGGCCCGGAGGGTTTGCCTTCGGCCACGAAATCTACGCTGAAGTTGTTGATGCGGGTGACGGCGTTGCCCGCTACAAACCGGGCGACCGGGTTGTCGTGCCGTTTCAGATCAGCTGCGGCGCCTGCGGCCGCTGCCGTGCCGGTTTCACCGGTTTGTGCGAAACCGTACCCTACCGCTCCTCTTACGGGATGGCGCCCCTGTCCGGAGTGGACTACGGCGGCGGTCTTTCCGACCGGGTGCGGGTACCATTTGCCGACCATATGCTGGTAGCAGCGCCCGACAACATGGAACCCGCCGCAATTGCCGGCGTTGCCGACAATGTTACCAGCGCCTACGCCATGGTGGCGGAGCCGCTGGCCATGTTCCCCAACGCCAGGGTGCTGATTGTCGGCGGTAATACCGTTGCACTTAACGCCGCCCGCTTCGCCCTGGGGCTGGGCGCGGACAAAGTAGTTCTGGTTGATGAAGATGCCGAGTCGCTGAAAATTGCGGCGCAGTTCGGTGCTGAAGCAGTACACGCATCTATCGAACCGCAGATGCAGAGTGTCGGCCAATTTCCCGTCACCATTGATGCCACCGGCACGGAGGACGGCCTGGCGTTTGCCGTCTACTCCACGGATCACGAGGGTTTCTGTCAAACCGCTTACGGGGGGTTCAGCGAAAAGACACCGGTACCTTTGCGGCACATGTACGGCACCAACATCACTTTGAAGATCGCCCGGGTGCACGCCAGAGCCCACATGCCTGAAGTTCTGGCGTTGCTGCACAAAGGCTGTGTACACGGGGAGCCGCTAGTGTCCCGGCAGGTACCGTTCTCCGAGGCAGCCGACGCCATGCTGGAACCCGCCCATGGCATGGTGTTTTTTCCGGACTGACCTGCGCGGCCGGCGTCCCGCCGGAGGGTCACTGTTCGATAGCGCCGAATATATAGGTCCGTACGTAGGTCCGCCGTTCTTCTTCGGACTCCGTCAGGGCATGCGGGTGAGAGATTAACCAGACATGCTGGTAGGCCATCCACCTAACCGTTTGCTCAAGGTCGATGTCGGGTTTAATCACGTTGCGGGCGCGGTAGTCTTCAAGTATCGGCACCCAGAGAGACCGGTTGGCTTCCGCAATCTCCGGGGACGCCAGCACCATTTCACCAATGCCGGGAATTTTTGACGGATCGAAGGTATTGGCCAGCAACACGTAGCTCAACGCAAGTTCCAGCTCCGCGATGAACATGTCCGTGA
This sequence comes from Pseudomonadales bacterium, assembly GCA_028279305.1. Taxonomy (GTDB): domain Bacteria; phylum Pseudomonadota; class Gammaproteobacteria; order Pseudomonadales; family Azotimanducaceae; genus UBA4421. The sequence goes on from JANQOA010000368.1 coordinate 7,168, forward strand.
GGTTGTCGATGGAAACCCCCTGCCCGTGCATCTGCCGGATCTTAGGGTGATGGTTGGTACGCATCTCATGGGAAAACAGTGCGGCCAGTAGCTCTTCTTTATTTTTGAATTGTTTATAGACCGTTGAGCGGACCACTCCGGCTGCCCGGGCGACGTCTTCCATCGTGATCTTGTTAACCGGCAGCACTTTAAATAAATCCATGGCGGCAAATAACACCCGCTCGCGCATGGATTGTGTCTGCTCGTTGGTTTTCAGTGCTTCCATTCCCGGCTCGATGAACTGCTCACGGCCCATTAAACTACGATTTGACTACAAAAGACAATATTAGTATTTTGTCTTCACCAGAATCAAAGAAATCGAGGACTCGGGGTCTGCTATGAACATCACGGCTCAAACGACGGTCAAGGGCAGAGATGTGCCGGATGATGTTGTACCGGGGCACGCGCTTGGCCGTATCTGTAACCTCGACGAGGCTTACCGCCAGTTTCCCAAAGACCTGGTGGATGAACTCACCAGTCAATGCCTGCAGGCGGATGAAGTGGCTTACGACGCTTACCTGGAGTTCAAAGACCCCAGCACCAGCAGTAGCTGGCAGATGTTTGAACAAGCCCTGGAACATGGTATTAACAAGGTCGAAGCACCGGGGCCCGCGCTGCAAAAACTTTTTGCTGATCTGGACCGCAGACCCGCCTGGGTTGACGAAAACCAGTTACGGCGCGGCGCAGTGGCTATGTGGCGCGCCGGTGCCCTGGTGCCCATCGTATTTGCCTATTCCACCGTAGCCGCGGGTTTTATCGAACCATCCGGCAGCCGGCCGGTGTTGTTCAGCGGCCGGCTGATGAACAAAGCGCGCCTGGGACAGCGCCTGCTGGAGAGCTTCCGCTTCATCGCCAACGCCTATACACCCGGCGGCATGGACCGCTTCGAAGCGGGTTTCAAACTTACCGTCCGGGTCCGCATGATCCATGCCGCGGTCCGCTACGCGGTCGGCCGCACGGCGGAGTGGCGATGGAACGAATGGGGGGTGCCGATTAACAACCTGGATGCAATGAACACCCAGGCCGGTCAATTCAGCGTTCAGGTCATCGATTCCCTGGCCAAGGCAGGCATACGTTTGAGCAAACAGGAACGTGCGGACATATTTGCCCTGACCCGCTATGTGGGTTACGTCATCGGCGTACCCGAACATCTGCTGCACAAAAATGAAGCTGACGCGCGGCAGAAGAACCGGCTGCATACTCTGCTTGAGAGCCCCGCGGACGACGGCTGCCGCATGATTGTTAACGGCATTGTGGACTATAGCTGCGAAGAGTCTTTCGGCGGCTACGATGTGCTGCCGCCGTTGCTGGCCAGGCTGATGACGGTGGCGCGGCGCAAGAAGCTGGCCCGTGGCCTGATCTGTTTCTGGCAGCCGCAGTATGTTGAGCAACTGCACTACAAAAGAGACCTCTGGCGCTTTGCGCTGCCGCTGGTGCGGCCGGTTCTATGGCTCAACGACAAAGTCTCGCGGCTTACGCCCCATAAGGATGCACAGCGGGCTGCCGCCGTGCTGCGCGAATTTAACCACGCCATCGCCACAGCCAAAGGTGAACGGTCACTGGCGGATCCTGAGGAAGTCTCTTCCGATGTCTCCATAAACGCCCACCGCATCGGCGCCTATACAAACGGAGCTTGAAATCAACACCTACTCAGCCACCGCCGCACTCAACGCAATCGACGCAAATGTCGTCTGGATACTGGCATTTTTTGCGGTCGCTGCCACCGCCACCTTTGTCTATCTGCTGCAGTCCTTCAAGCTGGCGCGCGCCCATGAAGCTTATTCTTCCGCCCTGCCCGCGGTCGGCTGGTTTGCGGTCCACGATCTTCACTTTGTGCTGCTCTATGAATTGTGGTTCAACGTCTACGACCATTGGTGGGTCAAGGCGTGGTGGGTTGCCCTCGTCTTCACCACCATTATCGAGTTTGCCCTGGTGGGCATGATCATCAGATACGGCCGCAGGGAGCTTGCGCCATGGGCCTCGGCAACACAGTTTTTTGCACTGATTGCTCTGGGCACCGCGGCCATTGGCATCATCTGGTTGCTGGTGAAAGATGCCATCAGCGATCCGCTGTGGCTCATTTCATTCCCCATCACCGCGTTCTGGGCTGTGCCTTTCAGCACCGCTTTGATGTTGAGAAGAAATTCGCAACGCGGGCAGTCGGCTACCCTGCCCGTTTGCAGCGTGTTTATTGTCGGTTCGTTCCAGGGGGCGCTGTGGTTCATAGATCCATTTTTCCGGTCACCGTTTTTTCTTATGTTCAGCGCAATGGGCATAACATGGGCGCTGATCAACCTCTGGCTGCTGAAACAACTGCCGGCTTATCCGGCCCGGGGTGAACCGGCATAGTGATAACATGCATCCGCGGTTGCGCGAATGAAAAACATGAGCGAAATAGGAGTAAGCCAGATGATTAACCTCGCCAGCTTCAGCCCCAACACTCCTTTTACGCCTCATACGGAACGCGGGGGCATATCCATACACTTAACTGAAGCGCCGGTCAGCGTGTCACCGGCCTGGACCATTGGGGACTTTTCAATCCGCTTTGTCAGGCTGGCTGCCTCCGAAACGCTGCAGTTGGATCGCAGCGGCGGTACCACGCGGCTGAAGATCGTGACCGGAGAGGTTGATTGTGCACCTCACCGCCCATTCCCGGCGGTTGGTGAAGTGGTTTCGACAACATTAACCGCGTCCAGCATCCAGGCCATCCGGGACAGCGTTTTTTGTCTCGTTACGGAGCCGGACGGCGCTGCCGGCCGAATCAGCGACATGGCCCAGCTGCAACCCTCGGGCCCGCTGCAGGAGGTGCTCCGGTGGCAGAGCTTTGATGAAAAGTTCAGCGCCGTAACAGACATCTTCCGCGGCCTGGAGGCTCACATGCTGCCCGGCTTCCATCTGCTCGACGCCTCCGCACGGGAGATCGCCTACGTTGGTATTCGACCAGGACACTGAAAATTTCTACCGGCAGCGCGCAGGTATGAAGGCCTCATTTAAACAGGCCCAGACCCTGGCCAACTACCAGGAATCCAGGATCCGGCACCTGCATGCCACGTTGGATGAGTATCTAGCGTGCTAGAGCCCGCAACCCTTCAGCAACGCTGCTGGATCTCCCGGCTGGCCTTTCACTTGAAGTAATGCATCCGTACCGTCACTAAACCGGCGGTAACCAGCGCAGCCTCAAAGGTCGGCTCGGACCATTGAGAAATATCACCCGAATTGCCCCAGCCCTCTAACGGCGAGTCACCCTGCATATCGTACTCACCGTTTCGGTTCGTATCATGAAACGCAGCGATGGCAATCTTGCGCCGGGGAAAGTCCGTCACCGTGATCGACTGCGAACCCGCTGGTATGGACATTAAGGCCAGGGGTTCACCGTTGTCATCAAAAGCCCTCTTGCTGTCGTACACGGCGATAACCACATTGCCTTCGGTTCCGCGCACGCCCTGTAAGCGGATCTTGAGGTTGTACCCGCTGTTTTCACCAGCATTGCTTTTATTAACTTTGCTTTCATTAACGTTGCTTTCAGATGCAGTGACAGGCTTGCCGCACCCTACCGCCACGGCCAAAGCGCAGAATACCAGGATCGTTCTCATCATGACTCCACCCACTACTTTTACTCAACTAACGAGACATACTTGTATCATATCTGTTCAGAAGCTATAATACAACCATGTCTCATACATTGGATGGCCATGGAGCTTCTTACTCAACCCTGGACCGCTGAAGAAGCCCAATGGCTGCTGTCGGAGTACATCAGCGGTTTTTTGTTCTACGCGGGACTGGTCTATTTCACGTTCGAGATCGGCCGCTACCTCTGGCTGAAACAAATGAGCTGGACATGGGTGGGTGACGCGGTCACCAATTTTCTCACCTTCATCGCCTACCCATTTGTGTCCCAGCTTCTGGGCGCCGCGTTTTTTATCACTCTGTTCTTTTATGCGTACGAAAACTGGGCTCTGGTCACCATTCCCGTGAATGTATACACCATTGTGCTGGCGGTCATCCTCGCGGACTTTGTGTACTACTGGGAACACCGGTTTATGCATATGACCGGCATCGGCTGGATGACTCACACCGTTCATCACAGCTCACCCGAATTCAATATTTCGGTAGCCTACCGTTTTGGTCCGCTTGACGGGTTTTTTCCCTGGTTCTTTCATTTCCCCCTGGTTCTGCTGGGGTTTCATCCCCTGCTGGTATTTGGAGCGGAGGTTTTTGTACAGGCTTATCAGGCCATTCTACATACCGAGGCCATCCCTAAGCTTCACCGTTGGATCGAGAAGGTGTTCAACACTCCCTCTCACCACCGGGTGCACCATGGCTCGAACCCCCAGTACTGCGACAAGAATTACGCGGGCATCTTCATTATCTGGGACAAGATGTTCGGCACCTTTGAACCGGAGGAAGAAAAGGTGATCTACGGCATCACCAGGCCTTTAAATTCAGTAAACCCGTTGGTGGTGTTTGGCCATGGATTTCCCCGGCTCTGGGCACAGCTGAAGAAATCTAAAACTCCAAGCCAGTTTATTGGCTACCTGTTCAGACCACCCGGGTGGGAGCCTTCCTAAGATCCGGGTTCTATTTCCCATCCGGCCAGTACTGCTCCCGAAGCTTGTGTTTATAAAGCTTACCCGTCGGCAGCCTTGGCAGCGAATCTGTAAAGTCGACGCTGCGCGGAACCATGTAACCGGCGATTCGCTGCCGCGTGAAGTTAATCAGGTCCTGCGCCAAATCTTCGCTGCCGTTTTCCCCCGGCAGGAGTTCCACCACAGCCTTGACCTCCTCTCCAAAATCCGGGTTTGGCACACCAATAACCGCAACATCAGCCACTTTTTCGTGCAGAACCAGAGCGTTCTCTATCGCCTGGGGGTAGATGTTTACGCCGCCCGAAATGATCATGAAGCTCTTGCGGTCCGTCAAAAACAGGTAGCCGTCGTCGTCCAGATATCCCACGTCACCCAGGGCGGACCACGTCGGGTGTAGCGGATGTTGCGCCTTTTTGGTCTTAGCTTCGTCGTTGTGATACCTGAACGGCACCACATCACGCTCAAAGTAGACCAATCCCTCTTCGCCCGCCGGCAGTTCTTCGCCGTTATCGTCACAGATGTGGATTGTCCCGATCCGCGCCTTCCCCACTGATCCGGGCTTCTCCAGCCACTCATGGGAGTCGATCAGGGTGGAGCCGTTACCTTCAGAGCCGGCGTAGTATTCGAGCAATATCGGGCCCCACCATTCAATCATCTGACGTTTAACTTCAACCGGGCAAGGGGCTGCTGCGTGTAGAGCAACCCGGTGGCTACTCAAGTCCGCGGCAGCTCTTTCTTCTTCAGCCAGTTTCAACATTCGAACGAACATAGTCGGCACCCACTGACTATGTGTCACCCGGTATGTTTCGATGCAGTGCAAAGCGTCGGAGGCGTCAAATTTTGGCATCATGACTACCGTACCGCCCAGACTTTGTACACCCATGCAATGAGCCAGCGGCGCTGCGTGGTAAATGGGTGCGGGCGAAAGATAAACAGACTCACGATCAATCCCGTAAGAACGAAGGCGATCGCTCAGAGGGTAGCCGTCTTTAATGAGCGCCGCCGGGCGTTGACGTAAAATCCCCTTGGGGCGCCCGGTGGTGCCCGAGCTATAGAACATGATCTGCCCCGCCGGTTCATCCCCAATCAGCCCAATCAGCTCCGGGTGATTTACATTCAGCGATTGCCCGAGATCCTGATACCCGTGCACAGGGCTGTCCACGGAATAAAGCAGACTGCAGGATTGCAATCGATCAGGAAGCTCAGCAGCCACCTTGCCGACGTAAGCTGAAACAAACAACGCGCGGGCGCCGCAGTCGTTGATGACGTAGGCCGCTTCTTCCGCAGTGAAATACCTGTTTACCGGCGTGATAACAAAACCCGACCTGAGTGCTGCCCAGACAACCTCGAAGTAGCTGGGATGGTTTTCCATAAATATTGCAATGTGATCACCCAACCCCAAACCGGATTGTTGGAGCAGTTGAGCTATCCCGCGGGACCGGGCATCAAGCGTCCGGTAGTCGATCACAACATCCGTACCGGCAACAATCAACGCCGGACGATCAGGATGACTCTCAGCATGGCTACCCGGGTAATACATATCACTCACCTCTTAATCTCTACTATGCAAGGCATTCGCGTTTAACCCATGGCTGCCTTACCGCTTTAGAAAAGCGCTCCGTCAAAAGAGTGAAAGGGTCACGCAAACCCCGCGCCAGACAATCCATCCCCGGAGGCCTCGCCCCGGTCACCACAAAGGATCATGCGGCGGGAGTCCCCACCCATACTGTACGCTTCGCAGTCAGGTACAAGCTCCAATTGTCTACGGCACCGACATTTGTCAACCGCCGGGCTGAGCCAGGCGAACCTGAAGCGGTGCAAAATGCAGCTCCGGGCTTCAGCCTGCTACACGATAAGATGGCGCAGCTCTTGCAGTGCGTTATCGACCAACAGAGCCAGGCACCCGGGTAATAAACTTGAATCAAACTGAAGCCATAAAAACCTTGCAAGACTCTTTATACCGCGCGCTACCCCTGTATGAGCATATCGAAGCCAGCGTTGAGGAAATCGGGCAAAAGGTCAGATGCAGCGTGCCCTTGAATGCAAAAAACCGGAATCACTTTGGAGCAGTCCACGCAGCTTTACAATTTGCTGTGTGCGAGATGACAGGGGCCCTTGCGGTAAGCCAACATCCCGTTATCAGAAGCGGGGACTACCGGCTGGTGGTCAAAAGCCTTGAAATCGAGTTCCTCAAACCGGCTATGTCCGATGTTGAGGCCAGCACAACGATCACCCGGTCACAACAAGAGCACCTGCGGAATTCCTTGAGTGAGACGGGCAAAGCGCAGCTGAAACTCGATATCGAGTTGGCCGATGCGGACGGTAAAGTGGTTGCGAAAGCCGCCGGGCAATACCACGTATCACGCAACCGAAAAACAGACTAGTAGCTGCGTTCCGGCTTTCCGCCTCTTATCTGTTAATCACGCTTTCGGCAACCCCTATTGATCAGCTTCCATCTTTCGGCGTCTGCTGGAGCCCTCCTGCGCCTTGCTCATATCCAGGAGCTCGTTTTTCCGATCCAACAGATCTTCATAGGTAACGTCCACGCCTAATTCGAGCTCGTCGTTGTTAAACAGCGCTGCGGTGGAGAAAACCCCATTGCCCGCCAGGATAATCTTGCCGGTAGGGGCATCTTCGGAGCACATCAGCAATACGGCGGGCGTCACAAGTTTAGGATGCCGCAACGGATCGGGGTTATCGACGTCCTCGTCGCGTCCGGGGATCGTATTGATCAGGCGCGTAGAGGCCGCAGGCGCAAGGCAGTTGACGCGAATGTTTCTGGCGCGCCCTTCAATGGCCAGGACGTTCATCATCCCTAACATCCCGGTCTTGGCCGCGCCGTAGTTTGTCTGACCGAAGTTTCCCCAGATACCGGAAGTGGAACTGGTAAAAACGATACGCCCAAAACTCTTCTCATACATGATGGGCCAGGCTGCATGGGTTACATAAGCACTGCCGTTCAAATGAACGTCCATGATGATATCCCAGTCATCCAGAGGCATCTTCTTGAAGCTCTTGTCTCTGAGAATTCCCGCGTTATTAACAAGAATATCAACGGTACCGAACTCGGCAACCGAATCGTCGATTATCGATTGAGCGCCCTCCCTCGTCGCAACTGACGCTTTGTTCGCAATGGCCACGCCGCCCGCGGACCGGATCTCCTCGACAACCGCATCCGCCATATCACTGGCTCCCCTGCCGTCACCGCTTCCGCCGAGGTCATTCACAACAACCTTCGCACCCCGGGCAGCAAACTCAAGCGCATGAGCACGCCCCAGGCCTCCGCCCGCGCCGGTGATGACCACCACTTTATTTTTGAACTCACTCATATTAAGCCCTCCATAAGTTTCTGCCCGTCAACCAGTTCAGGCGTTAATCGAACACCAACACCGTGCGGGCAACTTCGCCGCCCTTCATTGCGGCAAAGGCTTCGTTAACGCGGTCTAACGGCATACGCTCGCTGATCATGTCATCCAGATTAAGGCGGCCTTGCAGATACAAGTCCAGATATCGCGGGACATCTTGTTGAAAGCGGTTCGAACCCATGTAACAGCCCTGAATCCGCTTCTCGACAAAAAAGTGGCCCGCCCTTAACTCGATTTTATCGGTGACGGGGTAGATCGCTCCAACCAAAGTAGCAAGTCCGCGCGGACGCAGGCAGTAGAGGCACTGTTCCGCCAGCACTTTGCTGCCAACCGCATCAAATGAATAATCGACGCCGCCCTCAGACAAGCGCTTAATCTGCTTGACCACATCACCTTCGTTGCCGTTGATGACATGGGTTGCACCAAAGTGCTTTGCCATCGCAAGCTTCTCTTCCTTCAGATCTATGCCGATGATCTGCCGCGCACCCGCGATGCGGGCTCCCTGTATAATTGAAATGCCGACACCGCCGATACCAAATACGGCAACAGCCGAGCCGGGGGAAACCCCCGCGGTATTCAGTGCCGCCCCCGTGCCGGTTGTAACAGCACATCCGCATAGCGCGGCACGGTCCAGCGGCACTTCGTCCTTAATCTTAACCAGCGCACGCTCGTGGACCAGCATCATTTCCGCAAATGAACCCAGACCCGACATTTGTTCAACCGGCTGTCCGTCCCGCAACAGCCGCGGCCGGCCGTCCAACCGTCCGCTCATGGGTACTTTATCGCTGCACAGATGAGGGTACCCGCCAACACACTGCGGGCACGCACCGCAAGCAAACGAGGTACAGGCAACCACATGATCACCCACGGTCACTGTTGCAACTTCGCTGCCCACCGCCTCTACAATCCCAGCCGGTTCATGGCCCAGGACTACAGGCGGGGTATTGCTGTTCCCTTCCACAGCATGGAGGTCGCTATGGCAGACCCCGCTGGCTGAGGTGCGTACCAATACCTCATGCGGGTCGGGCTCATCAATTTGTAGGGTCTCAACCGACAGGGGCTCCCTGGCCGCGTTCAGTACCGCCGCACGGATGTCTCTCATATCCCCTCCAAATCTATTTGCCTGAAAACCGCGGCTTACGCTTTTCACGGAACGCCGTCCGCGCTTCGCCCGCGTCTTCAGAATGATGCATGATGCCGCCGGCGTTGGAAGTCATAACCATGGTGGTCTCCATGGAGCTGTCCAGGGCTGCGCGCATGATGCGCTTGCCTACCCATTGTGTAATGGGTGGTTTGTCGATGATGCGCTCACACAGTTCCCGGGTTGTAATTTCCAAATCCGAAGATTCAACCAGGTGATTCAACATCCCCCATTCGTAAGCCCGTTCCGCATCAAGCTCGCCCACATAAGCAAACTCCAGCGCCCGGCCGAGGCCAACCATTTTCGGCAGGTAATAACTGCCGCCGTTCTCAATAATCTGGCCCGCGTTTTGATAACCGATAAAGCGGGTTTTTTCACACCCCAGCCGGATATCACAATGCAGCGCCATATCCATGCCCGAGCCTACAGCGGGCCCGTTAATCATCGCGATGGTAGGTTTACGAATCTTCGCGATGTCAAAATGGAGCTTGGTAAAGGCATGATAGAAATACTGCCGTGTCCCGTCAGCACCCTCCTCGGAGGTGCGCGCACCCTCAACCTTGGGCCCGATTTCGTCTTCAGAAAGGCGGTTTTTTAAGTCCACACCGGCGCAAAACGCGCGTCCCACACCCGTGAGGACTATGACGCGCACATCCGGATCATCATCCCCGGCCCGCATGTATTCCCCAACTTTCGCCACTGTGCCGACCGGCTCGGACCGGCCGTACAGCGCGTTCAGGTTTTCAGGCCGGTTGAACTTTATCCATAAGATGCCGTTATCTTCTTTTTCATACAGCAGGTAATCGACTAATTCAGGACCCATGCTATTGCCTCCCCGTCTGTCTGACTCTCAAGTGACCCTTGCCGCCCTTATTTCCGCAGCAGCTTTCTGCACTGCCCGGATGATCTTGTCGTAACCCGTGCAACGGCACAAATTACCCGCCAGCCAATATCGTATTTCGGTTTCAGTGGGCTCCGCATTTCGCTCCAACAGGTTTTTTGCGGCAACCAGGAAGCCCGGTGTGCAGATCCCGCATTGCAGCGCAGCTTCCTCAACAAAGGCTCGCTGCAACGGATGTAAGCGACCGGAAACATCCGCGATACCTTCGATGGTGTTAATCGACTTCCCGGCAGCTTCCCCAGCCAGCATCAAACATGAACAAACAACCCGACTATCCACTTCTATGCTGCACGCGCCGCAATCACCGGAACCACAACCTTCTTTAGTCCCCGTGAGTCCAAGTTCATCCCGCAGCGCTGATAACAACGTCTGACCGGGCTCACAAAGAAACTCAGCAGGCTCACCATTTATGGTGGTCTCAACATGCATCTTAGCCATTCCTGTCCCCTACCCGTTGGCCCATGCCCGAGCAAGCGCAATCAGTGCCGCACGCCGCACGAGTACACCGGCAGCATGAACACGATATGCAGCCGCGCCCCTCTTGTCATCAATGGGCCGGCAGATTGATTCTGCCGCCCGCGCCGCACGATCTAAATCTTCAGTTTCCAAGCGCGTCCCGACCAGGGTTTCTGCTGCCTCCTCAGCTAACAGTGCTGTCGGTGCTACCGCACCCAGACTCACGCGGGCCGCGGAACAGACCCCTTCAGCATTCAGGGTCAGATTTACTCCCGCACCCACCACAGCGATGTCCATTTCCGTGCGTGGAATCAGCCGCAGATAGGCATCCCCGGCAGGTCCCTCCCGGGCGGGTAATTTCAAGGCAACAACAATCTCACCCGCAGACAGCGAGTTTGTGCCCGGTCCGGTGGGAATTTCCTCTACGGGTGCAAAACGCTCACCCTGCGGTCCTGCAATATGCGCCCGAGCCCCGGCCGCAATGAGCGCCGGCACACTGTCCGCAGCGGGTGAAGCATTGCATAAATTACCGACCGGTGTGGCGCGTCCCTGAACCTGCATGGAACCGATTAGATCGACGGCTTCAATCACTCCCGGCCATTCCGCCTTAAGCCTCTCGTTTTCATGAAGCTCAGCTCCGCAAACAGAAGCGCCGATAGACCAGCCTTCTTTATCACGCTGAACAATTTGCGTTTCCGGAATCCCCTTGATATCAACAACTAACGCGGGGGACTTCGCCGCGGATTGCATCTGCACGATGAGGTCCGTTCCCCCCGCAAGGACGTAACCCTGCCCGCAGGCACTCGCCAGCTTTTCTACGGCCTCTTCCAACGTATTTGGAAGGATCAGTTGCATCTCGTTCAGCGTCCTTTTGCGGTTATCACTCCATGTTGGATGAGCAAAATCTGTACCAGCCGCCCAATCCTGATTTGCGGCCGCAGGCCTGCCGTCAGTGTCAAACCAGCCGCTGAATGTGCCTGCGTCACAGACACATGTTTTTGTTGCGTCCATGCAACCGACTAAATGCATGGCTGCTACATGAGGAAAACGCCTTTGCCCATACCTTGCCCATCAAACAGGCGATAAGCTTCTTCAGCATCATCCAGGGTGAACTCATGGCTGAACAGTGCATCAACGTCCAGACCCCGTTCACGGATAAATTCGGCACACTCCGCTTGGCCGCTTTTGGAAAATGTCCAGGAGCCAATTAAAGAAAGCTGCTTCAGAATCATGGTATCCACCCCGAACTGGATGTTGCCGCGAACACCAACCAGACAGGCTGTACCCCACCTGCGCAGAACTTTAAGGCTCAACGCACGCGCTTCCGGGTTGGAACTGCAATCCATGCTCTTGTGTGCACCCTGGCCTCCGGTAAGGGTTTTCACTACCGTGTTTACGTTCTCAGTCGCGGGATCAATAACGTGATCAGCACCAAAGCGAACCGCGAGCTCGCGTCGCTCCTGCATGACATCCAGAGCGATAACCCTGGCACCCATCGCTTTGCCCAGCAACGTAGCGCTCAAACCCACGGGGCCTTGACCAAAAACCACCAGTGTTTCATTACCCGCTAGATCCAGGCGTTTGAGTGCGCCGTAGGCAGTTCCGGTACCGCATGAAATTGCCGCACCGGTTTTGAAACTCAGCTCGTCCGGCAGCCGTACCAATGAATGGGCCGGTACTTTCATATAGTCAGCGTGTGCACCGTCAGCACCGCCGCCACCGTAGACTGTGCTGTAAGATAGACACATCTGGGTCCAGCCTTCGCGGCAATGTGTGCAAGCGCGGCAGCCGTCGTAATGGTGGACCATGACCCGGTCGCCCACCTTGGCTTCGTTCTCACTGACCCCCTCGCCAACGGTCAAAACCACCCCACACGGCTCGTGACCGGCAATAAAAGGCGATTCCTGGTGCGGACCTCTGTATTCATGCAGATCCGTGCCGCACATGCCCGAAGCCTTCATTTCCAGCACCACTTCACCCATACCGGGTTCGGGCTGCGGCCTTTCAATCAGTTCCAACCGGCGTTCGCCTTTGAATATGACGGCTTTCACGTCTGTCCCCTGGAGTCCGAATCCTCCTTCAGAGATACAACTTACGTGCCAGTCTCCTCACTGTTCTTCGCCACCAAACCCAGTTTCTTATAGAGATAGGAGCGGGAAATCCCCAACTGTTCAGCAACGCGCTTCTTGTTGCCTTTGTTGCGTTCCATGGCTTCTGCGATCAAGCGGTCTTCTACCCGCTCAAGCTGATCTTTCAGGGTGGTGCCTTCCGCGGTGGCGTCATATACATGAACCCGGCCCACAGGCAATGGATTGTTACCCACCTGCGGAGCCGAATGTCCAAAGTCGGCAACTTCGATACGGCCACCTTCAGCAAAATGGAATGCCCGTTCGACTTCATGCTGCAACTGCCTGATGTTACCCGGCCAGCGCTGTGCCATGAGATAGTCGTACACATCCGGCACGACACCCGGCGCTGGTTTGCCGTATTGTTCAGAAAGCTGCTTCAGGAAGTAACTGACCAGTAACGGAATATCTTCCAGGCGATCGGCGAGGGAAGGCACGCAAATAGAAATTGGGCTGACCCGATAGAAGAGATCTAGGCGAAACTTCTCGTTCTCAACAAAAGCCTCCAGGTCATGATTGGTGGCGCAGCACAAGCGGAAGTCCACGGGACGTGATCGCGTATCGCCAATGCGCTCTACGTTTTTATCTTGCAATACCCTCAACAGTTTGGCCTGAACCTCCAACGGCATGTCGCCGATTTCATCCAAAAACAGCGTGCCATTGTCCGCCAGCTCAAACTTGCCTTTTCTCCCCTTCCGGTCCGCACCGGTAAACGACCCCGGCGCATAACCAAACAGTTCACTTTCGACAAGAGACTCAGGCAGCGCAGCGGCGTTGACCGCCACTAGGGGGCCTTTTGCTCTGCCGCTCAGACGATGCAGCGCCTGCACAACAAGTTCTTTCCCGGTACCACTTTCCCCCTGGATCAGCACCGGGATATCAAGAGGGGCAATTTTGCGGATCTCCGCGCGCAACTCACGGACCGCTGCGCTTTCCCCGACAATAGTGGCAAGTATCTCGTTGTCCTGCTGCCGCCGCGCTGTTTCTTCCTTGTACTTTGCAACCTCCGCCTCAAGTTGATTGATCCGCCGGGACAAACTCTCCAGCTGCTCAGGCCCTTTGAACATTATCCTGCCGATGGCCCCCACCACTTCGCCGTCTTTGCGGATCGGGTAGCGGGATACGATACGCTGAAAATTCTTGAACTGTTGTACCTGCCCTACCTCGGCAATGCCGGTCCGCACCACTTCGTGCAAGCGGGTGTTTTCAATAACTTCCTGTACCGGCTTGCCTTCTCCCTCTCCGGTTTTTAATCCCATGTATTTCTCATGCACCGGAGACATGAATACCAGCCGTTCGTCAGCATCAACAATGTTGAGGGCTTCAAACGGGTCGGTGAGTATGTGTTCTACAATATCGTAGGCAAAATCTACGTTGGCGAAGAAGCGGAGCACCGCGTCACCCGGCTGCGGGCTCAAGAGGACCAGGCTTTTTTCTTCCAGCCGCACAACACAACCGACAAGCTTCTCCCTGTTGTGTTCAATGGTGATCAGACGACGCTCTGTATCTATGGTCTGCAGCAACCGTGTTTGCAACGCTTCGTCACACCCCGCGCCAAGCGCGAAGGACACGCCATTTGAATCAACCAAAACCAGGCCGCTGAGCTGCTGGATACCTGCCATGCTCCCCCCAATAAAGCGTTCAGAGTGTTCTCATCAGAGACACTTCGATCGTATTTATCAAGAGAATAACAGGAATTTACGCCAAATCACCAGTTTATGTGTTCGGTAAATACAGTCGGGCAAGGAAGCATTTGCGATGTATCAGCCCTCACTCACTACCCCGCCGGCAAGGTATGCATCAACTTTGCTTTCAAGGCCGTACTCAACCAACACCTCGCGTGTGTGTTGCCCGACGGTGGGCGCAAAATCCGCAGGCTCCGTGGGGGTGCCACTAAAAACCGGCGCCGGTCGCACTTCACGCATACGCCCGGCAACAGGATGCTCTCTCTCATAAAAAGTCCCGTTGTGTGCAGCCTGTTCATCCAGCGGCAGTTCACCCAGGGGACGGGATGGTGCCCAGGGTACATCGTAGGGTGCCAATCGTTTTTCCAGATCAGCTAGCGTCAGTTCCCTACAAGCCTCAGCAAGTCTGTCAGTGACCTCCGTCAGGTATTGGGGCCTGTTCTGCTGGCGTTTTTGCAGGCTGTTGAAGCGGTTGTCGGCAGCCAATTCTTCAAACCCAAACGCTTTACAGAGACCGTTGAACTCATGGTCCGAGAGCACCATCAGCATCGCGTACCCGTCCCGCAATGTCACTTGTGTCCCTTGTGCGGAACCAATGGGCGCTCGATGGTCGATCCCGTTCCCCAATAAAATCTCATCCGCACCCATATCGGGCCAGGTAAACGCCAGTGCAACGTCCAACATGGACAGTTCCACATGCTGGCCCCTGCCGGTCCGGGAACGCGACAGCAGAGCCGCGGTGATAGCTTGAAAGCCCATGTAGCCCGTCATTTTATCCATAATCAGTTGAGTCACTATGGCCGGCGAGGTACCGTTGTTCATACCCTGGCTATAGGCGATGCCGGCATAGTTCTGAATGATCGCATCGTACGCGCGCTTGTCAGAAAGCGGTCCGGTCTGTCCAAACCCGCTGATCGAAAGGTAAACCAGGCCCGGATTATCCCCGGCCAGACTGTCGTAATCCACGCCAAGCCGATTCACCACTCCAGGGCGAAAGTTCTGAATGATCACATCAGCATCACGTGTAATCGTCCGCACAACCTGAGCAGCTTCGGGCTTTTTTAAATCCAGACTGATTGAACGCTTGCCCCGGTTGAGCATATGAAAGGAACCTGAAAATCCGTTCCGCGCGCTGCCGACATTCCGTTGTATGTCACCGCCGGGCCTCTCAACCTTGATGACCCGGGCGCCCTGATCAGCCAGTAATGCGCCTGTCAGCGGCCCCGAAACGACAGCGGACAGATCTACAACTTTTATCCCTTCTAACGGCCCCACTGTTGTTTCTCCCGTTGATGCGCCACATGCGCGCGCCTGGCTGGTACATAACCGGTTTGACCGGTTGTGGCATAGAGGTTACTGCAAATGTCGTAGTGGCGCGCCAGGCCGCCCCGGACCACCCGCTCAATCGGTCCATCCGCGTAACCCAGGCCCATTTTGCAAGTGGTATCCATCGCCTCAGCGCTGGCCAGGCCTTCGTCCAGAAACCGTAAAGCGGCGTTGTACTTGGGCCTGACAAGACGATCAACAATTCGTCCGGGCATATCCAGACACACTGCAACAGCAAAACCCAACGACTCAAAAAGCGCTTTGGCAGCCGCAACGGCCTCCGGGCTGGTTTTTGGCTGCCTGACCAATTCGATCAGGTTGGACGGCATGTCATCACCATTCCTGTAGCGGCTGAATCCAACCACATTAGACCCTTCTTCGCCGCTGTCTTCTCCGGTATGAACACCGAGGCATTCAAGATCAAGTTCCACCAGCACCGCCAATTTGCGTTCGTCCGCTGCAAATCCGCCGCCAAGGTGCACAACAACATCCGCATCTGCCTGACCGTGCTGTTCAAGCATACCGGGATCGGGGAAGGAGCGGCTTGCGCCGTGCTCAAGCAGTTCAAAAACCGGCGTCGGTACGGAATCCGCGGCCGCATCGTGGGTGCGCAAGCCGAGCCCGTTTTTATTGCCTAAACGCCCGGCAGCAACCATCCGCCGTAGCAGCGCAGGCGCAGAGGCGCGAACGTCCAGGGTAACGGGATAAAAGGCCTCGCAAAGTAGTATTTGCGTATCGTATCCCACCAGATCGAGCAGCGAACAGGGCCCCATCTTGTAGCTCAATGCAACGGTGATCGCCTTGTCAATATCAGCCGGGCTCGCCAGCCCGGCTTCCACCGCGCGCAGCACATCGTTGTTAAAGGGCACCAGCAAGGCGTTTAGAATAAACCCCGGCTTGTCCTGTGTCTCAACAGCAAGCTGCCCCGCCGTTTCCGTCCACGCCCAGGCTGACTGAAACGCAGCTTCACTGGTGTTCATCCCCCTGGACATTTCGATCAATTTCATACGCTCCGCCGGCAGGCAGAAGTGCATGCCCACCACCTTATCCTCCCGTCCGCAGCCCGACGCAATTTCCGTAATTGATAAGGTGGACGTATTTGACGCAAAAACAGTTGACGCTTTGCAAATGTCATTGAGCTCAGAGAAGAGACTTCGCTTTAACGACAACTCTTCAAACACTGCTTCGATCACCAAATCCGCATCTTCAAGATCAGCCAGATTGCTGGTGTTGGTCAGCCTGGCAAGGGCTGCATTGCGCTCTGCCGCGGACATCTTGCCCCGCTCAACGGATGCGGCAAAAAAGGACTCAGCCCGGACTGCCGCGGCTGCCAACGGCTCCGCGGCCAGATCAAAGCAGCAGGTTTCAAAACCCGCCCGCGCTGATACCAGCGCGATGCCCGCACCCATCGTCCCGCCGGCACCGCACACCGCCACCTTTCTGATGGTCATTTCCTTAAAAAACTCCTGCCGATGAATTGACGATGCACTTGGTTAGTGCCTTCCCAGATCTGCGTAATTTTTGCATCGCGCATCAGGCGTTCTGCCCGATACTCTCTGCAATAGCCGTACCCGCCGTGAAACTGCACACACTCCAACGCCATTTTCATAGCAAGATCACTGGCGCGAAGCTTCGCCAGAGACGCTTCCAAGCCAAACTCGAAGGCGCCCCCGTCAACCAGATCGGCTACATAGTCGATAAATCTTTCCACCATGGCGAGTTCACCCGCAAGGTCCGCCAGCGTGAACTGATTAGCCTGAAACTCCAATATCCGTTTACCGGATTGTTGTCTCTCGTTGGCGTAATCCACCATGTCTTTGAGGGCCGCCCGGGCAATGCCCCGTGCATGGGCGGCAATTGAAGGCCGGGACTTGTTGAGAGAGGCCAACAATATATCTAAGCCATCTCCCGGCCCACCCAAAAGATTACCGCGGGGTACCCGCACGTTGTCGAAGCCGATTGCGCAAGTGGACGAAGCATTGTGTCCGAGCTTCTTCTCCCGGCTGATCACCGCAAACCCGGGCGCACCCTTCTCTACAACCAGTGCTGAAATGGACTTGCGCCGGTCTTCGATTTCACTCCATTTACCGAACAGCAATACCCGGTCGGCTACATCACCACTGGTGATGAAGCTCTTGGAGCCGTTAACTACAATGTCATCACCATCGGGGGTAAACCGGGTGGTCATACCGGTGGCGTCAGATCCTGCGGAAGTCTCCGTGATGGCCAGCGATGCCAGACCGCCCGCCGAAATTGCGGGCAGCAATCGGCTCTTCTGCGCTTCGGTTCCAAAATCAATCAGCGGCTTCATGGCATGAAAATTTGTCGCGTAGATGATGCCGGTCGAAGCGCAGGCTTCAGAAATTAAACTCACAATCTCCAGATAAAGTTTGAAACGCATCGGCACCCCGCCGTAGGCTTCAGGCACAAAAACGCCGTTCAAGCCGATCTTGTTGATCCCTTCAATGTTCGGCCAGGGGAATGTGCCCGCTTCGTCAAACGCGGCGGCATTGGGTGCAATCACCTCGTCAGTCAGCCGCCTGACCTGATCCAATAACGCCTGCTCTTCGGGTAACCACTCACGCGACGCGTCAAGTTGTTCAAACAGTTTCAATGGTTGATTCCCTGCGCACCGTCCATGTAGATGGTCTCACCCGTCAGATAGGCTATGCGCTCCGAGAACAACATACCGACCATCTGCGCAACTTCCTCAGTAGTACCCGCCCGGCCCCCAACAGGCACCCGGCTCTGCAGAAAGGCCCGGCTCTTTTCCTGATTGAGGTAATCTTCATTCAGTTCTGTAGCGACGTACCCGGGCGCTACATTGACAACTTGAATATGATCTTCAGCCCACTCCACCGCCATACATCTTGTCATCGCGGCAACTGCTGCCTTGGAAGCGCAGTACGCCAGATTGTGGGGCACCCCCATGCGGTCGAAAAAGGATCCCATATTTACGATTGTGCCCTGTGAGGCTTTCAAATAGGGGTAAGCCTCCCGGGCACAGACCATCACCGCGGTTGAATTCAAGCGCATCACAGTCTCAAACTGTTCGGTCAACAAGCGTGCTGTGGGGCCGCCGAGATGAACCCCGGCGTTGTTGACCAGACCGACAATCGGGCCTCTGGCCCCGATATCGCCAAACGCCCCTTTAACTGCCTGTTCGTCCGTGACATCACAAACATAGTTATCCCCATTGGGCGCATCTCCGGTACGGGACAGACTCGCAACGGTAAAACCACGTGCGCACAATGCGTGCGACACCGCGGCGCCGATACCTTTGCTGGCGCCCGTGACAATAATCTGCCCCTGTTCACGCATCCTTGAACTCCGGCGGCCGCTTCTCTTCAAAAGCCGCCATACCTTCTTCCGCATCATGTGTGCGGTACGCCAAGGTAGATAAGTCCGCTTCCAGCGATAGTCCAGCCTGCAAACTCAGATCACCTCCCCGTTGCACAGCTCGGCGGGTGAATTCCAATACGGGCAGGCTGTACCGGGTAAACTCTTCTGCATAGGAGCACCCCGCTTCGACAAGATCACCATCAGCAATTCGGTTGACCAGCCCAATCGCCAACGCTTCTTCCGCGCTCACCGTTCGCCCCGTCATGATAATGTCAAGGGCTCTCGCTTCGCCGACCAGCCTGGGTAAACGTTGTGTCCCGCCGTAACCGGGGATCAATCCGAGCTTGATTTCCGGCAGGCCAAACCTGGCGGTGGGTGAGGCGATTCGCAGCGTGCACGCCAATGCCAGTTCCAAGCCGCCGCCAAACGCAAAGCCGTTGATCAGGGCAATTGAACCAACCGGCAACGTATCAAGCCTGCTAAAAACCGCCTGCCCCAATTCAGACCCACGTTTCTGATCCGTGAGACTGCGGTGCCGCAGTTCCTTGATGTCCGCACCCGCACAAAAGGCTTTGCCGCCCGCACCTGTAACTAAAAGCGCACGCACCCCATGCATGGTTGCGACTGTATCAAGGCAGTCTCCTATCTCCCTCAATATGGAGAAGGACAGAGCATTAAGGGCTTCCTGCCGGTCCAGGGTGAGAATCGCTAGCCGGCCGTCTTGTTTAAGCTCAACGCTCATACATGCGCCTCAACCCGGCCCCGGAGTTGGAGGGTCTAAAGCGAATCTCGCGGGGGTGCAATCTGTGTTGCGCAACCTGTTCCGCCAGCTCACGTTTGATAATCTTTCCGCTTGCCGTCAGTGGAAACTCTTCAAGCTGAAGAAACCACTCCGGCATATCAAACTGTGAAAGGCCCCGATCCGCCATGTGCCACAGCAGCGCATCGCCCTCAACATCGCCGAGAATCGCCAAACACACCCGCTCTC
Source organism: Pseudomonadales bacterium (assembly GCA_028279305.1). Classification (GTDB taxonomy): domain Bacteria; phylum Pseudomonadota; class Gammaproteobacteria; order Pseudomonadales; family Azotimanducaceae; genus UBA4421. The sequence continues at coordinate 27,123 of JANQOA010000368.1, forward strand.
CCAAACGGTCGTCAGCCACCCCAAAGGCAGCTGCTTTATTTACCTTGGGATGTGTCATTGCCGCGGCTTCGATATGGGCGGGATAAATATTATGTCCGCCGCGGATAATCATGTCCTTGATCCTGCCGACAACGCTCAAGTTGCCTGCCGCATCCAGAGTGCCCAAATCACCGGAGAGAAAATAACCCAGCGAATTGAAACTCTGTTCCGTTGCGGCCTGATTATCAAAATAGCCCAGCATGAGCGCCGCGCCGCGCCCGCCAATCTGGCCGACCACACCCGCCTCCACCGTTCGGTCACCATCCTCCCTGGAAAACAGTTGGACCTGGTACGAACTGCCTCCGCGGCCACAGGAGTTAACCGCTGTCTCATGGCTGTCGCCTGGGTGCGTGTACTGATGCGAAGAATTTTCCGTCATGCCGTAGACGTTCTGCGGTCTGATATCCATGGCTGCAAATGCTTCAGCAACCGCCGCCGGGATTGGTGCCCCAGCCAGATAAAATGTGTGTACAGCGCCCATCTCATCAACACCCCGTGCGGCCATTTCGGCAAGCAGGTCAATGGCGTGAGTCGGTACGCCCATTACATAGGTCGCTTCGGTCTCCAGCACCCAATCCAGCAGCCGCTGCCCCGGCGCAGGATCGTTGGTAACAAGCTGACAGCCGCAAAGCAGCCACTGTGCTACCGCCACCCAGGCTATGTGATGTGACAGCGGGCTTAAGGTCAACATCACTTCATCACTGCCAATTGCCCAGTCGCGAACAAGATCACGGGCATTTGCCAGCAGCGTATTGCTCGAGTGCATGACACATTTGGGTTCACCAGTCGTACCTGAGGTGAAAGCCAGATACGCCACTGCATCCGGGTCACCCACCGGTTCGCGGTCGTGGGACAGGATATGATTGGGAAAACTACCCGGCTGATAGATCTTCTTCAGTGATGGAACATCTTTCAGCGCGGCGCTGAAATCAACCAGGTGCCGGTCAGCCCCCCATCCGGGTTCAGTGACCAGTACCCGCGCCTCCAACCGGTTTAACAAGCTGACAATTTCCGCACAGGTGAAGGTTTTGTGCATGGAGGGGTTACAAGCCAAACCTTCGCGGTTACACGCAAGAAACACAATGACCGCTTCCACCCGGTTGGACAGCCAGATACACACCCGATCACCTTGGCGCAACCCGATGCTGACAAAATCATCAGCAACGGCGTCAACCCGTGCCTTCAAAGCCAGCCAGCTAAGCTGCTTCGAGCCATCCATGAGCGCAATTTGATCCGGCGCGAGCTCAACACGCTCTGCCAACAAAGTATAGAACGTGTCGTTGGTCCAAAGCCCGGTATCGTAATAACGGCGCGCGGACTTTGGATGGTGCAGGGTCAGGTAAGGCCGCATCACCGGTATCTTCCGCAGGGACTAACGGCCGATCAGGTCCGCATCCGGCTTGCGCCGACCGTCAAAACTTGCCTTAAGCTCCCTGGCCTCCGCGGTGCCCAGGTACTGTGGCAGCAACAAATCATGAGAGACCCTGGACAACCCGGCAACACCACCATGCCGCGCATTAAACGCGCCTTTAATGGAGGCCAACGCAAACGCGCCACGATCCGCAACTTCCAATGCAAACTCTTTAGTCTTCGTGGCCAACTCTGCATCGGGTACTACCCGGTTGATCAGACCAATGTCCAGGGCTTCACAGGCAGAGAGCTTTTGATTGGTGTACCACATCTCCTTGGCTTTCTTCTTGCCAACCAGATCTTCCAGATACCAGGTACCATAACCCGCATCAAACGAGCCCATCATCGGCCCCACCTGCCGGAAGACGGCTGTTTCCTTGGCAATTGTGAGATCACACACCACCTGCAGCACATTACCGCCGCCAACAGCGAAACCATTGACACTTGCAATTACGGGCTTCTGCAGCCGGTCGATAGACTCATACATCTCCAGGGTCGGCAGCACCCCGGGATAAAGTTTGGTGTCCTGCATGCCGGACTTATCGCCGCCAATGCAGAAAAAACGGTCACCGGCGCCAGTCAGAACAATGACCCGGGTACGGGTCTCCCGGCGGATGCCGTTAATGCAGTCGCGAATTTCATGGCACATGTTTTCCGTGAACATATTGCCGTTGTCGGGCCGGTTTAAGGTAAGCGTACCGATCACGCCCTCTTCTTCGTAGATGATCTCGCTATAACTCATCGCGTACCCCGGAACTCATAGACTTTCAAATAGACGTCGCAAACCTGGAGCAATTCTTGTGCCAACGAACCGCACCGCTAAAGCGGTTCAAATCATGGCTTTCTCAGCAATATCAGCACAGCGGTGTATGTACTGAAGCCAGGCTGGCCTTCGACCGTATCCGCCAAAGACACTAATTCACGCGCCCTGGCTTATGCCGCGTGGTACGGTTCTTGCTATTCTCCTATCGGACATCATCTGAGTAACCAGGAGCAATACCTTGGGCAACGACGCACGCGCCAAAGATATCTTTCGGTCTATTGGCCATGATGCAGCGCGACCGGATGCCGTGGACAAAGTTAAAGGCAAAGCAAAATTCGGCGCTGACATATACCAGTCCGGCATGCTCCACGCACGGCTCCTGGGCAGCGAATACGCGCACGCCAGGATCGTCAGCATCGACACTTCAGCGGCAGCCCGGCTACCCGGGGTCAAAGCTGTTGTCACCGGCGAAGACTTTCCCAAAGCGGATATGTCAGGCATCGGCCCTTGGATTAACGACAATATGGCGCGCGGCAAGGCACTCTACCACGGCCAAAGTATTGCAGCGGTCGCGGCAACCAGCGCCAGAATTGCGGAAGCAGCGCTGGAGCTTATTGAAGTTGAATACGAACCGCTCTCCGTTGTTACCAGCGTTGCCGCCGCCATTGCAGAAGATGCGCCTATTCTTCACGATCACCTGGACGCACCCCCCAGTTCCAATGTCTACGCTACGGACAACATCAGTGAAGGTGATATAGCTGCCGGGTTTGCGCAAGCCGACATCATTCTGGAAGAGGACTTTACCGTCCCAACTGCGCACCAGGGTTATATCGAACCGCCCGCTTGTCTGGCTGACTATCAAGACGGCAACGTTTCAACCATCTGGACCACTACACAGGGACACTTCATTGTGCAAGCCAACGTTGCACGTACCCTCGGCCTTGAGATGTCGCAACTGAAAGTGGTGCCGACAGAAATTGGAGGCGGCTTTGGAGGCAAAGGCAGCCCTTACATAGAAGCCATCACTCTGCTGCTGTCAAAAAAGGCAGGCAGGCCGGTGAAATGTGTGATGAGCAGAGAAGAGGTTTTCCGGCGCACCGGACCAGGGGCTGCTTTTGAAGGACACTACAGGATTGGCGTCAAGCATGACGGCACCCTGACCGCATTTGCGGCAGACTTCAGTTTTGAATCCGGCGCATTCCCGGGAGCACCTCTGCATGGGGGCATGGATACGATTTTCCGCTGTTACCGAATTCCCAACGTAGAGGTCAACGGTAAAGCGGTTCTGACCAATAAACCCATGGTGCGCGCCTACCGCGGCCCCGGGGGCCCTCAAGTTACCCTGGGTACCGAAGTGCTGATGAACGAACTGGCAAAAAAGCTGAACATGGATCCCATTGTACTCCGGCAGAAAAACGCAGTTGCTGAAGGTGATCCGGGGTCAGCAGGCCCGTTCCGCAAAATTGGCTTCGAAGAGTGTCTGCAGGCAGCAGCCGTTTCGGAACACTATCAGAGTGAAGTGAAACCCGGCGAAGCACGCGCCTTGGCAGCGGCTTACTGGCACAACGGCGGAGGTCCGTCCAGCGTTGTGATCAAAATGAACTCAGACGGCACCGCCAATCTGATTACCGGTGCCGTTGACCTGAGCGGCACGCGAACCACCCTTGCCATGATTGCCGCTGAACGGCTAGGTATTGGGGTCGAGAACATTCACGCGACGGTGGGCGACACAGAAACTACCGGCTATAACTTTGTTTCCGGCGGCAGCCGCACCGTTAACGCCGGCGGACAGGCTGTGATTATGGCGGTGGATGACGTTGTGAGACAACTGGGTGAACGTGCCGCTTCCGGCTGGAACATCACGCCGGACCGGATCGAGTGGGACTGCGGCGAAGCGGTCAACCCTGACAACGGTGAACGCCTGTCCATTGCCGCGATTTGCCGTAAAGCACCTTACACCGGCGGTACCATTACGGGAACTGGCTCGCTTTCCGTCCAGCCCGACATATCACCTAGTTTTGCCGTCCACATTTGCGACGTAAAAGTGGACGGTGACACCGGACAATCACAAATTACCCGTTACACCGTCATTCAGGATGCCGGCTTTGCCGTTCATCCGAAATTTGTAGAAGGTCAACTGCAGGGCGGCGCCGTACAGGGTATAGGCTGGGCACTCAATGAAGAGTATGTCTACAACGATGCCGGTGTGTTAGAGAATCCGGCCTTCCTTGATTACCGCATACCCCTTGCGTCGGATCTGCCGATGATCGAAACAGTCATTGTTGAAGTGGCCAATCCCTTACATCCATTTGGTGTGCGCGGGGTCGGCGAAGCCGGCGTGGTGCCGCCTCTCGCCGCGGTGGCGTCCGCTATCACCAACGCTACGGGGGTCTTGATGAAAAATCTCCCATGCTCACCCACTAACGTCTGGCAGGCTGTTAACGACGGCGGGAGGGAGTAATCAATGGGACCTCTGAGCGGCTTTACCATTATCGAACTGGCAGGCATCGGGCCTGGACCCTTCTGCGGCATGATGCTGGCCGACATGGGTGCCAGGGTGATTCGAGTTGACAGAACGGACCCTGCTGCCCGGGTCCGCAAGGAAGTAGCCTCAAGAGGCAAAGAATCAATTGCAGTCAACTTAAAAGATCCACGGGGTGTACAGATTGTCCTCGGCCTGTGTGAGCAAGCTGATGCACTTATCGAGGGCTTCCGGCCGGGCGTCACCGAGCGCCTGGGCGTAGGACCGGAAAGCTGCCGGGCGGCAAATCCCAGGCTGGTTTACGGGCGGATGACCGGCTGGGGACAGGATGGACCGTTGGCAATGGCTGCCGGGCACGATATCAACTACATATCCATTGCCGGCGCTTTGCACGCGATCGGCCCCAAGGGCGGCAAACCCGTACCGCCGCTCAATCTGATTGGTGACTTCGGCGGCGGCGGTATGCTTTTGGCATTCGGCATTCTTGCCGGCATGCTGGAGGCGCAGAAATCAGGCCGGGGACAGGTCGTGGATGCAGCCATGGTCGACGGCACCGCAGCACTCATGGGTATGTTCTTCACCAACCTGGGCAACGGCAGCTGGGTCGACCAACGCGGGTCGAATAGCCTGGATGGCGGCGCGCACTATTACAGTACTTATGAAACCGCTGATGGAAAATATATTTCCATCGGTTCGATCGAACCTCAGTTTTATGCGGAATTATTGGCAAAGACCGGATTGCAGGACGATCCTGAATTTAAGGATCAACGTAATCCCAATGTGTGGACCAGCTTAAGTAAGAAGTTGGCAGATGTATTTGCCACAAAAACCCGGGATGAGTGGTGTCAGATCATGGAAGGCAGCGACGTGTGCTTTGCCCCGGTGCTTTCCATCACCGAGGTGCAGCATCATCCCCACAACCAGGCACGGGGCGCCTACCAGGAATTGGATGGTTTTCTGCAACCCGCACCCGCGCCGAGGTACTCGCGCACCTCACCGCAACTGACATCCGGAACACCGGTACCGGGGGGCAATACCCGCGACGTGCTGGCCGATTACCTGGGCTATGACAACGCCAGCATCACAGCCCTGGCGGACGCTGGTGCAATCAGGCTGGCGTAACCTTCCGGCCAGCTGCCGCTAAACGCGGTACGCGGCAAGGGCGGCATCGTGAAATAACCAACCCTTCTCATCAGCGGAAGCGCCAGCGGCAAGCCGTTTGAAAGCATTCCAGGTGACATGGTAACTGGCAAATAGTTTTTGTACCGGAAAATTCGACTCGAAAAAGCAACGCTGAACACCAAAAGCTTCTATGCAGGATTCCATCCACGGCTGCCAGGCTGCTGCGGTCTCCCGGGAGGTGGGCGGCAGTGACCTGTCTACACCATCACCATGAGCGCGAATAGGCATGGCACCCAGTTTCATATACGTATTCGGCCGCGCGGCAACTGCCCGTATACCTTCCTGCCAATCTGCGAACACCTTATCGTGCTGCTGCCGATAAGAACCGCCGAGAATCGGCACGCCGGTATGGTTGACAACAATGGTCAGCTCAGGCAAAGCGTCAGCTAACTCCGCAATCTCCGGAAGCTGTGGATGATACACCCAGAGATCAAGGGTTAACCCCATTTCCGCCATCACGCCGGCGCCATCCCTGACAGAGGGATTCCGCAACAGGTGCGCATGCGGCACCTGATTTTGAATTCGTTCATCTGCGTCCCACGCGGTGGTCAAACGAATACCCTTAAAGCGTCCGCCGGACACCGCCAGATGCCGCTCAAAGATTTCACGGCAGGCGCGTCCCCGCATTAGATCAACATTGCCGATAAAACCCCGGCAGAATGCAATGTCGCCGAAGCTGCCGCTGTCAGCCATGGCAGCGCAGCCGGTAACAAACTCCGTTTCACCCAGGGAACGCCACTCTTCGGGACCGTCCCGACGGTACATGGAATGGCACTCCGCGTATATTGTACCCACAACGTTGTGCCCGGATTGCAGGTCCTGCAGAAACTCAGGCACAAGGTAGTGATGTCCCGGCCGTATCCAGAGATGGTGGTGGGCATCGATGATCGGCAGCTCCGGTTCAATAATGTCTTCTTTGACCCGCTCAACCCATTCATCATCAGGGACTGATTGGCCCATAATTTTTTTCTTCGCAGTGGGCACTCCTGCTACTCCATCACTAATGACGCGCGTCTTATCCTGCCGGCGTCCTGATCCGCAAATGCTTGACCAATCTCCTCCAGCGGGTATTCAACCAATACCTCGTCTAACGGCAGGCTCTGCATGTTGCGATCCAGAAAGCCAATTGCTTTCTGCAGACAGGCCGCCGTATATGATCCTACAGCTTCGATCCGCTGATTTTGACCCACCAGGCGCCCGGGATCACATTCAAAGTGTTCCCCCCTGAATACCACACCTATTTCCAGGTACCTGCCGCCCCAACCCAGCATGCGCAGACCCTCGTTGATTACCGCCGGTGAACCCACCACCTCCACAACCACATCAGCACCGAACCCGTGCGTGAGTGTTTTGATCTGACCAACGCGCTCATGCATGTCGGTCACTTCCGATACATTAATTGTATGGTCAGCCCCCATCTGACGTGCAAGATCCAGCCGGTCCTGCACGGCATCCAGCGCCACCACCATCTCAGCACCACGTTCTTTGGCTATGGCACAAGCGTATATGCCTAATCCGCCGCAGCCTTGCACCACCACCCGGTCACCAAAGGTAACGTCCACGCGTTGCAACCCCATGATCACCTGGGATAAGGCACAATTGGCACTTGCTGCCAGCGCATCGGGCACCGCATCAGGCACCTTAAAGACAGCCTGACCCGGGTGAAGATAAATGTAGTCAGCATAGGTACCTCTGGCGTAGGGCCATTTGTTGCGGTCACCGAACCGGATCTTGAAGCTTTCCGTACAGGCTTCCGGCATCTGGCGCAGGCAATTCCGGCAGTTACCGCAGGGCCTGAAGTACTGAAACGCAATTCTGTCGCCGACCGCGAGCGGCTGCCCGTTCCAGTCGGCGGTCACACCTTCACCCAGTTCGTGCACGATGCCAACCGCCTCGTGACCGAGAATCGAACCCGCCGGATCCGTCCGCCTGGCCCGGCCGTCGCCCCGCCAGGTGTGAAGATCAGAGCCGCATACATTGGAGCGTGTGATACGCAAGGTCAGGCCGCCGGGCCTGGCTTCCGGCACCGGCAACTCAATCAGCTCAAACGGTCGGCCCGGCTCATAAAATACGGCTGCGCGGTTCAGTAAACTCATCACTCCTCTCCCCTGCCTAAACTCATAATTTCTAACCGGCTAATTACCCTGACCTGTCACCTCGCCCCGTCTTATGCTTGCAAATCGCGCGCCAGCCGGTGTTACGGTGATGGCAGTCCCGGCAACCTCAATTTGTTGCTCATAGCGACAGGCCAGTCCTTTTATGTCCACCCAGACGACAACCGCCAACCTGAAACCGCGGATTGTGCACCGCCTCGGCTGGCACATCATTTGCTACATAAGTTAATGCATATCAGATCTTACTGACAATCAAGGGGACCGCCGTATGTCCGTACCGGCCTACGTGCTCGGGCAAGCGCAGGAAAGTTATCACAATGTTGATGCGGCCGATCATCCGCTGGCGTTAATGAAGCACATTGCCCGCAATGCACTCGAAGATGCCGGCGTAAGCGTTGACCAGGTCGACGCGGTAGCCTGTATCGACCCGTTTTCCTGGACCTATGCTGACCTGGGAAAAACCGTGGCCGCTGAAATCGGCTGTGGTGATGACGTCCGTGAACTCTGGCTGCCGGCCGGCGGGACCACACCGCAGGATCTCATCCATGAGATCGCATCCGCGATGGACCAGGGTGATGTTGACGTTGCTCTACTGTTCGGCGCCGAAGCCATGCGTACCCGGCGCAAGGCAAACAGGGCCGGCCGGGAACTGCCTTGGCCCGCGCGGGACAAGAGCATCAAACCCATGCGCGGCCAGAAGCCGATGACATCCGCATGGGAAAGCCGGCACGGCCTGCGTTTGCCCATACAGGCATACCCCTTAATGGAAAATGCGCTGCGGCACAGCCACGGCCGGTCGGCGCAAGAACAAATCGATACAGCTGCGGCCATATTGCATAAAAACGCCCTGGTCGCTGCGGAGAATCCAAACGCCTGGTTTCGCGATGCACCCAGCGCGGCGTTGATAAGCACGGTTACTCCGGATAACCGGATGATTTGCTACCCTTATACTAAACGCATGAACGCAATCATGGATGTTGATCAGGCGGCTGCCCTGGTAGTGGTGTCCAACCGGTTTATCGAACAATCCGGCGGCGTGGAACGGGCGGCTGCGGTACTGGGAGGTGCCGGTTCTGAAGATGTGTGGAATCTCATGCAGCGGCCCAGCTTGTCCCGCAGCCCCGGCATGGAAACCGCATTTGCCGCAGCCCTGCAATACGCTGCTACCGAAGTTGCTGACATCGCCGCGTTTGACTTTTACAGTTGTTTTCCCAGCCCTGTGCAAATGGCCCTTTCCGCGTTGGGATTAAACGTCGACGACAACCGGCAGTTCAGTATTACCGGCGGTCTCGGTTACGCCGGAGGTCCGGGCAACAACTACGTCATGCACTCATTGGCAACTGCAGTGCAGCGCCTGCGGGAGAACCCCGCTGAGATCCTCATGATCACCGGCGTGGGCATGGCCAATACAAAACACGCCGCGACTATCCTAAGCCGGGGTGACCGCATTCCGCCTGCCGCCACCGGCACAACTGTATTCCGTGAGGATAGCGGTGAAACTGCTCTGACTGTTGCTGAACAGGCCTCAGGTCCATGCACCATTGTGACGTACACCATCGAGTATGACCGGGAGAGGCAACCGTTTAACGTGATCTATATTCTGGATACCGAAGATGGCCGCCGCGCTGTGGCAAATGCGCGGGATCCGGCGGGTGCGGATCAACAACTGCTCCGCGAAGACCCGATCGGCAAAACCGGGATGCTCGAATGGGACGCTGATGCTGACCGGCAGTTTTTCTCAATAAGGTAAAACCACATGCAGACGGACTTAATGCATTGGTTTGATATGGACGCGCCGGTGTTTGCATTCTCCCATTGCCGCGACGTGGTTGCCGCTGTGTCGCGGGCCGGTGGATTCGGCGTGCTCGGTACTACTCATGTAACGCCGGAACAACTGGAGTTAGAGCTGAACTGGATCGACGATCACACCGACGGCCGTCCCTATGGTGTGGATGTCATGTTTGCAACACGTCCCCCCGAGGGTACGGAGCAGTTGTCCGTTGCAGATGTTAAACGCGTCATCCCCCCCGCAAACACCAGGTTTGTGAACGATCTGCTGGCAAAATACAACGTCCCGGAGCTGCCCCGCGAAGACAGCGAAACCCTGCTGGCAGAGTACATGGGCAGCCTGTTGCGTACACATACCGAAGCGGTCAAGCGGCTCGACGTCGTATTCCGGCATCCGCAATTCGTCCGCATGATTGTCAGCGCCCTGGGTGTCCCGCCCGCCGCTCAGATCGAGCGGGCCCATACCTTAGGCATGAAAGTGGGCGCCATGGTGGGCCAGGTCCGTCATGTTAAACACCACCTGAATGCGGGTGTTGATGTTCTGATTGCAGCCGGCTACGAGGCAGCGGGACACAACAGCGACATTGCTACGCTGGTGTTGACACCGCAGATTGTGGACGCCGCGGGTTCCACCCCCGTCATTCATGCAGGCGGGGTTGCCAGGGGCCGGCAAATTGCCGCCGCCATGGCCCTGGGCGCGCAGGCCGTATGGACCGGCACGCTGTGGCTGGGCACAACCGAATCGGAAACCACGGAACTGATCAAAAAGAAGATCTTCGCCGCCAATTCCGGCGACACGGTGCGTTCTCCTTTTAATACCGGGAAGCCGACGCGGCGATTAAAAAGCGCATGGACCGACGCCTGGGAGCAGGAAGGCGCACCGAAGGCGCTGCCCATGCCGCTGCAGTCAATACTCATTAACGAAGCCTTACATAGAATGGAGAAGTACGAACCGGAACCGCTGGTGACCTACCCGGCCGGTCAGGCCGTGGGTATGCTGAACCACCAGACAGATGTGCGCGGGGTCATGTACGAACTGCTGACAGAGCTCGGAACAACGGTCGAACATATGCAACAGACGTTTAATGGAGATGGTTGATTGAACCGGCCCACGGACCTGGACTTCGACTACATCGTGGTGGGCGCCGGCTCAGCCGGGTGCGTGTTAGCCAATCGTCTGTCAGCGGATTCGCGCAACCGGGTGTGCCTGCTGGAGGCAGGCCCCCGAGACTCAAACCCTTTTATAAAGATTCCGCTGGGATTGATGGCGCTGTTTGATCATCCCAAACTCAATTGGCGTTTTTTGAGTACGCCGCAAAGTCATGCGTCCAACCGCAACTTCTATATTCCACGGGGGAAAACGCTAGGCGGCTCAAGCTCCATCAACGGCATGGTTTATACCCGCGGCGAGCCGGACGATTATGATGAGTGGGTGCGCCGCGGCAACCCGGGTTGGTCTTATGCTGAGGTCCTGCCCTACTTCAAGAAATCGGAGCACAATGAAAACTTCGCAGACTCACCCCATCATGGTCAGGGCGGTGAGATCAACGTTCGCTTCCTGGACCAGTACAATCCCCTCACCGCTGTGATGCTGGCAGCCGCGGAACAGCTGCAGTTTCCGCTCAATAACGATTTCTGCGCCCAGACCCACGAAGGATTTGGCCGCCGTCAAGTCATGCAGAAAAACGGCCTGCGGGTTTCCAGCGCCAGCGCATTTCTAGACCCTATTAAAAGCCGTAGAAACTTAACCATCCTGACACATGCAACGGCACGCAAAGTCACCTTCGATGCCAGACGCGCGAACGGAATTGAAGCGGACCTCCCCGGCGGTGTTGCAACTTTACGCGCAGCCCGGGAAGTAATCCTGTCCGCCGGCGCAATTGGCTCTCCGCACCTGCTGCTGCTTTCGGGCATCGGCCCCGGCGACCACCTTAAGTCGCGCGGCGTTGCCCTCACCCATGAGTTGCCCGGAGTTGGCCTCAACCTGCAGGACCATTTCAACGCACAGCTTCAATACGACAGCCCCACCACACTTCCTTACGGCATTTCATTGAAGGCCCTACCCAGCCTGGTCGGGCACGGATTCCGTTATTTGTGGCAGCGTACGGGACTGATTTCAAGTAACGTGGTGGAATCCGGCGGTTTCATTCGCTCTTCCCCGGCTGAACCCAAACCCGACATCCAGCTGATTCTGGTTCCGGCTTTACAAAGCGCTGTGCTGCGCACAAACCGCCGCAAGGGACGCCGCCAAAAACTCTGGCAATACGGCCACGGCTTTTCAATCATGGCGTGCCTTCTACGCCCCGGAAGTACCGGCAGCGTGCGCCTGGAAAACAAAGATCCTCACGCCGCACCGCAGGTGGATTTCAACGCTTTTTCCGATCCGGGCGATCAGGACCTGGGGAAGCTCGTTGCCGGACTGCGCATCGGCCGGCGCCTGGTTGAAACCCAGGCGTTTAACGGCATTGCAGGAGACGAGCGCCGGCCCGGCACGCGTTCGCAAACCGACGAGGAACTGGCACTTTACGTTCGCAAGAGTGCATCCACAAATTTCCATCCGACAAGCACTTGCATGATGGGACCCGATCCGCAAGACGCGGTGGTCAGCCCAACCCTGAAAGTGCATGGTGTTGAGGGATTGCGCGTGGCTGACGCCTCCATCATGCCGCAGGTTATCGGCGGCAATACCCATTCACCTACGGTCATGATCGCTGAAAAAGCAGCTGATCTCATTCTTGGAGACCGTGCAGATGCAAACTGATGTCATGAGCTGGTTTGACATGGAGGCGCCCATTTTCGCCTTCACCCATTGTCCTGATGTGGCGGCAGCAGTGAGTGCCAACGGTGGCTTCGGCGCACTGGGCACTACCCGAACCACCGTGGACCAATTCGCCATCGATCTGAAATGGCTGGTTGAGCACTCCCCCAACCGGCCTTTTGGTGTGGATGTGATGTTTCCGTCCAAAGCACCCAAGGAGTTTGAGGAGATGACACCGGCGCAGATCCGCGCCCTGATCCCCAAAGAACATGAAGAGTTCCTCGACCACCTTACTGCTGAACACGGGCTACCCGTTTCAACCGCCGAGGAGAAAGAGCAATGGGTTGAAGACTACGTGACTAAACGCCTGCGCACCCATGCGGAAGCGGGTAAACGGCTTGAGCTAGTCTACGAGCATCCCATGGCGCAGATGATCATCTCTGCGCTCGGTGTGCCTCCGCAACAATACATAGACCGCGCACACGAATGCGGGATGAAGGTTGCCTCTCTAGTTGGGCATCCTAAACATGTACAGCGGCAAATAGATGCAGGTGTTGATATCCTGATTGCCGCAGGTTACGAAGCCGGCGGACATACCGGGGACATCGCTTCTTTTGTGCTCACCCCCCAGGTTGTCGACGCTGCCGGAGACATCCCGGTTTTACACGCCGGCGGTATCGCCAGGGGCCGCCAGATTGCCGCAGCCATGGCGCTGGGCGCACAAGCGGTGTGGACCGGCAGTATCTGGCTCGGTACATCCGAAGCGGAGACCACTCCGGTGGTCAAAGACATTCTATTTGAAGCATCGTCCGGCGATACCATGCGTTCCACAAGCGGGTCAGGTAAACCTGTACGCCGGGTCAAAGGGGGGTTTATACAGGCCTGGGAAACAGAAGGCGCACCCAGACCTCTGCCCATGCCGCTGCAATCCGTCCTGGTGGAAGAATTGTTCAGCAAGATGGACAAATACCAGACCAAAAGCCTGCTGTCGCCGCCCGCGGGACAAACCATAGGCATGATGTCGGGAGAAACCGACGTACGCGGGGTCATCTATGATCTGATGGTTGAATTTGGCGAGACCATGGCCCACTTAGAGGATCTGTTTGAAACCGGCGGCTAGGAAAGGCCGGTATGCAACTATCAGACTCCGCATGACCCACCTCACAGAATTGACGAACCCCGCAAGGAGCCAACTCAGATGAGCACCGAACATCTGCTTTTTGAGGTTAACGACCACGTTGCAACCATTACCTTTAACCGGCCCGCGCAAAAAAACGCCATGAGTCACAACATGAGCCAGGCGCTGATGGCGTACATTCAGGAAATTCGCGCAAACCGCGAAATCAGGGTTGGCCTCATCACCGGCGCCGGCGGTGTATTTTGCGCCGGTGCAGACCTTAAAGAACGTGCGGCAGGGGGCGGCGGCCGGGCACAAGACAGCTCCGCGGCGACAATTGTAGAAGCAGACCTTGCGGCTCAGTGGTGGAGTGTAAAGATCGAAAAACCGTTGATTGCTGCCATAGACGGCTACGCCCTGGCCGCCGGTTTTGAAATTGCCCTGGCCTGTGATATCCGTATATGTTCAACAACTGCCCAATTTGGCCTACCCGAAATCACCCGGGGTTTTTTCCCGGGCGGCGGCGGTCCGCAACGGCTGGCCCGCTTTGTTCCGCAATCAATGGCCATGGAAATGGTCCTCACAGGCAATCGAATTGATGCTCAACGCGCCCTCGACTGCGGCCTCGTCAGCCGCATGGTTACACCTGAAGAATTAGTGCCAACAGCCCAACAATTGGCCTCAACCATCGCAGGACACGCGCCTCTCGCCGTTCGCGCGGCAAAAGAGGTGACCCAGGCGTCACTCGACATGAGCTTTGAACAATCAATGCGGCTCGGCGGTTCACTCCGGTGGGCCATCGGTCAGACCGACGATGCAAAAGAAGGGCCTCAGGCTTTTGCCGAGAAACGCAACCCCGTTTTTAGAGGACAGTAAAAAGCTATGGACGAATTACTCCCTGAAGAAATTACCGCAGTCCGCGACAGCGTCATCCGCTTTATGGAGACGGAGGTGAATCCGTACATGAGCGAGTTCGAGGCGCGCGGCGAGTTGCCTCGGGAATTGGTCAAAAAGTGCGGTGCAGCGGGATTCTATGGTGCGGTGTTCCCCGAATCCGTTGGCGGTTCCAATCTCGGCTACCTGGCTGGAGCTGTGATCCAGGAAGAGATGGTGCGGAACGAAGTGCGCTTTGCCGCCGCCAACAATCAGCAGGGTTCCACCTGCCCAACCTGCATCTATGTCGGCGGCACACCGGAACAGATCATGAAGTATGTACCTGCTCTATTAGCCGGTGAAACTATAGGCATGATGTCTCTAACTGAATCAGGCGGCGGATCTGATCCGTTAGGCAACATGAAGACAACCGCGGTAAGAGACGGTGACGTTTACCGCCTCAACGGCTCAAAGATGTGGGCCTCACTGTCCAATGAAACCGATGTGGGGGTACTGTTCGCCAAAACGGATACCGCCGCGGGCGCCAATGGGGTCAGTGCGTTCATCGTTGAGCCGAAAAAGTACCCGGGGTGGGATGCAAAACCCGTTGATATGATGGGGTTATCGAAGAGCTTCCGCTCCTGTGCCGTTTACCTTGACGACTTCATCGTGCCCGTTGAGAACCGTCTCGGCGACGAAGGTGACGGGTTTAAAATTGTCATGCGCGCACTGCAGCCGGGCAGGGTCACGGTTGGCGCCAAAGCCCTGGGTGTTGCCAGGGCCTGCTTCGAAGACGCCGTACGGTATGCCAACGAGCGTGAGCTGCGCGGTAAACCCATCGGCCGTTTTCAGATGATTCAGGCTGACATCGCGGAAATGGCCACCGCGATCGAAGCCACTCGCGCATTGATCTACGAAGCCGCAAAACGGGCCGACGCAGGTCTGCCCACCAACCGGATCGCCTCGATCGCCAAATTCAACGCCTCGCAGACCGCAAAGATGGTTGCTGACAAAGCTCAACAAATCTTCGGCGGCTATGGCATGGCTCTTGAGTACCGGGTCTCCCATTACAAGTGTTATGCGGACCTGTTTTTTACCGGTGAGGGATCAGCGAACGTCCAGCGTGAGCTCATTGCCCAGGACGCGCTGGGCTACAAGATTGCGGACCGGCATCACGGTACGAGCACCATGCGTGACCCGCGTATGCACGACATTGCCGACGAGCTCCAGGAAAGGACCTGACATGAACCAGTGCCTTCAATCAATATACGCCGCCCGCAGGGGTTTAAGGGCACGTACATACCAGAACGCTCCCAGGATAAAAGCCGCCAGCGAAATGCTCAATGCAAACGCAAGCGATTGCTCACCATACCCCGCCATGGCAGCGTCGCTTATCGCCCCAATCAGTACAGGACCCAGCCCAAGGCCCAACATATTTGCGAAGAACATTGCGTAAGCTACCGCCTGCGCCCGCAGTTCCGGCGGCACAACATGCTGCACCAGCGCAAGATGAGGCCCCCAGTGGACTTTGTACATGAAAATTCCCAGGGCAAACATAGTTGCCGCCAGCACAACGTTGTCCGTCCACATGCCGACTAACATTAAGGGAGTGGCAAGCACCAACGTCAGGATCGGAATATAGACCCGCCAACGGATGTCCCGAGCGGCCAGCTTGTCTCCCAGGTAACCCCCAAGCAGCAACCCTGGAATACCCCCTCCGGATACAATCAGTCCAACCAGCGTACCTACCTCAGCCTGCCCCATCTCAAACTGCCGCAAGAACAGGGCCGGCAACCACCCAAACAAGGAATAACCGACAAATATGGCCAGAATATGGCCTATCACTATGCGGCGAAAAACAAGGTTGCGCCACAACGCAATGGATGCGTCTTTGAAACTGAGGCGGTCTTGTACCACCGCCTGCGGCTGCGCTTCCAGGGTACCGCGCGGCGGTTCCCGAACCGACAGCCAGGTCAACAACGCAAGAAACAGTCCCGGAATGCCCAGTACCAGAAACGCCGCGCGCCAACCATAGTACTCAGCAACAAAACCGCCAATGACAAGGCCGAGAAAGCCGCCAATGGACGTACCCATGGAATAAATGGATAGCGCCCAACCCCTTTCGTTGGGTCCAAAGTAGTCAGCAATAATCGAGTGCGACGGCGGTGTGCCGCCCGCCTCGCCAATACCGACGCCGATACGCGCCAGAAACAGATGAACAAAGCTACCGGCCGCCGCACAGAGCGCCGTCATCGCACTCCACACCGCTACCGCTATGGACACAATACGCACACGATTGGTCCGGTCTGCCAGACGCGCAATCGGTATACCCAGCGTGGCGTAGAAGAGCGCAAACGCGAGACCCGACAATAATCCGAGCTGCGCATCGGACAAAGCAAACTCGGCGCGCAGATCCTCAACCAGAATGGCGACAATCTGCCGGTCCATGATGCTGAATGTATAAGTTGCTGTCAGCACGCCGAGAACGTAGTACCGATACCACCGGTTACTGTCTGCCTGACGTGCATCGGCTGCACTTATCTCCGCCATTTGTTTCCCCTCAACATTCCTGTTCAGCCGCTTTTTTGAGTAGTTTCAGGCAGACCCAGTATATTCTTCGAAATGATGTTGTTTTGAACCTCGAAAGTACCGCCGACAATCGAAGCGGATTTACCCTGTAACCACTCTCTTGTGATCGCCAATTCGTCCTCCTCGAACTGGCCGGCATCACTCTCCCAGCCTAAACCCCGGTGACCCAGTATTTCCATGGTGAGTTCAGCCTGAGTCTGGCGCAATACCGTATTAGAGTTTTTTAGAATGGACGTAACAGCGTTGACCTGCGGGTTCCCTGCAGCTTCAGCTGCAATTCTCTCGACGGTCAATCTATGCGCTTGCTCGTGCATCAGATTCTCAACAATACGGGCCCGCAAGTCGGCATCCGCTAAACGTCCCTGTTGATCAACCCCAACGTAGCGTTTGGCACGCTCATGCAGGGATTCGGACTGTGTCACGGTCGGCCGCTTGACCGTGCCCGTCTGGCTCTGCCTTTCGTGCTGCAACAGGCGCTTAACAACGGACCAGCCGTCATTCAGCTCCCCCAGGATATCGGACTTTTCCGCCACCGCACCGTTAAAGTAGGTCTCACAGAATGGTGACGACCCTGAAATCAAACCAATACGCCGTGTTTCCACTCCTGCCTGGTTCATGGGCAGCAGCACAAAGCTGATTCCGTTGTGTTTCCTGGCTGAGGGGTCGGTCCTGACCAACACACCGCACCATTGGGATTCGTACGCGCGGGTTGTCCAGATTTTCTGGCCGTTGATGACAATCCGGTCACCCTCCAGCACCGCCTTGGTAGTAAGGGAAGCCAGGTCGGAGCCGGCATTGGGTTCTGACAAGCCTAAACACCAGGCGACCTCCCCCCGCGCCGCGGCAACCAGGTGCTTTTCTTTTTGCGCTGCGCTGCCGTACTCAAGGATGGTCGGGCCCACCATGGTCACACCCATATTGGCCAGTATCGGGATGTGGTTGACCGCGCCGCGTTTTAAGAATTCATCGCGCATCAGGGCAGCCTGCTCTTGTGACAAACCGCCACCACCGTACTCTGCCGGCCATGTGGGTGCCCCCCACCCGGCATCCGCCAGACGCTGGCGCCAAAGCTCCCATACCGGTTGCAGGAGACCGCTGGCTGAGTCAGGCGACTGGTGGGCGAGTTCCGCGGGGAAGTTCTCGTCCAACCACTCCTTAACCGTACGTCTGAATGCAGTGTTTGCGGTCATACTAATCCGGCAGCCCGAGCACGCGCTTGGCAATAATGTTCATCTGCACCTCCTGAGTACCGCCTGCAATGGTCATGTGTTTACGGTGCAGCCAGGTCTTGGTTTTGGCTAATTCATCTGCCGCCGCAGTTGCCGGGTCCCAACGCAGACCACTTGAACCCATGGCTTCTACAATCAATTCATCACCTTCTTTCACATTAAGCGCATTAGTCAGCTTCACGGCTGAAGAGGTGAACCCTGGTGCCTGAGCCTTGGATTCTTCCACCGCGCGTTTCTGCGTCAGCCTTTGCGCGGCCGTGTTCATCTCAAAACGGGTTAACCGTTCGCGCATACTGCTATCGGCGAGCCGCCCGTCCGCAAGGCCTACATAATCAAGCAGCGTTTCCCTGACTTTGTCTTTTTCAACCCGGCCGCCCTGAGAACCGGAAGTATTTATGCCGGCGTGAGTGGAACGCTCAAACTGAAGTAGGCGTTTTCCCACTGTCCAGCCGTTATCAACACCGCCAACAACATCTTCCAGCGGCACCTCCGCGTTATCAAAAAAGGTTTCACAAAAAGTTGAATCTCCGGAAATCAGGGTAATCGGGGACACTCGCACCCCCGGTTGATCCATGTCCACCAACAGCAGGCTGATACCTTCGTGTTTTGGTTTGTCCGGGGACGTGCGGCACAACACAAATATGTAATCACAGTAGGTTGCATCGCTGGTCCAGATTTTCGAGCCGTTGATAATCCAACGGTCGCCGCTGCGTTCCGCCCTGGTGCTTAAACTTGCCAGATCAGAACCGGCTCCCGGTTCGGAGTAACCCATTGCCCAGGCGCCCTCACCCCGCGCGCACACCGGCAGCCATTTCGCTTTTTGCGCCTCGTCGCCCATTTCCAGAATGGTTGGCCCGATGTAATTCACACACCGCCCGGTCAGCGGCGGCCGGGCGTTGATCCGTTGCAGTTCTTCAATCAGGACCCTGTATTCGTCTTTATTAAGTTCTGCGCCGCCGTATTGTTTTGGCCAACCGGGCACTGTCCAGCCTTTTTCGATCATTCGCTCGAGCCACAGGCGTGTATCGGGTTCCAGCTTAATCTTAGTACTGCCGATTGGCACGTACCCCGGACCGCGCACCCCCGGCGGACAGTTCTCATCCAGCCAGGCGCGTGTTTCCTGCCGAAATGTCTCGAGCTCGTTCAATTAGTCCCCCAACAAATCAGTAAAGTTCTGCACATGACCCGCACGCGGGAATGCGTCCACCGCCGCGGCAATTTTTCCGACCCTCTCTGCGTCAGCCAGCAGGGCCTGCCCCTTGGCTTTGATACCGTCGATATCCAATGGTTTTTCCGGTGCGCCTAGAGCAGCGCGGCTTACAGCTTCACGCTCCCGGCCGTCTTTAAATTTGATCACGACACGCGCCGACATGCGGCCGGACTTTTCCCGCGCAAGCTCTGCATCAAAGTAGGCTTCTATCCTGTCTGCCACTGCAAGCGTTTCCATATCATTGATCGCTTGCAGAGAGAATGCGTCATAGCGCATGGGCCCGTGGCGTACCGCCGCTGCCACCGAATAAGGCAGAGAATACTGGGCCGCCATCACGGACTTCGGGCGAGGTACTTGATACAGGGCCTTTGAAGCGTCACCAGGAACACCCGCTCTGATACTCATTATGCTGCGGTGATCCACGCTGAAATCCTCGGTAGCCTCCCCAACCGCATCGATCAGGGAGTGAAACAACCGGCAACAGGAGTAGGGTTTGAAGCTCATGTCATGAATTTCAAGCGGAACGCCGCCTGGCTTACCCAGCCTTTCCGGCCGGGGACCATCCGCAAAAAGCCCAAAAAAACCATGCTCTCCCTCAATGGCCTGTTTGGGCCCGGTGACTCCAAGTTGGGTCAGCTGAGCCGCAATCACACCTTGCTGAGCAGGAATCCCCGCGTGCATGCGTTTGACCATATCGCCGTCTGGCTCTTTGTTAAACTGCATCGAGCCGCCAATCATGGACAACGCAATGCCCCAGGCATTGGCCATTTCCACCGCATTCAGTCGAAGCAGCTTGCCAACCGCTGTCACAGACCCAAATGGTCCCAACAGACAGGTCGGATGACGCCCGTTGCGCAGCATCAACCCGGAGCGGGATGCCATGCCCACCCGGGTCATAACCTCATAACCGGCGGCAACAGCGGCAAACACCTCTGCTCCGCTGGCACCGCTTTGCTCCGCCACCGCCAGAGCAGCGGGAAAAACCACCGCCCCCGGATGGCTGAAGGAACGTTCATGAGTGTCATCCAATTCATAGCCATGAGCCGATGTGCCATTCGCCAGGGCAGCGGCTTGAGTGGTACTTTTGAAATCATCCCCGACTAAGGTAGCCGGGCCCGTACCGCCTTGCATCCGGGCCCACTCGCGCAACCGTTGCCCCCAAACCTGCCCTGCGCCAGCCAACGCAACAAAGCCATAGTCCAGCAGCAAACGCTGCAGCATTCTGATGTCCTGTGAGGACAATTGGTCTGGCGTAAGGGCAATGGCTTCCGCCGCAAGCTCCACGCTGGACATATGCTGAGCAGGCATCGGCCGTTAAATCCGTTCGATGATGACACCCGGCGCCATACCGCCGGCAGCACACATGGTCACAAGTGCCGTGTTCAGGTCCCGCCGTTCAAGTTCATCAAGGGCGGTACCAATCAACATGGCGCCCGTCGCGCCAATAGGGTGCCCTAATGCAATGGCACCCCCATTTACGTTGACCTTCCCGTGACTGATTTGCATGTCGCGCATGAACTTCATGGGTACTACGGCGAATGCCTCATTCACTTCATAGAGGTCGATGTCATCCGCGGTCATGCCCGCCTTGGCGAGCAACTTCCTGGCGCAGTCCACAGGCGCATTCAAGATGTATTCCGGAGAGTGTCCCATATTGGCCATAGCAATGACCTTAGCCCTGGGTTTCAGTCCGCGGGATTTTGCATAGCGCGGCGACGCAACAATCAGGCCACCCGCTCCGTCGACAACACCGGAGGAGCTGCCTGCATGGTGCCGGTGTTCAACTTCCAGACCTGGGAATGTCTGCGCCACCATTTCCCCGTACGTTAAACCTGTGTCGTGAAACGGCAGCTCCATGGTGTCCGCAAATGAGGGCTGCAGCTCACCAAGGGCATCAATTGTTGTTCCGGGACGCGGGTACTCCTCCCGGTCGAGTGCCAATTTGCCGTCAGGGTGGTAGACGGGTACCAGGCTCCTGTCGAAAGCGCCCGCCTGCATGGCAGCCGCGGCGCGGCGCTGGCTTTCCACTGAGTATTCATCCAACAGCTCCCGGCTGAATCCTTCCTCGCTGGCAATAATGTCCGCCGCTATGCCCACCGTGAAAAGCGGGTGCTTAGCCCGCAGCTCCGGGTTATCCGCGTCCGCTGAAGCCTTATCCACGCTGCGGGCATAAGACATCATTTCCACCCCGCCCGCAAAAAGCAGATCTTCCATGCCGCTCATCACGTTTGCCGCGGCCAGGTTCACCGCGCTGATGCCACCCCCACAGAACCGCTGAACCGTAAGGCCGGATGCCTTGATGGAAAAGTCCGCCGCCAATGCGGACATGCGTGCGATACAACGGCTTTGCTTGCCCACCTGAGTAGAACAACTCACGATGACGTCGTCGATCTCTTGCGTATTCACCTCGTGCCGGTCGGCAAGCTCGCGCAGCACCGTGGCCATTAAACGTTGAGGGTGCAGATCAACCAGCGCACCGCGGCCCGGTTTGCCGATCCCTCTTGGCGTACGGACCGCGTCTATGATCCAAGCTTCGCTCATCGCTTTTCTCTTCTGCCTGAAAACCAACATTGTACAAGCTCTAAGAACTACAATATTCATGCCAGTCCAGAGCCCTGCAAAAACCGCTGCAAGCGCACAATCGTGAGCGCGTTTGTCTCTGACAACTACACATGGAAATACTGCGGACACAATGCCGCTACACGTCGAGTTCCGCGCGTGGCACACCTTTTGCTTCCGTCATCAGTTGCAATCTACCGCTGCGCAACCGCACCCCAGGTACCGGAACTAAGGATGACTATATGGAATTTGACATAAAAACCGGAAACTTAAGTTGGACACGGGCGGCACAGTTCGCCGCTGAAGCGGAAGCGCAAGGTGTATCCGGTCTGCTCTTCACAGAAACAGGTACAACACCCTGGATGCAGATTGCGGTCGCCGCCCGAGCCACCGAAACACTGCAGTTTTCAACCGGCATAGCCGTGGCGTTTCCCAGGAGCCCGATGATCGCTGCACAGACCGCGTGGGAACTCGCGGCAAACACCGGGGGCAGGTTTAGACTTGGTCTGGGCAGCCAGGTGCGGGGCCACGTGGTCCGTCGTTATGGTGCGGCTTATGACAAACCTGCTCCGCAGATGCGGGACTACGTCGGCGCCGTCAAGGCCTGCCTGCGCGCCTTCCGGGGTGAGGAAAAACTGGCCCATGAAGGTCCGTACTATCAGCTGAACTATCTGCCAAAACAGTGGACCCCGGCGCGGCACAAATACGAAGACATCAGAATCGATGTATCTGCCGTTGGCCCGTATATGTGCCGCATGGCCGGGGAAATTGCCGATGGCATCCACGTCCATCCAATGCATTCCGTACACTACCTGGAGAAACGGCTTATCCCGCAAGTGGCAGCAGGCGCTGAAAAAGCCGGCCGGGACCTGAGCGCCATCGATTTGCTGGTGCCCGTCTATACCGTGCCTGGTGACAGTTACGAAGAACAAGAGCATTTACTACAGCGTGCCCGCACCCAGGTTGCCTTCTACGGTTCTACCCCAAACTACGCCCATCAATTTGAAGATCTTGGATTCTGCGGAGTATCCGAGACGCTCAGCACCTTGTTGAAAAAAGGTGATACCAACGCCATGGCTGAGCTCATCACGGATGAAATGCTGGACCACTTTGCTGTTATCGCCAGCTGGGATGATATGGCTGACCTGTTGGTCAGGCGCTACCGCGGCAAAGCCAGTCGATTAGTCTCCTATCTCGCTGATGAGGATGTGCAAAAGCAACCTAACAATTTGTCGAAGTGGGGAGAAATCGCAAAAGCGGTGCGGCAAAATCACGGATAATACCGGGCTTATGCCACAATTTGAAAGCGTTAGACAACGCATTCCCGACCCCCTGGATGTCCACCACACAGACAATCTGTGGTTGGGAAACACACTTCAACACCTAATCCCCACCCGCGCGGCTGACTGTTTAGCTGGCGCGTCCCTTGCATTAGTTCTCGCATTAGTTCTCGCATTAGTTCTCGCATAAGCCCTTGCATATTTGCCGTATATATCGGATGTATGTCCGCACATTCGAACATTGAAGGAGACAGGATGAGTTTTGCAGGCAAAGTGGCCATTATCACAGGCGCCGGCGGCGGCCTGGGCAAAGAACACGCGTTGGCATTGGCCGCGGCCGGGGCCAAAGTTGTTGTTAACGACTTAGGCGGCAGCGTGGATGGGTCCGGACAGGGTGATGCTGCCGATCTGGTTGTTGATCAGATTCGCACAGCCGGCGGTGAAGCCGTCGCTAACAAGGACTCCGTGGCCGACCGCGATGGCGCCAAAGCCATCGTCGACGCCGCGGTAACCGCTTACGGTACGGTTGATATTCTCATCAACAATGCAGGCATCCTGCGCGACAAAACATTTAAGAAGATGAGCCTGGATGAGTGGGACGCAGTGATTAACGTGCACTTAAACGGCACAGCATACGTCACATGGCACGCATGGCCCATCATGTACGAGAAGAACTTCGGGCGCGTTCTGTTTACCTCATCCGTGTCGGGCATCCTGGGCAGCTTCGGCCAGGGCAACTACGGCGCCGCAAAAATAGGCATGGTCGGGTTAATGAACAACCTTGCCCGCGAAGGGGCCTCACACAACGTGCGCGTTAACTGCCTTTCCCCCGGCGCTGAAACCCGCATGACGGCAAGTGTGCCCGGCAGAGACATGAACCCTGATGATCCCGAGCCGGGGTACCATCCAAAGCTGGTTACCCCGGCGGCGCTGTTTCTTGTTTCCGAAGACGCACCCAACGGCCGAATTGTTCAGGCTGCGCGAGGCCGCTTTGCTTCCGATGCGGTATTTGCTAACGATGGTATAGATCTCGGCCTCGACGCCGCCTGGGAAGATGTGGCAGATCATGCTGACACCATTCTGGACATTGACTCTATGAGTCACAAAACAACTATGTGGCGGGATCTGGCACCCAAAGACATGCCCTCCACCTAACGCTAAGGCTACACATGAAATACCTGACACTCGGCCACTCGGGCCTGAAAGTTTCGCAAATCTGTTTCGGCTGCATGTCAATGGGCACCCCGGGAAACCCGGCACACCCCTGGGCCATTGACGAGTCTGAAAGCCGGCCTTTGATTCGCGAGGCGCTGGAAAACGGTATCAACTTCTTTGACACCGCAAATGGCTACTCCCTCGGCGCCTCCGAAGAGCATCTCGGGCGCGCGATCAAAGACATGGCGGACCGGGACGAAGTTGTGATTGCCACCAAAGGGTTCTTCGGCTGGACACAAGGGCCCAATACGCGGGGTAACTCCCGCAAGGGCCTGATTCAGCAACTGGATGCCAGTCTTAAGCGTCTGGGCACGGACTTCGTGGACTTGTACCAGATCCACCGCTATGACAAAGACACCCCCATAGAAGAAACCATGGAAACACTCCACGACCTGGTCAAAGCAGGCAAAGTACGCTACATCGGAGCATCTTCAATGGCAGCCTGGCAATTTCAGGAAGCGCAAAATGTGGCTCAGGCCAACGGCTGGACCAAGTTCATATCCATGCAATGTCAGTACAGCCTGCTCTACCGGGAAGAAGAGCGCGAGATGCTGCCTTTCTGCCAGGCAAGCAACGTGGGTGTTATCCCCTGGAGCCCATTGGCAAGAGGCGTTCTAACGCGTGATTGGGGCACCCAGACCGAAAGAACGGGCACGGACCGCCACGGACGCGCTTACACGCCATCCGCCTTGGACAAATTCCGGGAGTCCCAAGACAAAAAAGTTGTTGGCGCGGTTGCGGAAATTGCTGCGCAGCGCGGTGTCACGCGCGCACAGATCGGACTGGCCTGGCATCACGCCAAACCTTACATTTCAGCGCCGATTGCGGGTATCGGCAAAGCCAATCATCTTAAGGATGCTATCGCTTCAACCCGCATAGAACTGACCGATGAAGAAATCCAGGCCATGGAAAAAGAGTACATGGACCGGCCGGCGGTGGTGTCAGGTCTGGCCGGCATCCCCAGGTGGCAGTTCAAGTTACAGGTAAAAGGAACTGCCGAATCTTAAAATCGGTTGGCCGGTTGACTAACTCCAACTCCGCTTTATCACCGGGCAAGTTCAGCAATCATCCCCGCCCTCCGCTCGGGCTCAACAAAATCGAAATCCGCGCAGGTGCGGTCGATCAAGTCTGCGTAACGGGCTTTAACTCCGCTCACAACCTCAGCGGGTTCCGCAACCACCGCAAATGTGTGGAGCATCTCGTCCGTCACCAGTTTTGACATGTCGTCCCACTTCCCTGCCTTGGACATCCGGTTCAACTCAGGCTGCAGATCCCCCCAACCATGAACACCAAGCACGTTCTTATACGCCGGCGTGGAGCCATAAAACGAAATCCGTGTTCTGATGTTCGCCTCCATTTTTGCCCGCGTTTTTCCATCCCCGGAAACAACGAACGGCGAGAAACTGATTTCCAGATCCGTCCGCTTCCGCCCGGACCTGGCGAGGCCGCGTTCTACCGCCGGCAAAGTCACTTCGCGGATATATTTTTCATTGCTGAACGGATGAATTATCAGTCCGTCAGCAACTTCCGCCGCAACCTCGGTCATTTTCGGTCCCACTGCCGCCAGGCTAATCCGCGGCGGTCCGTATTCGAGGTTTTCAGGCACAAACCCGGGTGTCATCAGCGTATGGCGGTAATACTCCCCTTCAAAACGGAGCGGCTCTCCGTCATACCAGCTCGCCCAGATAGCCCGCATCGCCAGCACCAGCTCCCGCATCTGCCTGGCCGGCGCACCCCACGGCATATTGAATCGTTTGGTGATATGGGCCCGGATCTGGCTGCCGAGACCAATCGTGAGCCGGCCTTTCGAGTAGGCATTCAAGTCGTGACCGAGATTGGCCAGATTCATTGGATTTCGGGCAAACGCCACGGCAATACCGGTAGCGATGCCAATACGCTCCGAATGTTCTGCGGCGATCATCAGCGGCAGAAAAGGATCGTGATTGATTTCCACTGTGGTCAAGCCATCGTAACCCAGTGCTTCGAGTTCCCTAACCTGTTCCGGGATGTCTTCCCATTTGCCGCGCAAGTGTGCGTCTATCTTCATCAGATTTTCTCTCTCAGAGGCAGGGCTGTAATGTTTGAAAGAGCTTGTCAAGGCAATGAACAAGCCGGTCCACGGTGGGAGAATCGCCTTGGTATGCCGCTGCCGCGTCTATTGATGCCCAGTTAAGACCTAACTCTTCGAGTTCACTCACGCGCTCCGCAAGCCTTTGATGATCGCAGAAAAAACCGCTTTCCGTTTCACAACCGAACGGGGCCAGCGGCATTTGCAGGTTAAGCTGCGCAGGATCCCTGCCGACGTCCACGGCATATTGCCGGATCAGGTCCACGGTCCGCCCGACGGCGGCCCGATTCCTGGCCTGATGTCCAGACCACCCGTCACAGTAGCAGCCCGTTCTCTTTAGTACCTCCGGTTCAGCCCCCTCAAGCCATATCGGAATACTTCCTGCTGATGGTGCTGTGTTTAATCTGTCCGCTCTGAAATAAGCACCGCTGAGGTCCAGAGTTTCACCTTGCCAATGGCTGCGCAGCAGCGCAACAGCCTGATCCATGCTTTGTCCACGGTATTCATAGCGCTTACCCAGGGCTTCATATTCTGCTGCGGGCCCGCCGAATCCAATACCCAGGCGCATACGGCCGCCGGACAGCTGGTCCAGCGTGCCGACCTGCTCAGCAACCAACATGGTCTCCCGTTGCGGAAGGACAACTGACCTGGCGCCCAGCCCTATCGTTCTTGTTGCCCCCGCGGCAAAACCAAGCGTCGTCAGTGCATCCAACGATGGTTTCTTAACCCGGCTTTCCCCAGCCGTCTGCAAACCTGCCGTGACCCGGTCCAACACATCCAGATGGTGGTAGCCGATCTGCTCGACACCCTGGACAAACCTCACCACGGCTTGAGGTCCTTCCCGGTAAATCACGCTGGGCAAGACGACGGTGAGTTTCATCACCCACAACGCGCGTTAGTTGAAGAAGTACCTGAATTCAACGCCGATACGCCGGCCTTTGGCCAAGCCCGCCAGATGAGCACCGTCAATCAAGCCCAGTTCTGTACTCTGAGTATAAATGACCTGATCAGTCAGATTGCGCCCGTACAACGACGCCTCCCACTTACCGCTGCTGGGCATCAGGGAAAAATTCACATCGACCGTATCAAGGCTGCCGCGGTTGGCAACATTCTCGTCATCAGTGATGTTATCGCGATGGGTGTACAGGATCTGCGACGACAAATTGTAATCGCCGATTCTGGCATCGTGCAGCAGACCAAAGTTGTACATAAGATCAACCACACCCGGCAGATCCAGGTTTTCGTCTATGGAATTGATCTCACCATCACCGTTAATATCGGTGTTCACTTCCAGATACTCACCGTCGTTCATACCAATGGCATACGTCAGCGTGAGTGAATCTGTTAAGAACGCGCGCCCATCAACCTCAAGCCCCGTGAAGCGTGCGTCCGCCACGTTGCCCGTGACCTGGGACAAATCCTGGGCCAGGGTGACGCGCTGTAAATCGGTTGCTTCAATCACGAAGAACGCGGCGTTCAGGCGAAAGCGGTCGGTAACGTCCCACTTAACCCCCACTTCAAATTGCTCCATTTGTTCTTCATCCACCGCACCCCGGTCATCAGCCACATTGGAACGGCGCAGACTGAAACTTCCGGCCCGGTAACTGCGCGACACGGTCGAATAGAGCATGGTGGATTCATCCACGTCCCAGGTCACGCCGGCGCGGTAAGAGACGTTGCTCCAATCGTCTTCGGCATTGTCGACATCCA
The DNA here is from genome assembly GCA_028279305.1 of Pseudomonadales bacterium. Classification (GTDB taxonomy): domain Bacteria; phylum Pseudomonadota; class Gammaproteobacteria; order Pseudomonadales; family Azotimanducaceae; genus UBA4421. Next base: position 55,509 of record JANQOA010000368.1, read on the forward strand.
GGAAGCAAGTTCTGTCACCTACAACAAAACCGCAGCCGAAAAAGCGTTGCGAACCTTCAATCGCACGGTTGTTGTTTAACGCGTGACTGGAAGCGGATTTCTCTTCATCCGTCCAACGCAGGCCGCCCGACAGCGTGACATTTTCCGTAACGGCAAAATCCAGATTGGCAAACACACCAAACGTCTCGGATTCCGCAAAGCCGCCGCCGCTGCGGTTGATCCAAGTGGGCGCATCATTGATGCGCAGCGACTGGTTGGTTTCACTCTCTATCTCTACATCGAGATAGTAGATCCCCGTGGTGACATCAACAGCGCCAAAAGTACCGAAGTAACGCAATTCATTACTCCAGTGTTCCAGATTGTTTCCACCCCAGGCAGGGAACGTGGCAAAAGTCGTACCGTCGATATCTCCCTGAGAGCGCGCCTCAAGATCACGCCACCCATATATATTAGTAATCGTGCCATCCCCGAAAGGCACATCAATGGTGGTGGTAAAGGTAAAGGCATCTACCCGTTGTTCAAAAAAATGATCCAATACATCACAGCTGGGGCCAACTTCGAACCCCACACAGCTGCCTACCATCTCGGTGCCAAAGTCGTGAGAGCCTTTGTCAAACTGACCAAGGCTGCCGTCGGGCCGGGTGAATTCTCTACCGCTGCCGCGATTGTGGGACTGGTTGACCAGACCAAAACCTTCCTGATCAAAGTATTCATACTGGAACAGCAGGTTTATAGCGTCGCTGGCATCCCAGGACAACGCGCTGCGTATGATGGTAACTTCATTGTCTCCCGCATTGTCTCCGTTGAACTCGTTTTCGAACCAGCCGTCGTCGTCGTTACGGTAGACGGCCAGCTTACCCCTGAGACTGTCCGTTAAAGGACCCGAAATGTTTCCACTGAAGGTGATGTCTTCACCGCCTTCCGAGCCGCTGTCCGCCCGGACCCGGATATCGGCTTCAAATTCTTCCGTCGGTTTCTTGGTGGTTACGAGGATGGCCCCGCCAACCACGTTGCGGCCCTGCAGCACGCCCTGGGGGCCACGCAAGATTTCAATACTCTCGATGTCGAAGTTGTCGAATACGGTACCTTGCCCGGTTGGGTTATAGACGCCATCCGTAAATACTCCGACCGAGGGGTCACGTGAAATAATGGAGCTGGATGGGGTTACGCCGCGAATGCTGAAGAATGCGGTACCCTGCGTGGTAATTGGCTGCAGATTGGCATTTGGCGCCAGGAAGGCGATATCCGTAAGGTCTTTGAACTTCAAGGCATCCAACTGCCCTTCACCAATAGCGGTGATGGCTATCGGCACCTCCTGTACGCTCTCCACTACACTTTTTTTCGTCGCCGTTACGACCACCTCTTCGATTATCCGGTCCCGCGATGACTCTGCATAGGACGCAGACGCGATAAACGGCAGGACAAGCGCCACCAGACTCCACTTATAAACCCGAATCATTTTCCTAAGCTCCCCCTGTAGAAAAGTTCCACCCAACAATTCATAAACATGTTGGTTGACCATATAGTATTGCTTTTCAGCAGGAATATGCAAGCTCTGATGGATATAACCATCTAGGCCAGTAGATTCAAACTAGATCTGTCGGTTGAAAATCAGCGCAAGAGCCCTAGGCAAACAGGCTTGCACGCACCATGGCAAGTGCCTGCGGTATCACCGCCTCAAGGTCCACCTTCGAGCGCTTTACCAGCCTCTGTTGTGTGATACCCCGTAACAGTCCCAGAACCAGGATGGCCTGCACCTCTACATTGATATCCGTGCTGATCTCGCCGTCGTCAATGGCTTCCCGCAACACAGTTTCGACAGTACTTCTGGCCACCTCGTCGTTTTGTGCGGTCAGCTTGGTTAAGTCGGGCGTGGCGCTGATCGATTCCGCAATGGCCACAAAAACCGCTTTTGCCCGGGAATTACGCCGGCTGGCACCTTTCAGATAGGCTTCACACAATTTATCCAACGCCGCCAGGCCCCGCAGCCCCGCAGTGAGTTGTTTATTGTTCTGGATCGTGGCGTTACGGATATCTTCCAATACTGCCTTGATGCAGTCTTTCTTGGTTCCGAAGTGGTAGGTCACCAGTCCATGGCTGGCACCCGCCTCACGCCCTATCTCAACCATGGTGGTACCCGCGTAGCCCCGCGCGCTTAGTAATCTCGTGGCTGCATCAAGCAGTTTCCGCCTGGAATCCTCCCTTCTTTCCTCCTGGGTGCGGCGCGGAGAAACTTTGACATTCATAAGCTCTAGGATCCTAAGTTCGTTGCAGAATGTGTACAACACACACTGCACCAACACCCACCATGTGGGCAAGTCCAATTCGGGCTTCCGGTTGTTGCCGCTGTCCGGCTTCACCCCGCAGCTGACGCACAATCTCGCACACCTGGCCTACCCCGGTAGGTCCAATCGGATGACCCATGGCTAACAGACCGCCTGACGGGCTGATGGCGTGCTTGCCGCCGATGTGGAACTCGCCGCGTTCCAATCTGTCTGCCGCCTCCCCCACACCACACAAGCCCATCGCTTCAGCGTACAGGAACTCTTCTATGGAAAAGGCATCGTGTAACTCAATAACATCCAGGTCTGCGGGTGCCACGCCCGCCGCCTCCAACGCGTCCATCGTGGTATTCTGTGTGAGCACAACATCAGGATTATCTCCCGGCGTAAACTCCTGTAAGCGGGACGCTGATGCCGTCACCCGGACCCCACGCTTACGGTTCATGCCAAGCTGCTTCATCGCGTTTGCAGAGGCGACAATAACAGCGGCGCCTCCCTCGCCCACCGGTGTACATTGCAAACGTGTAAGCGGGCCGGCAATTACCGGCGGCGCCAGCACTTCTTCCAGGGTTCTGGCTTTCTGCCGTTGGGCAAACGGATTGTGCGCACCATAACCATGATTTTTTACCGCAACTTTTGCAATCTGCTCCGCGGTTGCACCAGTGTCTGCCATGTACCGTTCAGTGAGCATCGCAAAGTGTGTGAAGGGAACCACCAGGCCATCAGCCAGCGAGCGTACCTTGGCATTAACAGGACCGCCGCGTCCCGCACCGGCTACAGGTTTGTCAACGCCAATGGCAATGCTGACTTCGGCCAGGCCTGATGCTACATCATGCACAGCTTGCCGGAATGCAGTGGAGCCCGAAGCGGAGGCATTCTCAACCTGCGCCACCGCCACATTGGAAGGGCCCAGATAACGCAACATTGTCGAACCGGCAGCCATGCCAATCCGTGCGTTGCCAACGTAAGCGGTGTCAACATGCCGCCACTCAAGTGCAGCGTCTTTGAGCGCCTCACGAACCGCGGTTAAACCCAGGGTCACGTAGGGTGTTTCGGACAGGTGCTGATAACGATGCAGACCAATGCCGGCAACATAGACAGACCGGTCACTCAATAAATTTCTGGTAGCCATATCAATTCTTACCCTCAACCGCCGGGACAAATACAAAGCGTTGTGTACCCTCTATTTCACGAACGGCACCCTGGACCAAAGACCCAAGCTCAGCCTGCGGAAACTCCAGACGTCCGCGAACAAGCTGGCTGGCTTCGGTCTGTACTTCAGCCACCTGAAAAGGCGTCTGCAACTTCTGATCAAGATGAACCGTTGTATAAGCACGCAGCGTCCCTTTTGACGATATCCGTACCTCTTCCAAACAGCTGCCGTCCGCTCCGCAGGCTTCGCATCCGTATGGTTGCGGCGGGAATTGAGTGCTTCCGCATTGGTTGCATCGAATTCCGCATAGAAGCAGTTCGTCTCCCTGCGTCACCCATAGGTTCGGTTGCTCAGAGCTTGCCATAAAGTAATCCACTAAAACGGGTTGGCATGAGTCTAGCTTTCAATATACTATATGGTCAACCAACATGTTTACGGAAAACCGGAGAACAGACCGTGAGCAGCGAAGATCACCAGGCCGGCACAATAGAATATTGGGCGCACGCTGCACCCGAGCGAATCGGGCTGATCGAAGCAGAACGCGAGCTGACCTACGCGCAATGGAACGATCAGGCAAACCGCCTCGCCGAAGCACTGTCGCAAACCGGCTTGAGCCGCGGTGATATCGTCGCGGTACGTACTCAGATCCGTCTGGAATGGGCAGTTATCAGCTCCGCTCTTGCCAAACTGGGGTGCCCGCTGCTGGGTACCAACTGGCGGCTGACGCCAGCCGAGATGGCCTATGTGTTGAAAAATTCAGGCGCCACTGCCCTGATTTGTGATGACCCGGATCCCGCCCAGCTGAGCAGCGCGTTGTCAGAATTGTCGGTAACCTTGGCAGTCAGCATGGATACGCCGGCAACCGGTTTCGTAGACTTTGCCGAACTGTTAACGGCTGAACCGGTAACCCGTTACGCCGAAGCCGAACCGGAGTTGATCATCTACACATCGGGCACTACCGGATTGCCCAAGGGTGTTGCCTCCCGCTCAGCCGCCCGTGCGCTTACCGACCCTCGGGTCGCCGCATACCTGCAGGACGTCGCCAGTTCCCGCTCCACCGCAACAACCGACAACACGGTGCTTGTTACTTTGCCCATGCATCACGCAGCCGGCCCTGCGGCGCTGGCCGGTGCGCTCAGGCGGGGTAGTTTGGCAGTACTGTTACGCCGTTTCGATGCCGAAGCAGTCCTGCGCTTGATCAACCGGCATAAGGTCAACGAGTGGACCGGGGTCCCCACCATGTTCAAGCGCATCTCCTCACTCCCGGACGAAGTCCTGGCGCGCTACAACATCTCATCCATAAAACGGCTCGGCGTCGGCGCAGCGCCGGTCACGCCGGAATTAAAGGACTGGATCGAGAACTACTTCGGCGAAGGTCTTTTGACGGAGGGTTACGGCTCTACCGAAACCGGCATGATCACTTTCATGCCTCCCGGCAAGCACCGCGAAAAACCGGGTTCCAGCGGCAAACCGCACAAACACGTGGAGATCAGCATCCGCGACGACGCGGGAGACCCGGTGCCACCAGGCGACATCGGAGAAATCTGGGTGCGCACGCCTGTCACCATCACGGAATATCTGAATGCAGGACCTCTGCAAGCTGATGTACTCGACGCTGACGGTTTTTTTCGCACGGGTGATGTTGGCCAGGTTGACGCAGACGGCTTTCTTTTTATTACGGACCGCGCCAAGGACATGATCATCTCAGGCGGTGTAAACATCTACCCCGCGGAGATCGAAGCGGCGTTGACCACCCACGACGCAATCCAGGACGCGGCGGTCATCGGCATTCCCAATCCTGAATTTGGCGAAGAGGTTAAGGCGTTTATCGAACTCAAACCCGGAGAATCGGTAGACCAGGACGAGATCCGCAGTTACGCAGCAGGCCGCCTGGCTTCATACAAGGTACCGCGCTCCTTTGACGTTGTTACGGAGCTACCGAAAAACACCATGGGCAAGGTCCTGAAACGCGAACTTAGAGAACCCTATTGGCAAGCAGAGGAACGAAAAGTATGACTGAAATTCTGGATTTAGCGGGCCGCGTTGCCCTGATCACAGGCGCCGGTCAGGGTGTGGGCCGCCAGATTGCACTGCACTTTGCGCAGCACAACGCTGGCGGCATCGCCGTCAACGACTACTACCTTGAACGTGCAGAAGCGGTTGCCGAGGAGATAAGAGAAGCCGGCGGCAAAGCATTCCCCGTGCAGGCTGATGTTTCGGACTACGAATCGGTAAAAGCCGCTACCGCCGCGGTGGTGGAAAACCTGGGTCCAGTCGGCGTTCTTGTTAACAATGCAGGCAACGCCGGGGCCAACCCCGATCCGGATCTGCGCAGGCCCTTCTGGGAGACCACCCCCGAAGTCTGGAAAAGCTACATCGGTGTCAACTTCGACGGCGTACTCAACTGCACAAGTCAGGTGGTTGCCGGCATGATTGACGCCAATGGCGGCCGCATCATTACAATCATTTCTGACGCCGGCCGATGGGGTGACGCAGGCATGGCCATGTATGCAGGGGCAAAAGCGGGTGCTGCAGGGTTCATGCGTTCTGTAGCGCGCACGTTGGGCAGGCATAACATTACGGCAAACTGTATAGCCATCGGCGCGACAGCAACTCCGCCAATTCTGGCAAGAATGGAAACGGACCCGGACGGCATGAAACGCGCCCTGAAAAGCTACATCATCCGGCGTCCCGGCGAGCCTTCGGATGTGGCAAACATGGCGCTATTCCTGGCGTCCGAATCCAACAGTTGGATCACCGGTCAGACTTATCCCGTCAACGGCGGATTTACCCTCGCGCTATAAGGAGCCAGCAATGAGCCAACGGATACTGACCGATCGGCGGGGACCTATTCTGATTGTTACGGTCAATCGCCCGGAAGCGAAGAACGCTTTTGATGACGAATCATCTCACGCCATGTGTGCAGCGATGGACATGCTCGAAAATGAAGACGAACTGTTTATTGGTGTTATTACAGGCGCGGGCGGCAATTTTTCCGCTGGTGCGGATCTGAAAGCCGCAGCTGCCAGAGGTGATGGACCGCGTGAGCGGCCTCACCGCGGCGGTTTCGGCATCATGCAGCGCCCGCCGTGCAAACCCCTGATAGCAGCAGTTGAAGGTTACGCTGTGGGCGGCGGGCTGGAAATGGCACTGTGTTGTGATCTTATTGTTGCCGCGAGCGATACAAAAATGGGCTTACCGGAAGTGCGCCACAACGTTGTAGCAATCGGCGGCGGGTTGTTTCGGCTGCCTCGCAGAATGCCCTACCACATTGCAATGGAACTGGCCCTGTCAGGGCAGTTTAAAGATGCTGCATTTTTCGAACGGCACGGACTGGTAAACCGTGTAAGTGAACCCGGACAGGCATTGGACATGGCCGTTGACCTTGCCGAATCTTTGCTGGTTAACGGCCCCACCGCGCTCGCAGCCAGCAAAGAAATCATGTGGCAATCACACAATTGGAGTGACGCTGACGGCTGGGCCAACCAGATGCCCATTGCACAGCGAGCACTGGACTCCGAAGACCGGCGCGAGGGTTTAAAAGCCTTTGCGGAGAAACGCAAGCCCGTCTGGAAGGGCCGGTAGTCCGGGGACGGCCTTTGCACCTTGCCGGCGCATCGTGATGAGAACGAAGTTTTTCTACGGGTGGATCATCGTCGGCATTTGTTTTCTTCTCGGCTTTCTCGGCACCGGAATCTACGCTTATACAAAAGGCATCTTCCTCGTCCACCTGGCGGACGAACTTGCCGGCGGCAGCCGGATGCAGATTTCTCTCGCTTTTTCGGTGCTGACCATTGTCGGCGCGGTAATCGCGCCTGCACTTGGCCGTTACCTGGATGAACACTCAGCCCGCACCGTGATGTTGCTTGGTGTGGCGTTGACTGCCCTTTCCTTTTTTCTACTCGCCCGCACGCAAACCCTCTGGCAATTGTACCTTGTGGTCGGCTTGGGGTTCGGTGTGGGGGTTAACGCGATCAGCACCATGACCCGCAGCCGCGCGGTCGTTTCCTGGTTCGATCACTGGCGGGGCCGGGCGTTCGGCATCGCCATTATCGGCGGATCGCTGGCCGGGGTTTTATTGCCGCCGTTAACCAATAACCTTGTGGAAGGCGTGGGCTGGCGGGGCGGCTACACCGCTTTTGGCGCGGTCATGGCCTTGGTTCTGCTGCCGATCATCTATTTCCTGATGCGGGACAGGCCTGAAGAGATTGGCGAAGTCCGGGACGGCCACAAGTACGTCTCCAACAACCTGGAGCAAATGGTCAAAATCCCGCTGGATGAACGCGTCTGGACCTGGCAGGAGCTTCTGAAAACCCCCGCCTTCTGGAGTATTGGCTGCATCTTCGGTGTTATGGGCTGCGTTTTCTCAGTAGTCATGCTGCATTTGTTTGCTCATCTGATGGATATCGGCCTGACATCTGCCGATGCAGCCCTTGTGCTCTCCACCGTTGCCCTGTTCGCAAGCATCAGCAAACCCGCTGTGGGCTGGCTGGCTGACACGTTCGGCTCCCGGGTGTCCATCTGCCTGTCGCTGACATCCCAGGCAATTGCCCTGTTTTTGTTTACACAGGTAACCACTTTCGAATCAGGACTGATCGCAGCCGCGCTGCACGGTTTCGGTTACTCGGGACTTGGGCTGCTGCGAACCTTTGCCATGTCTACAAGTATCGGCAGCCGCAGCCTGGGCCTCGCGTACGGGGTCGGCAAGTGGATTGAATTGCCATTCGTACTCTCCGCGTCGCCATTGGCTGGTTTGATCTACGATCTCACTGGGAGTTACAACGTTGCGTTCACGACACTTTCCGTAGTGCTGACCGCAGCCTGCGGCGGGACGTTGTTGCTTAAAGTCGGTGGTGCTGCGGAACGCCGTAGAATACGAATGGAACAAGCCCAAACAGGTGAATCGGGACGCAGCGCTTAACCCCGTCCAGGAAGCGTGGCCCGTTGCACCGAATGGTATGAAGTATGAGGGGCCTTAGGTAGATCGAAGTGTGGCAATAGTGCCAAGCCCCGCGCGCACTTTGCCTGGTGATTCGCCAAATACACGCTTGAACGCCCGGCTGAAGGCCGCTTCAGACCGGTAACCGTACTTCTCCGACAATACCGCCAGGTTCTGACCGGAGGTTAACAGGTCGTTGCGGGCCAGTTGCATCCGCCATTCCGTGAGGTACTGCTTCACCGAATCCCCAACAAGCTGGCTGAACCTCGCGGCAAATGCGGAACGGGACATACCCACCTCCCGGGCAAGGCTTGCCACCGTCCAGTCCGTGGATGGGCTTGTGTGGATTGCCGCCATCGCCCGCCCTATTTGCCGGTCTTTGAGCGCGGCAAGCCAGCCATGACGCTCACTGGTGGACGCCAGCCAGGCCCGGATCGCCTGCACCACAACAATATCGGTAAGCCGGGTGATAATAGCTTCGCCGCCCGGCTGAATCGCGTCCGCTTCCCGGGCAATAAACCGTGCGGTATCCCGCAGCCATGCATCTTCGGGACCCATGGGGTCCGGATGAATAACCAGGGGCAGAGCTTCCAGCAGTCGACGGGCACCCACGGGGTCGTAGCGCACCCCGCAATAACTCACGTGAGTCTTTACTCCCCCGCCGCCAAAATACATGCGTTCGTATCTGCCGGTGACCAGTTCAATGGGGATATCGGTAAGCGGGGTTACCGCCGCGCCGGGTTCGCTGCGGATCTGGTGGGCGGTGCCGTGGGGTAACAGGATCATGCTGCCTGGTTGTACCGCCAGCGCGGGTTGCCCGGCCACATCCAGATGCAGACATCCCGAATTTACAATGTGAATTGCCATGCAGTGAGGAATGCGGGGGATGTCCAGCCCCCAGGGTGCCGTGAGTTCAGCCCGGCAGTGCAGCACCCCGGTCAACCGCAGCAAGCGCAAAGGATCAGCCAGCGGATCCTCGGTGGGCGGCAGTTCAGTATCCACCTGGGGTGTCGCAACTCTTGTTTCACTCATATCAGCATATGTTTGGACGAACGATCAAAAATCATGGCGTGCTGATCATTCTAAGTCCAGACGATGACCTTCAAAGTGACCTGTATTGACGTTCACCAAAACGGAGTACCAATGATCACCGACAGGAATATCTTAATCGTAGGCGCCAAAGGCAAGACCGGTTCCCGGGTAGAGGCGCGTCTGAACCGCGCCGGCATCACCACGCTGGGCGTGTCGCGTTCAACCGAACCGGCTTTTGACTGGACAAATTCATCCAACTGGGCAGACCTGCTGGACGGGGTGGATGCGGCTTACTTGACCTACCACCCCGATCTATCCGTGCCGCAGGCGGAAGGCCACATTCGGCTGTTCTGTGAAACGGCTGAACAAGCCCGGGTCCAGCACGTTGTGTTGCTGTCGGGGCGCGGAGAGGAAGGTGCTGCACAGGCTGAAAAGGCGCTGCGTGAAAGCGGCATTGCCTGGAATATTGTGCAAGCTAGTTGGTTTGCGCAGAACTTCAGCGAAAACTTCATGCTGGACAGCGTTCTGAACGGCGAGTTGGTGGTACCCGCCGGTACCTCCAGCGAACCGTTTATCGATATTGATGATCTGGCGGATGTGGTGGTGGCCGCCTTCATGGAGCCGGGGTTGCACAACCGGCTGTTCGAAGTGACGGGCCCCAGATGCCTGTCTTTTGCCGAGTGTGCTGAAGAAATTGCGGCCGCCACCAACCGGCCGCTCAGGTTGACTGAAGTGCCAATGGCGCACTACGTCAGTGCGCTCACAGCGCAAGGGGTACCGGACTACCTTGTTGATCTGTTACAGACCTTGTTCGCGGATCTGTTTGACGGGCGTAACGCGCATACCGCCCCGGGTGTTCGTGAAGCGCTGGGAAGAAACGCCACCGATTTCAGCGAATACGCCCGTAAAACCGCTGCCGCCGGGGCCTGGAACACAGTCACAAGCGGAGCGCCCGCCTGATGGATTCTAACACTGTGACAGCTCTCGCCTGGCTTCTGGCCATATGCAGCGGATTGATGGCCGGCGTGTATCTGGCGTTTTCCAGTTTTATCATGCGCTCGTTTGCCGCTCTGGATACAGCAGCGGCTATCAACGCAATGAACGCCATCAACACCTGCATTCTGCGGTCTCTGTTCATGCCGCTGTTTTTCGGTTCAACTCTGGTCGCGGCCTTGCTCTGCGGCGCAGGCATCCGGCACTGGAACACACCCGGCGCCTTTCAAGCCGTCAGCGCAGGGTTGATATATGCCCTGGGAATGTTTGCGGTCACCGCCGGATTTAACGTTCCGCTCAACAACGCGCTGGCAAAAGCGCAAGCCGGCAACAATGAAGCCCGCAAGGCCTGGACCGCCTACCTCAGCCGTTGGACACGCTGGAACACCATCCGCACAATCGCATCTGCGGTTACAATGATTCTCTGTATGCAGATCATCAACATTTCAAGCTAGAGCCGGAGTTGAACTGAATGTCCCCTATCCCCATACCCTTGGAGTTCACCGTGACCCGCTCGACCCCGTTTTTTACCAAAGACAGCGTCCCCAAGGCGCTGTTGAGCCATCACAACACGGCACCCGGAGTTTACGGCCAAATCTGCGTCATGCGCGGAGAGCTGACGTTCTACGGTTTCGCCGACAAAGATGATGAGGCCCCGGAACAGGAAGTGCTGCTGCGCGCGGGTGAATTTGTAGTTACACCTCCGCAGTACTGGCACCGTGTCCAGTTAAGCAGCGACGCCCAGTTCAATGTCCACTTCTGGGCAGCGGAACCGACAAACAAGGTGTTGAATACAAAAAAATAGGGGCCGAAAAGCCGGCGCGGCAAATCTTCAGCTGACAAGTCTATCGAGACAAGCGCTGATCTCATTGTCATCCCACTCAAGCCAGTCTTTCAGCGCCGTAAAGTTGTCTTGCCCTTTTGCCGCCGTCCTGGCCCCGGCCGGGACGCCGCTTTTGGCGCCGGAGAACCTGTAGGGTGATTGCATGGTTTTGAGTGTGCCGCCGGCCCCATCGTCCACCGCCACGTGCACCCCGCGGGGGCCTATGCTCGGCAAGCTGTAAGCTTCGTCACCGTGGTCCCGCACTTTGCCCCAGTGCAGCCGCGCTTCGTCAAGCCGGGCCGTGAGGGCATCAAAGCTTGAAAAAGAGAGCAGATAGGCCTGTAACGCCTGCGTTCTGAGCTCGGTTTTCTCTGCCCTCGGCTGATGTTCCAGCGCGGGGTCCGGTAAGGCAGCATCTCCACTCAGAGACCTCCAGATCACGTGAAAAGCACCGGCTATGGCGATGCGGCACGCGCCGGGTGCTTCCCAAACGCGGCAGCGCTCGAGTTGCTGGGTCTCCGTCCAGGTACCGTCCAATACCATGTTGGCAAAATCATCCGTGGCATGAACTGCATTGATCATCGCCATATCGATGTGCTGCCCTTCACCCGTATTGCGCACATGGTTCACCGCCGCCAGCACGGCAATGGTGCCATGCAGCGAAGCGAGGGTGTCAGCCAGGGAAATTGAGAAATCCATCCCGGTACCGCCATCTACCCGGCTCTGCCGGGCCAGCAGCCCTGATTCAGCATGCAGCAGCGGCGCATAGCCACCGCGGTTTCGTTCCGGCCCTTCCTGACCGTAGCCTGAAATCGACAACATGATCAGCTTTGGATTAACTCCGGCGAGTTGGTCCCAACCTATGCCTAAACGGTCCATGACACCCGGGCGGAAGTTCTCGATGACAATGTCCGCTTTTTCTGCCAGAGCGATTATGAGCGCCGCGGCGCCTTCACCCTTCAGATCAAGGCAGATATTCCGTTTGCCCACGTTCTGTTGGATGTAGTAGCCGGAAGCTTCACCCAGTTTTTTGCCGATCTGCCGGGTGATGTCACCTTCCGGCGGCTCAACTTTCAGAACATCAGCCCCAAGGTCGGAGAGCATGCGGCTTGCATACGGCCCGGAGAGCACTCTGGACAGGTCAAGTACTTTGAGCCCTGTTAACGTATAATCCATGCTAACCGTTTGCTTCTTTGTTGTGACTACGCTTTTCCAGGAAGGCTTCAACCGCATCCAGGTGGAATTTCTCGTTCATGCTGAGCGCTTCGTAGGCCATCCCCGAATCCATCACACTATGCATAAGCTGCTTCAGCCCCACATTGGCGATGGTTTTGGTCCAATTGATGGCTTCGGTTGCGCCGTTCGCCAGCCGATTCGCAAGCTTATCAACGGCTGCGTTCAGATCATCTTTCTCATCGAATACATGATTGATCAAACCCATCTCGCAGGCCCGTTCCGCGCCGAGAAAATCACCGGTGAGCAGGAACTCTTTAGCCCGGGCGTAACCGAGCAGTTGCGGCCAGATCAGCGCGCCTCCGTCACCCGCCACCAGTCCGACCCGGACGTGGGGATCCGCCAGCTTGGCATGCTTGTCCGCCAGGATAATGTCGCACAACAAAGCGATGGACGCACCAAGACCGATAGCATCACCGTTCAGACGGCAGATGATCGGTTTCTCCAGTTCAACCAGACTATAGACGATGCGCTTACCCTGGATATTCTGGAACGTATAGCGGGAAGCATCTTCACTGAGCCGTTCCATCATTGAAACGTCACCGCCGGCGCAAAACGCCCGGCCTTCACCGGTGAGCACCAGCACCGAAGACTCTTGATCGAGCGCCGCATCGTAAAACACCGTGGCAAGCTCGTGATGCAGTTGCTCATCAACCGCGTTTAACGCTTCCGGCCTGTTCAGAATGATGCGCAATATCTTGCCTTCACGTTCGAAGCGAATGCATTTGTAATCCTCGAATTTCACGGTAGCGGCCTCCTGTTTTGATTCTTTAGCGCTGCGGCAGGCGCACAACATACTCTGCCGGAGTAGTCTTACCGGCCCGCTCATTCTCGAGCCATACGTCCAGCACAACAATGGCATCGCCCGCTTCGTCAATTGTCTTCCCGGTGACTTCACCTTTCGCTGTTACGGTGTCGCCGTTCATGTTCATACCGCGCATCTGAAAGTTGAAGCCCTTGACCCAGCCTTCGATGCCCATCCAGTCCGTAACCGCCCGGGATAACATACCCGCCGTCCAGCCCGTGTTGTAAAAAATACCCTTGTGGCCGCTGTCTATTGCATAGTCCGGGTCGTGGTGAATACGGTTCCAATCCTGGGAGCCGTGCACCTGGGTAGCCATGGTTGTCCAGTTAAGGGCCATGGAAAAGCCGGGCAGCTTGTCACCGACAGCCACATCATCCCAGTAACGTACCTGCAGATAAGATGTGCTCATGGCTTTTGACCCTTGTTACGCTGATGGCTGCGCGCCGCGTCCGCCTCAATTTGTTTAGGTGAACGGTGGACCAGGGTTGTGTTGCGCCACAGGGCAACAGTTTGTTCGTGCTGGTTGAAAAACGTCATCTCCGAGACTATCCACACCGCCTTGTCGTCCAGCTTGATTGATTTCATAAATACATCGGTGACCACCTGCTCGGACCGCAGCACATCGCCAACCCGTATCGGACGCGGGAATTCCCACTCTGTGGTCATGTTGATGCCGCGGTCTCCTGGTGTCGGTATACCAAGGGTGAACCCGGGGCGCTTCGGCGTTGCCTCATCATCCTCGGCGCGGCGCCTTCGCGGCCAGGGCCCGGCGGATGCGAAGTAGGTCGGCAACAACGAAGGGGGCACAACCACATCACCATGGGGACCCGTTTCACGGGCAAACTCAGGGTCTATAAAAAGCGGATTGGTATCGCCGGTCATATGGCAGTGCCGCCGAATGGGGTCGTACTCCACCGGGTAGCGTCCGACGCTGCGGGACACCACCTTGCCGACCCACTGTTCGCGGACGGCATCCAGGTCGTAGTCGTCCGGATGGATGTGTTCACTCATGCGCGTTGCTCCGGTTCAGCTGACAAAACTGAAGCAGCCCTCCTTGAGATCAATCTTACGGCCGCAGATCTCCCGGCTCTCCATTTCCGCCATCACGGCCGGATCTTCAGTGTAGGCAATACTGCGCCGCCCATCAGGCAAATCCGCAACAACAATACCCCGCTGGGGTGTCTTCTTGCGGTACATCACCGTGTAACCGGCAACGGAACCCCGCCCGTTGAAATCCACCGTAACTTCTTTTGGTTGAGAGGCGTTGGCAACGTCTTCAGTGACGTCGATAAACCGGTATCCGCCGGTTGCCGGCGCCGTCCCCCAGACCGCAAAGCCTTGTTTTGTCAGCACACCGGAAACGGTGGTGACCATGCCGGTACTGCCCGGCCTGGACCGAAGCTTGTGCGCAAGCTGCGCCGTGGCATGCAAGACAAAACTGTTAAACGGCCCGCCCGCAAAAGGCATAGCCCCGGTAAAGCTCCAATCGATGTCTGCCGGAATACCTGACTCCGCTGCATAGACATCTTGAGCGACCGGAAAGCAGGTATACAGCTCCAGAAAATCGAGTTCCTCGGGCGCTATGCCGGCGGCGTCAAACGCGGCCCGGCCCGCCAGTTCCGCACCGGGACAGCGATGCAGCGCTTCGCGCGCGGTCAGGTTCACCATATGATTAGCTTCCGTGAACACCCTCGGGAATATCCAGTTTTCCCTTGGAATGCCTAATTGTTGTGCTTCTTCAGCGCAGCAAAACAAAAGCGCGGACGCTTGATCAATATTCCAGGAACTGTTGTGGAGTTTTGTGTATGGAAACGCCACCATGCTGTTTTTTGCGCTGTGCTCACGGATGTAGTCAGATGCATAGGACTCGTCGTTCCAGCCTTGCGGATTATTCCGCGCCATCTCACTGAACACGCTGTAGCGGGCTGCCATTTCATCGCGGCGCTCGTCGATACTCTGACCTTTGGCATACCGGTACGCGCTGTCGATAATGGCGTAGTAACCCACCGGCATGTTGCCCAGGCCGCTGTCGATTTCATAGTCCGGCAGCATTTCTTCGTGGGGTTTCATCACCACGTCAGCAAGTTCTGTGCTTACGGTATCTTCAAGTTCAACACCCTGAATACCGGCCTGCAGGATTCGGTTACCGGCCTCCCCACCCACCACCAACGCGCATCTGGTTTTCCCCGACGCAATGGAAGAACAGGCTTCACTGATAATCGTTTGTTGCGAGATACCCGGCAGAGCGCTGATCGAACGGGCGTTGCCGGCACCAACCGCATCAGCTATCAGCCGGCCGGGGTTACGGTAGCGCCACCGCCCGACCGGGACATATACATCTTCTATACCGGCAATTAACGCTGCGGCGCCCTCACCCGCCGGTGAAGCAGCAGCGCACGCATCAGCCGGTAGAGCAGCAGCGCACGCATCAGCCGGTGAAGCAGTAGCGCACGCATCGTGTGCACTGCGTTTCACTGCTTCGATCATAAGCGCTAGGGGCTCCCGCGCTTTCAGCGGATCGGTTTCTTTCTGCTGCACGAGACCAACACCAACCAACACCGGCGCTCGCGGATCTATGTAGTTTTGATCTTTCTCTGTTTGATCTTTCTCTGTTTGATCTTTCTCTATTTGATCTTTCTCTATTTGATCTTTCATTGCTAAATTATGGTACGCATGCTTATTATTAGCAAGCTTTAGTATATGTTATTGGGCAAGCATGGACTTAGCAATGATATTGCGCTGAACCTGGTTGCTGCCGCCATAGATGCTGGCGCACCGGCCATAAAGATAGAGATGCCCTGCTCCGGACGCAGCATCCGCAACCGTCGCGGCTTCCATAAACTCTCCCTTATTCACCCGGTCGACGTTGTACGCCGCTTTGTAGGGACCGTACAGATCACTGAACAGGATAGAGATATCCTGCTGTAGTTCTGTTGCTTTCACCTTCAACACCGAAGCTTCGTGCGCCCCCTGTGAACCAGCCTGCCACTGGGTAATCAGCCGCTGTTCCAGCGCAATCAAGGCCGTCAGGCGGAAATCGATGCGTGCCAGCCGTTCGGAAAAGTGAAACCTTGCCCCCGCGTCCAGGTGGTCAGCCTGTTGCAGCAGCCTGGTCATGGAAGCAACCGCGCGTGACTTGGAGCCGGTATCTGCTATAGCGGTGCGCTCGTTGGCAAGCAGGAATTTGGCAATCTTCCATCCGTCTCCTTCTTCGCCGACCCGATTCTTAACCGGGACACGAACCTCATCAAAAAAAGTCTGGTTGGTGTGATGTAACCCGTCAATGGTTGTGATGGGAGATATGGTGATACCCGGTGTGTTCATATCCAGCAGCAGAAACGTAATGCCTTGCTGGCGGCGTCCACTGTCATCCGTACGCACCAGCAGGTGCATCATCTCGGCGTAGTGCGCCTGGGTTGTCCACATTTTGGTCCCGTTGATTACATAGTGGTCTCCATCTCTTACTGCTGAGCACTTCAAGGATGCCAGGTCCGAACCGGCGTTGGGCTCTGAGTAACCCTGACACCACCACGTGCGGTTATCCAGAATGTCTTTAAGATAGGTATCCTTCTGCGCCTGGGTGCCGAAGGTATAAATGACCGGGCCGACCATGTTGACCCCATACGGAATGATGAACGGCCCACCCGCCAGGGCATTTTCCTGTTCAAAAAGATACTGCTGCACCGGACTCCAGTCCGCGCCGCCATGTTCTGAAGGCCAACCACCGCCAAAATAGCCGCCTTCTCTTAAGATGTTCTGCCATCGAACATGATCACCTTTCTTAAGATGAAGGTCGTTCATCACCTTGTGTTTTATATCTGCCGGCAGATTGGCGTGAATATAGCCGCGTACTTCGTCGCGAAAAGTTTTCTCCGCAGCCGTAAGTTGCATCATGACCGTGCCTCGAAATAACGGCTTGCCTGCCAGCGGGTGTGCTGTCCCGCGTCCCCTAACATGGCATCAAGGGCAATGGACCGGCGCAAATACCTGCCGACTGCAAACTCTTCACTGACGCCAACGCCTCCATGCAGCTGCACGGCCTGTTCCAGCATGGCCCTGGCAAGTTCCGCTGACCTCGCCTTGACCGCTCTGAGGATGCGCTCCCGTTCCAGACCATCGTTCAATTGGCACGCGTCAGCAGCCATCCACGCAATCGCCCGGATCTCCTCTTCCGCTGACACCATATCCGCAAATATGTGCTGCAGGGCCTGGAACTCCGCCAGCTTTTCACCAAACTGCTCCCGCGTGTTCAGATACTCGCCCGTCATCAGCCTGGCCGCTTCGGCAATACCTTCAAGCTCGGCCGAGAGACAGCAGATGGCCTGCAACTGGGCATACATAACCGCATCCTGCGCCAGCGCGCCCTTTGCGATGATAGCCTCCTCCCCAATGGCGACACGCTGAAAAATTATGCGGCCCGCATTAATCCCGTCGATGGTCGGAAAAGCATCGATAACAAGCCCATCAGCCACCTTGGGTACATTAAGCAGCACGGGATCAGCACCCATGCGTGCGGTCACCAGCAAGCCATCAGCAACATCAACATGACGTACCACGGATTTAACGCCGGTGAGCAACCAATCGCCTTTTCCGGCCTCGACCGTGCAGGTCACGTGCTCAAATCCAATATCAGCCTGGGCTTCGTCATGTGCAAATGTCAGTATCAGATCACCAGAGGCCAGTTCTGCCAGCAGCGGCGACCGCGGACTTGAAAATTCGATGGCCTTTGCCGCAAGTACAGCGGACTCGAGGTAAGGGGTACTCAGCAGACCGCGGCCGAACGCCCGGCTAACAACCTGCACGTCCCGGGGGCCGCCTCCCAGCCCGCCCGAGGCTTCGGCAAGAGGCAGCGCCAGCCATCCTAATTCGGCGAAGCGTTGCCACAGTTCCTGCATCCGCCGGCCCGTTGTTTCGCCGCCGCGGTTTTCTTCCACAAAGCGGTTAACGCTATTGTCCAAAAGCGCTCTCTCTTCCGTCTCAAAACCGGTCATGATTTTTACCGCTCCTTCGCTCCCGGCGCACGCAGATCGATTAACAGTACATCTGCCAATAGTAACTATGCATACTAAATCAATGCCATTTAGTTCGCAAGCATACTAATTATGCGGCAGCGCTTCACTTTTGACATGAAATGGATAGACTTAACCGGCCTCAACCTGAATCCACAACTCATGGAACCGAAGGCGCTGATAGAAAACGCAGTGGCAGCCTGGCAAGCAGGCGACGACAACGCATTCTGGAATCTGCTTGCTGACGATGTCCGCTATGAGGTGATTGGCACAACCCCCGCCTCCGGTGTCTATCAAAGCAAAAACGAATTCTTTCGCAACGCGCTGATTCCAATGGGAAAGCTGCTGGCACAAGGCGCCCGGCCGGTGGCATACGACATGATTACGGAAGGTAATCGGGTGGTCTTTATGTGGACCGGTGAGGGGGTGATGCAAAACGGCAATCCATACAACAACAGTTATTGCTGGGTTATTGAAGTCGCCGGCAATCGGATATCAAAGTTGAAGGCATACCTTGATACGGCGTTGGTCGATAATCTCTTCAACCAGAGCTGACGGCCCGGCGGCACGCCGGACGGTTGCGGATTTTGATATGTATACGTATTATTAATATACGTATTAAATCGCAGAGAGCGGCCCATACAGGAGCAAGTCAGAATGACAGACATCATCAAAGGACGGGGCACTAAGGAAAGTCCCCTCGTCGACGAGTTGATCGCAGCGGATTCGCTTCCTGTACCCGAGGGCCTGAGCGCTGACGGCAACTACGACCCGCAGCTCACGCACATCGAATTCAGCACCTACTACGACCGGGACTACGCCGCGCTGGAACTTGAGCATATGTGGAAGAAGTCCTGGCAATACGCTTGCAGGGAAGAAGACATTCCGGCAGTTGGCGACCGCTATCCTTACGACGTTGGTCCGCTTTCGTTCATTATCATCCGCAGCGCGGACAATAAATTCAAAGCTTTCCACAATAGCTGCCTGCACCGGGGTACGAAACTGTGCACCCACATGACAAGTACGGACCAGATCCGCTGCCCCTTCCACGGTTGGACGTGGAATATCGACGGTTCCATTAAAAACATACCGGAGCAATGGGACTTTCCCTACGTGGACGAAAGCTATCGGCTCCCGGAAGCAAAACTGGACACCTGGGGCGGCTGCATCTTCATCAACCCGGACCCGGAAGCGGCACCCCTGGCAGAGTCTCTGGGGGTACTACCGGGTCACTTCAGTCACTTCGACCTGGCCGACCGGTTTACGCTTGCGTTTACAACAAAAAAGATACGCGCAAACTGGAAGCAGGTCTGGGCGGCCTTTCTGGAGGCGTACCACGTTGCGGAAACACACTATGACGCGGTCAACTTCACCGGGGACGCCAATACAAAATATGATTGTTTTGATGACGGCAAAGCGATTATCAGCCGCCTGATTACCCCTGCCGGCGTGCCAAGCCCAACCTTGGAGGACCGGATCTCCGGCAGGCAGGCCGCAATCACGACAATTCAGTCCTTTGCCAATGCGCTTGGACCCGCGGCACAGGCAACGCTGCCGGATGTCAACAGCATGGAAAAATTCGGCCGCAAGGAAATTGCTGCCTGGCGTAGAGAGACGATGGCAGAAATGCTGGGTGCGGATCTGAGCGCTCTCTCCGATGCTGAAATGATCGACAGCATCCAATATGCCATGTTCCCCAATTTCGGTCCGTGGCTCGGCGAAGGTTTACCGTTGATCTACCAATTCCTGCCGCTTGGCGACAACCCGGATGAGTCACTCTTCACGGTGCGCTTAACCGCACCGATACCCAAGGGTGCACCGCGGCCGCCTGCAGCACCCCTCACCCACCTTGATTTTGATGATTTTTTTGAGTCGCTGCCGGAATGGGGACGCATTGCCCATGTATTCGACCAGGACATGTCCAACCTGCCCATTATTCAGTCGGGGGTTAGGGCTGCTGCGTCCAGCCGATCCCGCCTGTCGCTGGGCCGTTATCAGGAACAACGCATCGCGCTGATGCATGAGTTTGTCGAACGGAAAATTGCAGAGGGACAGGCGGCCGGCCGTTAAGGCGGGCGGCTGCGCAGTCCGCCTTATGCGTCCAGTGCGAGTAAGTGTTGCTTAACGGCGTTCAGTACACGCTCAGCCGTCTGAATATCTTTGTCCGGGATGCCTTCGAGTACACCCGCGTTGAATTCCCGCGCAATAACACCCATCTTTTTAACTAACTTTTTGCCCTCGGGCGCCAGGTATACCCTTTTGGATCGACGATCCATGGGATCGTCATGTCTTTCAACGAGCCCCCTTGCCTCAAGCCTGTCAATCAGCCCGCCCAGAGTGACTTTACCCACACTCATGTACTCCGCCAGCTCCGTTTGGGTCATACCGTCGCCATGCGTACGCGTAAGATTTGAAATCACCCAATATTGCGACCGGGTGAGATCATACGGTTTCATCAGGCGGTCATAATGCATGCTATGCAAACGCGAGACGTCGTTAACAAGGAAGCTGAATCGTACGGGGTTGTCGATAGTCATAGATTCTTACTGCTAAATTTATTAACTAAAAGCATACGTATTATCAGCCTGATTACCAGGTTGACGCGCGATAAAAGACTGCCGCCGCGCTTGCGCGCGGTTTATGCCGGTGAGTGCACAGTTTTGCGGTGGGCGGATGCGACCGACTCGATCGAACGTATCGTCCACAATACCGCCAGTGCCCAAACAACAATAACCCCGCCTAGAGAGAGCCAGACCGCGGACTGGAAAAAGGGTGCCAATGGGTACACGGCACACCAATAACTGATTGCCATGCCGATATACGCCGTCCACATCAACCTGGACTGACCCGCGGTGGAATTCCGCTTCAACATCATGGGTATGACCAGCGGGATGCAGAACCAGACCGTCCATCCGAATGTGAAAAACCACAGCTCGTCCGCCAGGACACTTTTGATTGCAACAAAGGCAACAAATGCACCCGCCAGCGCCAGAAAGATCAACCCGGTCCAGGCTCTTTGAGAAATAGAGGGTGCGTACTCTTCACGCCCATACTTGATGGCAAGATATAGAAAGCAGAATTCTTCGATGTTGGTGATGATCAATCCCACCCAATAGAGCTGCATGAACCAGTGGTCATATACGTTGAACCACTTGTCGAACATCATGACATAAACCAGATCGTGAGGAATGAATATCAGGGTTGCCACTATAGGCATACTGACAACCTTCTGTTTGAAGCCGAGATAAATCCCGCTGCCGAAGTAGATAAAGTTACAGATCAACGCCAACGCGCCAAAAGTAAGCAGGCGCGGTACGTTTTGATCAATATTCGCCAGCGTCGATGACACGTCGTAAAGTGACAATATTCCATCCATTCGAACTAGCTCCCCGTTGCTCCAAAAAACATGAATAACACAGCAGCGCACACGCCTACCACATAGGCATTCGCCACCAGTCGAAGAGGCAGCGGCGCGATGCCCGCTTCCATAAAATGCATGATCACCAGCCGCACTTTCACAAACGCAATCACCATCAACACAACTGTTGCATTGCGGGCGGCCGCCTCATCCCCCGGCGCGTAGCTGCCGCCAACAATCCAGGACAGCAAAGCCGCCGCTGCCAGGATAAACCAGACAAATGTAATCCGATTTCTAAACAACTGAGCCATTCACCGCACCAGATAAATCAGAGGGAAAAGTACCATCCACAAGAGATCTACCATGTGCCAGTAGATCCCTCCGGACTCAAAGTGTTGCACGCCAGGCGCGGATGGATTAAACGCTCTGGTGCGGAAGATCAGATAGGCAAGCACAAACATGCCGATGATGACATGCAGAAAATGGATACCCGTGAGCATGTAGTAGTAAAGGAAAAAGTTGTTTGCCTCAACCCCCAGCCCGGCACTCATTTTCTCCCCGTACTCGAGTATCTTGATCAGAGCAAACAGCGCACCGCAAGCTAAAGCCCCCAGCAGCAGGCGGCGCGCAAGCCTGACATCACCGCGCCGCAATCCCTCGACCGCACTGGCGACAAACCACGAACTGGTTAGCAAGACAAAAACATTAAGAGCGCCGTAAAACTGGTTGAGGGTCGCTTGGGATTCAGCAAAGACGGCGGGCTCCAAGCCACGGTAATAAAGAAAAATCCCGAACAACACAGCGAAGATAAGCATGTCGCCGAACACAAACAACCACACGCCCACTTCGCCGGGTATCCGCCGTGCTTCGGCTGAGGCGGGTTGGGCAGCAACACCGGTCATGACAACGCTGCAGCACCCTGCCCGACCGTTCCGCTCCGCCCGGCCGCTTCAGCACGCTGTTGCGCAATAATCGCCCGGAACATACAAACCGATATGGTGAGCAACCAGGCGCCAAACACGGAGATAGGCATCCAGAAGACGAGCAATCCGTTCCATGAAAACGGGCCTTCTTTGGGAATAAACGCCAATGCACCAACCTCGAATGCAAGGGCTGCCCACAACGTGAAATACCCCAGCCAGCGGGGGAATGCCGTGTGTTCATCGTTGGTGGTAAAACTGATGACGGCAATTGCGATCATTTGAAAAATGAAGTATTGATCCGTTGTCACAAGCGTCAGAAGCGCAAACTCGTGCATCAGATGCGTGACTTCGGGCGCCCGCTCCGGAGAATAAGCCGCAACTCCAAAAAAGATGGGCGGCAACACCAGGAAGATCGACATCATTATGCCGCCCGCAAATTGGGTGATCGTCCACACCGGTAACCCGGTTTCCAAACGGCGCATCTGTATCGCTATGACAATGGCAAAAGGCACCATGAATGCAGAAGCCCAGGAAAGGACCATGGCGCCGAGTCTTATGTCGAGGCTATTCTCGATATAGAACTGCGCCACCTGTTCGACGCTCCACGTTGCGGGCGGCGGCGGCCACATGTGCAACAGCCCCCACAAAACAAGTCCATAGGTGAACATAAAGGAAAGTGCCCAGATGAGAATGACGATCTGGCTGCGGTGCGTCATATTCGCCCTCCTTTCATGATTGCATACTACGCAACTAGCTTATAGTATGCAAGCGTACTTGTTTTGCCTGTACCGACCAACCGGGAGATATAATGAGTCAGCAAAAATCCACCGTTGAACAGTTTTACAAAGCGCTGGGATCCGGCGACAGCGGCGCAATGTCTGCACTGATCGCTGACGACATTGTCGCCACCGCCCACGGCAGCTCTCTGCTGTCGGGCCAGAGGGGTTACGCAGAAGTGCTGGAAGCGCTGGGCATGCTCAGCCAAATCACAAAAAACGGCATACGTTTTGAAGTTATCAGCATGACTGAAGAAGAGAACCGGGTGTCCTGTGAGGTTGCCGGAACTTCCGAACTTGTGACCGGCCAGGCTTACAACAACGAATACCACTTCCTTTTCCGGTTCAGGGACGGGCTTATATCAAGTATCGACGAATATTTTGACACCAAGCTGGTTGATGAGCTGTTCGGACCCATCATGCAGGCTGCGGAATGACCACTCAACATCTTGCAGACAAAGCCATTGTCGTCACCGGTTCGTCGCGCGGGCTGGGTCTGCTGCCGCTTGATCGAGACCTGTGCCGCGGAATACGGGCGCATCGACGCGCTGGTCAATAACGCCTGCATCGTGCGGGACCGGTCCATCCTCAAAATGAGCGCCCGGGAATTCGATGAGGTGATCTCGGTAGGGTTGCGCGGCGTATTTCTATGCACACGCGAAGCCGCCCGCGCCATGCAGGATACGGGCGGGCACATTGTGCAGATTGTATCCGCATCAGGGTTCAGCGGTTTCTACGGTCAGGCAAACTACGCGGCGGCAAAAGAAGGCATTATGGGCATCTTAAGAACCGCTGTACTCGAACTGGAAAAATTTAACATCCGATGCAACGCCTTCTGGCCGGTCGCCCAGACGGACATGACTCAGGTGATTTTCGATCACGCCCGCAGCCGGGCAAAAGACGGCGGGATTCAGCCTGCTGACATGGGTTTTGGCACGCCTGAAGAAGTGGCTGAAGGTATCCTCTGGCTGTTAAGCGAAGACGCTGCCCATCTGAACGGCCAGTGCCTTTCCTTCAATGGGCGCCGCATCAGCCTCTGGCGCCATCCGGCTGAAGCTGAGATCAAGTTTTATGAGCAGGCCGCGTCGTTTGCGGAAATCAGCACCTACATGCAGACAGCAGCACCCCAACCAATTTACGCGCCGTCAATGGTCCAACAACCAACATAATGAATTCTTCCGGCAGGTCAGCCAAATGCCACCGGCAACGACGTAAACCCACGCAACGCAACATTGGGCACATGGGTTAACGCTTCTTCGGGTACGGCCAGACGCAGGTTTGACAAACGTTCGTTGACTGCCCGCAGGCCCAGAGCAATCTCTTTGCGCGCAAGCATGGCGCCTACACACATGTGGATGCCGGCGCCGAATGCGATGTGCCGCTTACTGCGTCTATCCAGACGCAGCTGCCCGGGACATTCATAGACTGCCTCATCGTGATTGGCTGAGCCGATGCGCAGGTGGCAGATCGAACCCCTGGGAATATCGACGCCGCCAATGTTCATATCTTGTGTTGCCATGCGAAACAAGCCTTGCACCGCAGAATCGATGCGCAGCACTTCCTCCACCAGGCTGGCGTACAAAGTAGGGTCAGCCCGCAGTTGATCAGCGATCCGCGGGTTCCTGATCAGCTGCACAATGCCTGCGGAAAGCGTATTGGTGGTGGTCTCATTGCCCCCTACAAGCAGCGTACGGATAACGGACAGGAGCTCGGCTGTAGTGAGCGGTTGCTCTTCTTCCGTGCGGGTCTGTACAAGATCCGTGAGGAGGTCGTCCCGGGGCTGCAACCGGCGCTCTTCCAAACGCTCGACAAAGTAATGTTGAAACTCCACCTGAATCTCAGCAAACCGGACGTGATCTTCGTCGGAAGCCATCAGCCCCACCGATGAAGCAACCGCCACATCAGTCCATTCTTTAAGCTGGCTGATCTTCTCCCGCGGCACACCCAGCTGATCCGCGATCACTGTAACCGGCAGCTTCATCGAAAATTCGTTGTGGATATCGGTCCGCCCCTGATCGATAAAGTTGTCGATAAGCGAATCCACAATCTGCTGAATATAAGCCTCCATCCTGTTAACCCGGTCGGCGGTAAAAACCTTGTTCACAAGACTGCGATAGCGGTCGTGAGAGGGCGGATCATTGCTGGTTAACGTATCGACAAAATCACCATACCCGGTGGCATAGATACGTTCCGTGGCCTCGCTTGAATACCTGGGGAACCCCTCTTTGCTGGAATAACCTTGCCAGTTCTTAAACGCTTCCTTGACGTCTTCGTACCGGCTGATGACATAAAACCCACCCTGGGGGTCCAGATATACAGGGGCGTCTGTCCGCAGGGATTTGTGAAAATCCCACGGACACTCCTGTGTTTCCGGGCTCATTAGGGAACCGTAATTCATGCCCACTCCACTTGATAGAATGCATGTATATTATACGCATGCGTATTATCCGTCAATAGCGGACCCGCTTCTCCATCTGTTCTATTGCACAAATTACAGCGTCCGGCGCCTGGCAGGGGATATTGTGGCCACATCCCGGAATTGTCCGGACTTCGCTGTCCGGACTGACCTGCCTGAGTATTTCCAAGTCGGAATCAAGAACCACTTTCGAGTGCTCACCGACCAGCAAGGTTGTCGGCACCCGCAGCCTTCTCATCACACCCCACAAAGTTTCACCCATATCTGCCGGTACCGGCGTCCACTTTGAAATGCATGTGTCTCCATCCGGCCCCATGTACAGCCCACGGTTCAGGGCTTGAACTACCCGCTGAGAGTGTCGTTGACAAACACCCGGAATCACATCTACAAGCGTTAAGCTACATACTGAACCAGGGTAAATATCCGCGGTACTCAGGGCGAGCAATCCACCGTATGAAAACCCTACGAAGTGCGCGGGAGATCCAACGACTTGTCGAACAGACTCTGCTGTCCAATGAGCAATATCAGCAGGCCAGTAGGTACCCGTGGTAACGGGATCCGAATGCCCACATCCCGGCAGATCCAGTGCAACAACCGGTTGTTCCAGTCCGGTTGCTGCGGCACGCCAGGCGTGTGCATTCTCGAACCCCCCGTGGAACAGCACGCATGGCGTACCTTCCCCTTCCCAAACCAACGCGCTGAGCGTGCCCCGTTCTGTTTTAGCAGCACGGCGCCGCGGCGCACGGGTATTCCCGTTTTTAATCATCTGCCGCTCTGACCGTGGCCCCGTGTAACAGGACATCGAACTCACTCAAGAGCTTTTTCTCCAGGCTTTCTCTACGCCTCCAAAAGCCGGTCAGCCAGGTATGAATCGCGACGAATTGAACAGCAAAGGTCATCTCGGCAAGTTTGTCAGGATCGAGTTCACGATGGATTTCGCGGCGCTCCTGGGCAGCACGATAAAGACCTGCGTAGAGATTAAATCCTTGCTCCCACCCATTGTTTGCGCCGCTATGGGTACCGGTGGAACGCCGCGGCAGCATTGCGCCTGACCGCTCGTAAACCAGACGCATGAATTCACGATCCTGCGAAACAGCACGCGCCAAAAGCCGGATACCTTGCCGGATCCGGCCAACCGGACTTTCACTCCCGGTACCTTGAACCAGTCTGCGACGGGTTTTTTCCAGCTCGCATCTCAACCAATTGTTGCCAATAGCGGCCAGGATCTCTTCTTTGGTGCCGAAGTAGTTGACTAAGGTTTGCCGGGAGACGCATGCCTCGCCGGCGATAGCCGCCATGGTGGTCCGGCTGAAGCCGCGTTCGCGAAACAAACGCTCCGCCGCGTTGAGAATCTCCTCTCCGACAAGTTGTTTCTTTGCTTCTCTAAGAGACATGTAGGTATACTATGTATATTTTTATACATTGTACACTTTTTTGAAGCCGTGAAACTGGTTCTTGCACAGCCCAGCTCCAGATCAGGCCGTATGGAAGAAGACATCGCGCGGTTGTTGAGCGTGACTGAAACCACTCCATGCGACGTAATACTGCTCCCGGAACTTATCGGCTCTAACGCAAGCGTTCATGCATACGAGAACGCAATCTGCGAATTGGCGCTAAAGCTGCGGTGTTACGTTGTTGGGGGCTCACATTACATGCAGACGGGCAACAAGACCGTCAACCGTGGAATTGTTGCGAATCCCGGCGGCGGCGTCGTCGCGGCTTACGAGAAGCTGAATCCATACGGCCCCGAGCTCGAACAGAACGTCGCGTTTGGCCGGGCGAGTGACGTATTTCACATCGGTGAGCTCACTTGTAAGGTCTGCATCTGTGCTGATCTGTGGGTTTCAGACACTTTTCTACCCCGCCGCTCGGACATAGATCTCGTATTTGTTCCTTCGTTTTCTATTTCCCAGCGCTCCCGGCCGGAAAAGGCTCAAGCATTATGGCGCCATATGACCGTGGCGCGGGCCTACGAGATAGGTGCATATGTCTGCGTGAGTGACTGGGACCCAAACTGTGCATTCAACGGCCTGAATGCGGCAGGAGTGGCCGGGCTGGCAACTCCCATCCCCGAGGGAGAACATTTTTTTGAACCCATAGGTGCAAAAAATACCGCTTTATTCGAATTGGATTTCAGGAAACTGGAAGCCTTCCGCGAACATAAGCGGTCGCGCGGCTTTCGTGCGGGTGCTGAGTTTCGCTTACAATAAGACTATTTGTAGAGGCATCAGCATGACTAAAGTTCTGTACATCTGTGCATCCCCCAGGGGTGAAGATTCCGCGGCCGTTCAGGGCGCGAGGGTGTTTCTCGGCGCATTGGCGGATAGCGTCACCGTGACTGAATTTAATCTGTTCAGTGAAAGCCTGCCGGAATATACCCATACCCTGGCCGGCGCCAAGCAGAAGACCATGACGGCGATGGAACTGTCCGCAGCCGAAGCAGCGGAGTGGGCACAAGTAACAAAACTGGTCGACCAGTTCCTCAGTGCTGATCATGTGCTGATGGCGGTGCCGATGTGGAACTTCGGTGTTCCCTACAAGTTCAAACAATACATCGATCTGCTCACTCATCCGGGGCTGACCTTCCGCATGGCCAAAGACGGGCCGCGCGGGGTGGGATCAGCCACCGGCACCGTCATCTATTCCCGCGGCGGCAACTACAGCCCCAAAAACGGTCAGCCGGACCCGTTTGATTTTCAATCCCCGTATGTAAAAGCCTGGGCATCGCTGGTTGGCATCAATCCGCTTGAAGAAGTGCTGATTCAGGGCACCATGGCGGGGCCCGAAGCGCAGCAACAAGCTGTTGACGCCGTGACCGGCCAACTGACGGGAGCAGCAGCCGGCTTGAGTTAGGCAAGCGCCGGTTACTCCAGGGATTGGTTAATCCGGTATCCCAAGCCGCGTACCGTTTCAATAAAAGGCGGGCCATCGGGGCTGGACAGCTTTTTCCGCAGCTTGCTGATGTAAACATCCACCACATTGGTTAAGGGGTCTTTGTCGACTCCCCAGATGTTGTTCAGAATCCGCTCGCGGCTTAACAACCGCTCCGGATCTGACATCAGCAGTTCCAGCACAGCCAGCTCTTTAGCCGTGCACTCCACCGGCTCTTTCCTGAAAGTCACCGCCATGGAGCGCAGGTCGAAGACCACCTCTCCGGCCCGCAATACCTGATCGGCATCATTTGTTGTCCGGGTACGCCGGCCCACCGCTTCAATGCGGGCGAGCAGCTCGTCAAGATCGAAGGGCTTGGTGATATAGTCGTCCGCTCCCATCCGCAAACCCCGCACGGTGTCCTCTGCCGTATCTAAAGCGGTCAGCATAATCACAGGGACATCAACACGGCGCATCCGCAAAGCCTGACACACTTCCAATCCGGACAGTCCGGGCAGCATGAGATCCAGCAATATGAGATCAAAGTCGCCATTCCCTGCCAATTCCAGACCCGAATGCCCATCCTTTGCCGCAACTGTGTTATGGCCTTCTGACTTTAATGCACGCTGCAGGAAGTCCGAGATTCTCGCATCATCTTCAACAATTAATACGCGCATAACCTCTGCTTGTCTCAATCATGAACACGTAGACGTACGATGGCCGTTATTCCGTCAGGCTCGCGTTGCAGTTCAATCGAACCTTCATGGGCTTCCACTATGGCTCTGGCAACCGGCAATCCCAATCCGCTCCCTTCAGTTTTGTCCGCAGCTTCACCACCTCGATAGAAACGGTCGAACACCTTCGGCAAATCATGTTCGCTCAATACCGCGCCGCGGTCCCGCACCTCGAATGTCGCATGATCACCGCGCCGGGTCAGCTGAATAGATAGAACCTGCTGAACATCAGAGTAACGAATCGCATTATCAATGAGAATGGCAAACACCTGGCGCAGGCGGCTGGGGTCCCCTTTTGTAAACACGCACTGTTCAGGCAGTTCCTGGATCATTCTAAGCTGCTTCTTTGAGAGTGCACTTCTGAAATCCGCGCAGACCTCCTTGATCAACTCCAAAAGTTCCACAGACTTGTGTTCCATCAGAAGATTTCCCTCTTCCGCACGGGCCATGAGGAGCAGATCTTTGACGAGACGGTTGGTGTGGACAGCCTGGTCGCGAACCCGGGTCAGCGCTTCACAATATTCTTCAGCAGTTTTGCCGGAACCCCGCATGACCATCTCCGCTTCACCTTGGATCAGGGTGAGCGGGGTTCGCAGCTCATGACTGATGTCCGCCAGAAATCTGCGGCGGGTGGCATCCGCGTTTCGAAGCTGGCCTAACGTATGCGATAATTCTTGCGTGCGTTCAGCCACTTGCCGCTCCAGAGAAGCTTGCGACTGGCGGGCTTCAGTCCTGCGGGCGGACAACTCCGCCGCCATCCGGTTAAAGGCTTCCGCCAGCCGGCTGAATTCCTGATCCGGCAAATCGACCAGGCGATGCTCTAAATTACCCGACGTAAAGGCTTCCGCAGCGTCCTGCAGCTGGGCGAGTGACATCCGCAAACTTCGGGATATCACTACCGCAACGAGAGTACCCAACACCAGGGTAATCACTATGGCGGTCGGCAGAAAGCGGGCGATGAACTCACCCAGCGAAATCGCGTCGGCTTGCGTCGACTCAACAATAACCCGCTCAATCGCGATGGCCTCGTCTATCAGATTGTTAAACCGCCCGGCGATCTCCTGGCTCTGTAATCTGGCAAGCTCGTCCTGAGCAGCCTGCGGTTCACCCGATTCCACCGCCTGACGAATTGTTGCACCGCCCTGGATTATGCGCTCAACAATCGCTTCGATTTGCGCAAGGCGTTCAAGCTTTTCCGCAAAATCAGGCTGTTCATCCAGAGCATTTTCAGCCTCAAGATTGTGTTGGGTCTGGGTCAGTGCTGCCCACAGAATTTTTTCGTTCGCCAACCGTTCATCAACATCGCCGACAAAACTCGTCGCAACAATCTGTCCGACCGCATTTAATTTCCGGTAGGTGTGATCTGAGACCGCCTGGAAGCTGGAAAGCACTTTGTTGGCGCTCACACTGCGTTCAAGGTGGTACTGGTACCGCTCTGTACTGATGTAGAGCGATACCGCCAGCGCACCGATGGTCAAAACCAGCACGCCGGCACCGGCAATCAGCTTAGTTCCAAAGCTGGGTAAGACTCGTCTTAAGTTCACCGCAATTGCCGAATTCACTTATCCACTTATGCTGAATGGCGCAGTTTAAGCCCGGTTAGCGAACCAGAATTAGAAGCGCCAACCCAACGTCAACTGATACACAAGCGGGTCAATCTCAACATCCGCCGTCAGGCGGTTAGCGGGGAATCTGAAATCCGCGTCAGTATCAATGTCGATCCACCAGATACTGGCATTAACAAACGCTTTGTCATTTAACATGTAGTCGACACCCACCTGTGCGCTCCACCCCCATGACGCGTCCAGCTCCAGGGAGCCGTCGCCCAGCACGCTTTCCAGCTCACTGTCGACCCGCTCATCAAAAAACAACGTGTAGTTGAGACCAGCGCCCACATAAGGCTGGAAGCGGCTTGCATTGTCGTTAGGGTAGTACAGCAATGACACGGTGGGCGGGAGGTGTTTCGTCTCTCCAGCGTCTATCTCCCCGAGCCCCAGAACGCCCGTAGATGCGGAAATATCGTGCTTAAACGGTGTCGAAGCCAAAACCTCCACGGCGATGTGGTCTGTCAACATATACGCGAATGTTAACCCAAGTTGCGTATTGTCATCGACATCTGCCGCGGAAGCACCGATGGCCGTCCCGTCCAGAATCAGCGCGGAACTGGAGGTATCCGGATCAACGTTGGCGATCCCCGCGCGTACCAGGAAAGAACCCTGCTCATGCGCCTGCAGATTCGCGGTGAACAGGGAAGCTGAAATAAAAACAATAACTACGTATCTGAACATTAATTTACCTATCTTCGATTTACCTATCTAAAAATTCTGTTGCGCTAACTTGTTGCAGAGAGAACCGCTAAATCCGGTATTTAAGGTGCAGCCTGAAGGTGTGGTCTGACGCGGCATCAGACAGGCCGGCGTGATAGCTGGCCTCCGCCCTCACTTCGCCCAGCGCAAATTTCACGATGGGGCCAAGCGTGTGCTCCTGCTCATCAAAACTTCCGACATCCGAAGTTGTGTTCAAGTCGTTGAACATCTCCACACCGACCCGCACTCCGTTGTCCAGCTTGTAACTGGCCTGCCAACGCGTCTCCAACAACAGGCCGGATTCAGCGCCGGAGTCGAATTGTTTTCCCGTGAGCACGTTCGAGCGAAGCTGCCACTGAGGCGTAACATCAACTTTGCCGGTCCATGCAATCCGCACCCGGGAAGGCTGGTCGTCTCCTTCCGCAAGCTGCAGCTCGAAACGCAGGGCGCTGTCAAATCCGGCAGTTTCGTCTTCATGAAACTGCTGTTGAAGTTCGAGCCGGGCGTAACGAAATTCGAGTCGGCTGCCGCTGTCGCTCTGCTGAGCAATCAGGCGCCACCGGGTCTGATCACTTAATGCGTGCTGGTAGTGCAGCCTGTGGGCAAAAGTATCCGGATCGCCGGAATCGCCGGGTTCGAAACTTGAGCGATACTCCCATGACCGCTCACCCTCACTGACGTCAGGGCTGAACACGCTGCTGGTATTCGCCCGCGTATGCTGCGGTATCAGGACCAGGCCAAGCACACCCATCACAACGGCTTGAAAAAATCGAGTCATGGCCGTTCCTTAAGTTGAAGGAGACAGCGCTACCTTGCGGTAGCGCTCTTTCGGATCAGAGAGTTCCCGGGAGCTGTTAGTTGACAGCGTAGGGTATGGATGAATGGTGCAGGTTGATCTTCAGATCACCGTTTTCGTCTTTAACGTAACCAAAACTGTATTCAACCTTGGTCTCGTTACCCTGCTTGTCGGTGAAATAGTAGTTGCCCATCGCTAACGCTGAATCACCGTCGGTGATGATGCCTTCATTTTCCCACCGCACGCTGACGTAGGGTGCAAGCGCAAAGCCGTTATCTTCCGCCATGTCCTGACCGATAAAGTAGGACAGCGCTTCCTTTTTTGTTCCTCTGAACTGATCCGCCGAAGCCAGGGTGGGTTTGAAGAGCACCATGCCCGTATCAAAGCCATAGAACTGGTCAATGTGTTCAATGGCAGCTTCTCTGGGATCTTTGGCCTTGCCGATGCTGACAATGCCGTTACCCCATGCAATCTGTGCAGCCTCAACCTCTTTGGAATTGATGTTTGCGTAGGCCGCCGACAACGGCATCGCGGTGAGCGACAGAAGAACTGCGAGTTTTTTCATTAAGTAGCCTCTTTTCAAGTTGATAGCGCATTTCTCTCCCCCTCAAACGTCTACGGAGAAGAGCATAGTTCTAGCTCGATTGAGATCCGTTGCTCTCACATCGAATGCGCGCCATCTTAGAGATGCGGCCGGCCGGTGAACTTAAGAAAACATGAACACAACTTAAAATTTGTATTAAGTCGTAGCGCTGACAGGCCCTGGTGGGGTTACCATTGATGCTTTAAGCAACAAAATCTTGGGAGGATGGCCGTGACTGACAGGGACAAGCTGGAACTGCGAATCCGCAACGCCTGGCTGGGCCGAATCTCCGGATGTCAACTGGGGAAGCCGGTTGAACGGTTTTCCATGCGCGAAGGCTATGATGCCTTGCACGGCTATCTGCAGCGGAAAGGCAATCTGCCCCTGCGGGACTACATCGATTTTGAAGAAGGTCTGGACCTGGATCGGCGGTGTTGCAAAGGTAACCTGGTGCGCAGCGAGCCGGATGATGACATTAACTACAGCACGCTTGCATTGCTGATGCTTGAGCAACACGGCGCCGCCCTGACCACCAGCGACGTGGCCAGAACCTGGATGAGACTGCTGCCTGTTGCGCAAACCTATACCGCTGAACGTGCGGCTTACAAAATATTGTTACAGAAAGGCAAGGAGTGGTATCCGGAAACCGGTGACGCGGGTTTTGATCTGGCAGAATGCTCCGACAATCCTTACAACAACTGGATTGGCGCCCAGATCAGGGCTGATGTTTATGGCTGGGTATGTCCGGGCAATCCGGAACTCGCCGCAAAACTGGCGGCAACGGATGCAGCGTTGTCGCATCGAGGTGACGGCGTTTATGGCGCGGTGTTTGTTGCGGCGCTGGGTGCGGCGCTGGCCAACATGGCCCCGCAGCAGGCATTTGATGCGGCTCTAGCCACTATCCCTGCAGAGTCCGCAGCGGCAGAAGCCGCTCGGCTAGGCAAAAACCTCACCGGCACTGATGAAGGTGATGCGGAGATCAGAAAACGCTACGAGGGCATGTCGCCGGTTCATACCCTGAATAACCTCGCAATTGTTGTCTGGGCCCTCTACTCAAACTTGAACGACTTCAGCGCCGCTATTGGCGATGCCGTTGCGGCCGGCTGGGATACGGATTGCAATGGCGCAACAGTCGGAGGTCTCTGGGGGCTGCAGGGTAAAGACATTCCAAACCATTGGATTGAACCCTGGCAAGGCAGGGTGGGTCTTTCACTTGCCGGTTATGATGAAATGAAGGTAGATGAACTCATTGAACGGACAGTAAAGGTCGCCGGGGACCTGGCGGGGCACTAACCACAAGAAGTTGGTGGCAGACCTCTTGTATAATTGCCAATGATGAGTTTCTCAAGAAATAGAGCTGCATGAGCGACCCTGTTCGCACAAGATTGTCACCGCAAGCGCGCCGCAATCAGCTGCTGGATTGCGCACGGGACATTATCCTGAATCAGGGGTTGTCTACCCTGACCATGGAAATTCTCGCCCAGGAAGCCGGAGTCAGCAATCCGCTTATCTACAAGTACTTCGACACCCGGTTGCAAGTCCTGCAGGAACTCCTCATTAGAGAATATGGCACATTTAAAGACTCGGTTATGGCAAACCTCTCGGAGGTAAGCGACTACCGGGAGGCGGTAAGAGCCTACGTGGACATAAATTTCCATCAATTTGCCGGCGGTGATGTGTTAAGCATCTTGTTTAATCAAGCCGATGTCCGCAAGGCGCTGGCAGAGAAGGAGCGGCCGCGGCATGCGCCCTTCTTAATCAAAGAGCTGGCAAAAGAATACAATATTCCCAAACGATCAGCGGAGAAGATTGTTGTACTAGCGTCGGGGGCTTCTCTTGCCGCCGCTGAACATTACGGTCGATACGGCGGCGACCGTGAAGTACAGATCGAGCAGACGGTGGACTTCATATTCGGCGGCATTAACGGAATTTTGAATATCCCAGATTAAATCCAGCTGCTGCTTATACGCCAGCACCCAACCCCAGATAGTCTTCGTAGTTTTTACTGTAAAACCGGTCCAACTCTTCTGCTGTTGCGCCCACAGCGTCCAGGCTACGCTCATAGTCGCCGAACGGGTCCTTGCCGCCCTCCGGGTGCGGATAGTCCGTGTTGAACATCAGAATATCCTGGCCCACATTTCTTAATATCCAGCCGGTGTCTTCCGTATGCAGGGGTGCCACGCGGATCTGGCGTTGGAAATATTCTGAGGGTTTAAGCGTGAGTTGCTTTAAGCCCTGGTCAAACTTGCCTAACAGCGAAACACCCATATCCAGGTTCATCAAAGATGCGGGTACCCAGTTAGCCCCCAGTTCAATAATCCCTACTTTAAGATTGGGAAACCGCTCCAGCACGCCATCGTAAATCATGCAGGTAATCCATCGTTCAATAGAGTGATGAACAACGGGTAGATCTTTGGGTTTGGTCGTTTCAATATTGCCCAGATTACCCGCAAGCACACGCTCAACACCGGTATTCATGTAAACGGACGGCATGTTTTGCCCGCTGCCGATATGCAACGTCACCGGCACCCCGGCTTCTTCCATTCTGGCCCACAGAGGATCGTACGCAATGTGCGAAGGCGCCCGGCCTTCCTGTGCATCCGATGGAATCCAGATCGCGTTAACACCAAGCTCTAACGCCAGGTCCAACGATTTTTCCGCGCGTTCAGGATCGCGAAGGGACAGAAAGCCTACGGACTTCAATCCGGGATCGTCCGAACAAAAGTCAGCCATCCCACGGTTGAGCGCATCACAGCCGCCATACACCACTTCCATGTCCTTGGAGCGGGAAAAGCGCGCCGCACCGACAGAGGGAAAGATCAGTTGCGAGCTGATACCCATAATCTTCAGGGCATCACTACGCTCGACTTTTTCAACCGCTCCGTATGCACTCCACATATTGCGTTTGCCCGGATGCGCAAAAATATCAGACTTCATCGCTTCAGTGAGTTCAGGATCATCACCCGCCAGACGCTTGGCCGCAGCCTCCATGAGCGGATCCAGCTCCGGCATATCCAGGTTGAATACACCCTGCTCCAGGTTTTCCCGCACGTATTCAGAGGCGTAACTTTCGAGCCAACCCCGCCCTTCTATGATATGGCTGTCTGCATCATGAATGATGCGCCCTTCTCTGTGTGACATCTGATTTTCCCTGTTAAAGAAACCCTTATTATATATTTCATATAATAATGGTCAAGACAGGCTGTCCGGTTCCGCGTATGCACACAAGTCCACTTGACCTAACATAGGCGGCATGAGCATTAGCATCCCCGAGGGTTTTCTCCCGGAAACCGGCACGGACCCCGCTGAAGACCTGTGTGGACCGTTTTACTTGAACCGTGAGCCTGATCAAATCACCGCAGGACTTTTGGTTGAACATAAACACTGCAACGGCATGCAAACGGTGCATGGCGGCATTTTGATGACCTTTGCCGATTTTGCCTTGTGCGCCCAGGCCCGTTATCTGACCCGGGACCGGCATATCATCACGGTCAGCCTCAGCGCGGAATTTGTAGACACCGCCCCGCACGGCAGTTGGCTGACCTCCAAGGGTCAAGTAGTGAAGCGGACCAACAGTCTGGTGTTTGTACAAGGCGTGATCCAGGACGAAGACCGGCCCGTGGTGATGTACAACGGCATCGGCAAACGAATCAAATCCTGAACTGTCATAAGTGCCACAGATGAACCAAAGCGAACAACTACGCCAACGCGCCCTGCAGGTGATGCCGAACGGCAATACCCGTGGCGCGGTCTGGTACAACCCGTATCCCATGTACGTAGCTCACGGCAACGGCGCTCATATCACGGATGTGGACGGTAACCGCTTCCTGGACCTGACCAACAATCTGGGGGTGCTGATTCACGGGCATGCCCATCCCGCGATTGTGGAGGCGGTGCAAAAACAGGCGGGGCTGGGCAGTTGTTTCGCTTTGCCTACGGAACACGAGATTGCCCTGGCCGAGTTGATGTGCGGGCGGATTGAAGCCTGCGAGCGTATCCGTTTTATCAATACCGGCTCCGAGGCGGTTGGCCTGGCCATCAAAATAGCCCGGGCATTCACCGGCAAAAGCCGCATCATAAAGCTGGAAGGGGTTTACCACGGCAGTTACGACTACGCGGAGATCAGCAACTATTCAACACCGGAAAACTGGGGCAATTCCCCAACTGCGGTCGAAACCATACCCGCAACCCCGGCCGGTGTATTGGACAGCGTTGTTGTCACTGCCGCTAACGATATACCCATGTTGCAAAAGCGGCTGCAGCAGGAATCCGACATTGCTGCGGTCATTGTGGATCCAGTGCCGCCTCGATGCGGCATGCAGCCGCTCCACACCGACTACATCGAAGCCTTGCGTAAACTCACCCGTGAACACAATGCCTTATTGATCTACGACGAGGTTATTGCCCTGCGGTTCGGCTTCCACGGCGCTCAGGGCCGATTTGGCGGAGACCCGGACTTGACCGCGTTCGGCAAAATCATCGGCGGTGGTTACCCGGTAGGCGCGGTGGCAGGACGTGCAGACATCATGGAAGCCACCCGCACCAAGGTTGGCAGTTCCGGTACATTTACCGCAAACCCAATCACCATGGTTGCCGGTCTGGCCGGCATGCAGGCATTAGACCAGCCGGCCTATGATGCGCTGGAGAATCTGGGGCACCGCATGCGTGAACAATGTACCGCGGTTATCGATGCACAGCAGGCACCCATGCAGGTCAGCGGCGTTGGCGCCATGTTCAGCATTTACTTTCACCAGCGCCAAGCCCGCGACTATCGAAGCTACTATAAAACTCCCGCAGAGAATGCTGCTACTGAGCGGTTCCACCAGTGCATGCTCAAACACGGCGTGTTAATTGCGCCAACCGCCACCTGTTTCCTGTCTACCGTGATGAGCGCGGATGACGAAGCCCACTTTGCAGACGCCTTTGCAGCCGCTGTTCAGGATTTTGTCCATTCATGAAATGGCTGAAGCGGCTGACCGCCGGACTGTTGTCCGCCGCTGTGTTGGCTACCTTGTTTGTCAGCTGGTTGTTGCTACGCTCCGTACCAGACTCATCGCCGCATACAACCGGAGCCGCAGTCTCCGCGCCGGTCAAAGTTATTTACGACAAACGGCTGCGGCCGTTTGTGTACGCTGAGCGCTTCGATGACGCGTTCCTGGCGCAAGGCTATCTCCACGCAAAACATCGCCTGTGGCAGATGGATATGTTCCGCAGGGCAGGCCTGGGGCGCATTGCTGAACTTATCGGCCCGCAGGGCCTGGAAACGGATATCGAAATCTGGCGCGCCGGCGTGCCGGAACTGGCCCAACGCATGGCAAGAGTGGCCAGCCCGTCGC
Organism: Pseudomonadales bacterium; assembly: GCA_028279305.1. Taxonomy (GTDB): domain Bacteria; phylum Pseudomonadota; class Gammaproteobacteria; order Pseudomonadales; family Azotimanducaceae; genus UBA4421. The sequence continues at coordinate 93,877 of JANQOA010000368.1, forward strand.
TCAAAGCGTCCATCAGCGCCTACGTTGCGGGGGTAAACACATTTCTCGCGGAGCAGCGGCCCCTACCTCCCGAGTACCTCCTGTTGCAGATCGAACCGAGGCCTTGGAGTGCTGACGACGTTTTTGCGCTGGGGGCGCTGATGGCTTACCAGTCCGCTAACAATCTGACCGACGAGCTGTTGAGGCTGGCATTGGTGACGGAACTCGGCATCAGCAAGGCCGGCGTCTTCTTTCCCGAAGCTGAAGTTGTGCCGGATCCGCTTGTTGTGCCGCTCAACTCGATATATCCGGCACTGCGCCATACGGATCTGGTAAACGGCAGCACAAACCCGTTATTTTCAGCGCCCGCCATGGGCAGCAACGCCTGGGCTGTTGCGCCGCCAATGACTGCGTCGGGTACCGCCCTGTTCGCATTCGATTCTCACGACAGTGTTTCCCTGCCGAACTTAACCTATGACGTGCATCTGTTTGCCGGCAGACAACAGATCAGGGGCAATTCTGTCCCCGGCCTGCCGGGAGTCATCAACGGCTTCAACGAATTCATGGCCTGGGGTTTCACCAACATCGGTGATTCCCAGGATGCATTTATAGAATCAAACGCCGTCGACCGGGACGTTCAGTCAATCCGCATACCCGTCAGGGGTGAATCTGACAAAGTAGCCGACATAGTCACAACCGCCAACGGGCGCCTTATCAGCCTCGACCCGCCCATTGCAGTCAGGTGGGCACCTCTGGAACCCCATGAATTCGGTTTGGATGCGCTGCTTGCGTTGAACCGGGCCACCAGCTTTGCGCAGTTTAACGACGCCCTGGACAGCTTTGTTGCACCCAGCGCCACCGCAACCTACGCGGATATAACCGGACGGGTTGCGCAACGCACCGTTGGCCTGTTGCCGCAACGAGGCAGCGGTGCCGGACTGCTGCCCTTGTCAAGCAGCGATCCGGGAAACTCATCGGCGTCGTGGACTGGCATGTTAGACATGAGTGGGCTGCCGGCAAAGACCACCACACAAACATATGTGGCTGCGGCGAACCGGCCGTTTACCGACAGCGGCATGCTGATCAGCGCAGACAACGCGCCCGGCTACCGGGTGCGGCGAATCCACCAGCTGCTGGGCGGCCGGCAAGATCACGACGTGGACTCAATGCTGGCGCTGCAAACGGACTATGCCAACCTGCAGTCCAGACGGTTGTTGCCGGGGATGCTGGATACCTTGCAGGCAGCAAAAGACAGAGCAGCGCTTTCCGCCACGGAGGCAGAAGTTTTTGATTTGCTGCTGCAATGGTCTGCTGCACCAGAGGACCTTGCCGGCCAGCCGGCCCCGGCGCTGTTCGCAATGTGGTACCAGCAGTTCATCAGGCAGTTGTTCCAACCGGTCCTGACCGACGAGACCTACCAACGCCTGTTACGGCGCAGCTATCTGATCAACGAAGCGATCGACAACCAACTGCTGCAGCGGCAAACAGATTGGCCGGTACAGAAGGCATTAGAACAAAGTTTCACCCAGGCAGTTGCAGAGCTACCTGCTGAACCCCGCTCGTTGCGCTGGGGTCATCACCATCAACTATTGCTCAAACACGAACTGGGCAGCGCGTTCCCCGGCGCGGGGGTGCTGTTTAACCGCGGCCCCTATCCCGCGGACGGCGGCAACGCCACCGTCGGTCGCGCCCGTTACAGTCACGCCAGGCCCTATGGGGTCAGCGGCGGGGCAACCACCCGCATGGTGTTGGAGATGTCTGATCCAATCCAGGCCTGGATGATCAGTCCGGGCGGTCAGTCAGGCCACCCATTAAGCGATTGGTACAACGACCAGACCGCCGGCTGGCTGGCGGGACGGGCAGACAAAATCGAACCGCCGCAAAAACCGGTTGCAGACATACTGATTACCCCAAATTCATAGACCAACCGCCTGCTCATCAACCTTAACTTCCAGGTTCGAAAACTCCACCTCCGGGAACCCGGCAGCGGCTGACCCCTGGAGCTTGCCGAAAAACACGTTCGCCCCGCCAACATAGGCCAGCACCCGCGGCTTTTTACCGGCAATATTGGTCCCCATCAGCCACGAGCTGGTCCTGGCCGCTTCGTGCATCACCGTACCACTGTGCACCTCGGTGGAATGCCGCACCCAGGCGTCTTCCGCGCTCTGTCTGGGTCTGAACACGTCGAACCCGCCTTTTTCCATGGCGGCTATGCAGCCAACAATGTACTCAACACTTTGTTCTATCACCGGCGGCAGGTTGGAGAAGGGCGCATGCGGACCGGTGACCATGAACATGTTCGGGAACCCCGCAACAAAGGTGCCCATGATTGAGCCGGATTCATCAACCCATTTTTCCGTCAGCGTCTGCCCTCGTGCGCCCTGAATCTCAACCGCTTCCAGCGCTCCGGTGTAAGCTTGGAACCCCGTCGCCAATACAATGATGTCAAAATCGTAGTCGCTTTCCGTTGTTCGTATCCCACTTTCGGTGAACTGAACAATCGGTTCCCGCCCTTTGATATCAACCAGATGGACGTTGTCGCGGTTGAAAGACTCGTAGTAACCATGGTCCAGCGGAGGACGTTTCCCGAACAAGGGATAACCCTTCGGCGTCAGCAGTTCGGCCACGCCGGGATCGTTAACTTTTTCGCGGATTTTTCCGGCGAGGAAATCAACAACCACCTGGTTGGACTCAGGATTCGTCAGCAGGTCGTCAAAGGTCTCGAAGAAGAAACTGAAACTTCCGCGGGGCCAATGCGCTTCCAATATCTCTTCCACTTCTTCAGGTGATGTACCGGCGATAGTTCTGTTTGCCGGGCTGTTGTAAGGCAAACCGAAGAGATGACCACGGCACTTTTCCAATATGGCCGGATAGTTGGCTTTGATTTCCCTTTCCCATTCTTTTGTGATCGGTTTCTGTACCGCAGGTAACACAAAATTAGGTGTCCGCTGGAAAATTGTTACGCTTGCCGCACGCTCTGCCATCACCGGCAGCATCTGCACAGCCGTTGCCCCCGCGCCAACAATGCCGACCTTCTTGCCCGCATAGTCCAGCCCTTCCCGGGGCCATCTGGACGAATGAAACAGGGGTCCGGAAAAGTTCTGCATACCGGTAAAGTCCGGCACAACGGGTTGCGACATCAGCCCCATGGCGGAGACAAAGTACTTGCAGGTGAATTCTTCACCATCAGCGCTCCTGATCACCCAGCCACCCTGATCTTCCAGGTAGCATGCGCTCACAATCTCAGTGTGCAGCCGGATGTCTCTCCACATGTCGAATTTGTCAGCAACAAAGCGGAAGTAGGCTGAGGTTTCTTCCCACCCCGGGTAGCGCTCCGACCACGTCCACTCCTGTAGCAGTTCCTCGGAGAAGGTCAGACAGTAGACATAGCTTTCACTGTCTGTTGCGGCGCCCGGGTAGTGATTCCACGCCCATGTTCCGCCCACGTCCGCGGCTTTGTCGAACACTCGAACAGACAAGCCGGCTGCCCTGACATGATGAATGAGGCTCAGCCCCGAAAAACCCGCACCGATTGCTATAACATCAAAGTCGAACTTATTTGCAGACACTACATTTCCTCAAATATTGCTGTAAGGCTCGTTGCTATTGAACAAGCCTCCTTAGTTGTTGCCGTCGTACCACGCTCTACTTGAACTCGACCGGGTATCTCCCCAACACGCGGAAGAAGGACTGGGACCACTCCGTCTCACCCGGCTCTATCTGCAGGCATTTCGTCTTTTCGGCAAACTTGCCCAGCGCAACCCGGGCTTCAACTTTCGCCAACATGTTACCCAGGCAGAAATGCGGGCTGCCGCCAAAGCTCTGGTGCGCCACATCTTTTCTTTCGATCAGAAACTGATCCGGGTTTTCAAAGTTGCGCGGGTCGCGATTGGCGCAGGCGAGCATCTGCCAGATGACGGCGTCGGCCGGAATGACCACATCACCGATCTGAAACGGCTGCCTGAGTACGCGCCAGTTGAACAGGATGGGGGCGTCGTACCTCAGACACTCCTCTATGCAGCGGTTAATCAGGTCAGGGCGGTCCCGAAGCAACGCCATTTGATCCGGGTGTTCGATCAGCGCTCTTGTGCCATTGCCAATCAGCCCGATCGTGGTTTCAAAACCCGCAACAATAATGCCAATGGCCTGCAAAACAACCTCGCCATCGGTGAGGCGGTCACCCTCTTCTTCCGCCCGAATGAGTTCGCTGACAAAATCATCCCGCAGGTTCTTGCGGCGTTCCTTGACCATCTGATCAAAATAGTCAGCCATCTCGTTGCCGGCTTGCACCAGGGATTGAATAACCTCTTCGGGGAGAAACTTGGCGAAGAACGCGTTGGTTCTGGCCGCGGTCCAACGGGCAAAAATTTCCCTGTCCTGTTCCGGAACCCCCATAATTCGACAAACAATTTGCGACGGCACCAGCTTGGCAAGATCTTCAATGATATCCATGCCGCCGCGCTGCAGCGCCTTCTGCAGAGTTTCATCAACAATGTCAGCGGCTTCCACTTCATAACGCTTAACCACTCGCGCGTTAAACGATTTAAACAACAGCTTGCGCAGGCGGATATGCGCTTCATCATCCATGTTGAGAACAAACTCGCGAAAGCTGCCGCGTTCATCGGACGAATGAAAATTCGGAGATTCACCACTCGCCAGGGTCATACTTGTGTCGGCATCTTTGAACAAGCTCTTGATGTCATCAAACCGCGTGATCCGATAGGTTCCAACAGGTGTCAAATTGACACGGTGCTCTTCACGCAGCTTATTCAAGGCAGGATAGGGATCATCCCTGAAAGTCGGCTCGAAAGGATCCGCCCCCGCCCAGGTTGGGCCCAGTTCTGTTGCTACACTTGTCATCTCTGCTACTCCTTCACTGCGCGGACCAGCCGCCGTCGATGGACATTGCTTCCCCGGTCACAAAACTCGCCTCATCCGAAAGCAGCCAGACAACCGCCTTGGCAATCTCGTCGGGGCAGCCGATTCGCGCCATGGGTGCCATTTCCGCCAGCGCATTTTCATCAATACCGGCGTCCTCCAGATGTCCGATAATGGGCGTTCGTACCGCTCCGGGGCACACCGCATTCACCCGCACACCCGCGTTGGCATATTCAACCGCTGCAGATTTGGTAAGCCCGATCACCCCATGTTTGGACGCAACGTAGGCGCATTGCCCCGGCAGCGCGACAAGCCCGGCGACCGACGCGTTGTTGACAATTGCACCCCCATGGTTCCTGAAATGAAGAAGCTCCTGTTTCATGCACAGCCATACACCTTTCAAATCAACCGCGACTACCCGGTCAAAATCTTCTTCACTGGTATCAGCAAGCGGCAGCGTGGCGGAACCAATGCCGGCGTTATTGAAAGCGCCATCCAGGGAACCAAAAGCATCGAGGGTGTCGTTGAACCCCGCTTCGACCTGCCGGGCGTCTGTTACATCGACGATAAAACCGCGGCAGCGCCCGGTCGAGAGAGAAGCGCACTGCATGGCCTGCTCGATCTGCTCGGGATCCAGATCCCATAAGGCAACAGATGCTCCGGAAGCGAGCAGGTGCTTACTGGTCGCCAGGCCAATTCCCGAAGCACCGCCGGTAACGATAATCACCTTATCCTCAAGCATCTGCGGTGCTTGCCTTTCTTCTCAATACAACCACCGGAATCTGCCGGTCGGTCGCTTCCTGATAGCTGATATAGGGAGGATAGATGCCTGCCATCTTCTCCCATAAACGCGCACGTTCGTCTCCCGCAGCGACCCGGGCCGCAGCTTTGAAGCGCTCAGCCTTAATTTGAACATCCGCCTCCCCACTGGCCATGAGGTTCAGGTACCACGCCGGGTGATGGGTGTGTCCCGCCTTGGATGCAACAATCACAATGTCTTCACCGTCCTCACCAAAAATCAGCGGCAACACCAGTTCATTACCTGATTTTCGGCCAATTGTTCTAAGGATCAGCGTTGTCACAACACCGGCCCCGCCGACTAGCGTTGAATCCCAGAGATAGCCGTCCTCACCATCTGTTTCCAGATATCGCCGTAAGTGTTCATGCAAAGGGTCGGTCAGTTCTTTTGGAAATCCATCAAGCTTCATGATTGTTAACTCCACTTTCTCTAACTCATCGGCGCACAAGTTTAGAGGGTTTCCTCTATAGAGTAAACCCTCTATTTTTTGGACGCCGCGGACGCGCGCTGTTACGATTACACCTGTCTGTTGATCGGAAGAAGATCGAAACGTGAGTAACAAGCAAAGAATCATCGATGCGACCATAGAACTGATGAATGAACGCGGCGGCGCTGTCGGCACCACCCAATTGGTCGAACACCTGTCGATCAGCCCGGGTAACCTGTACTACCACTTCCGCAACCGCGAAGAGATTCTGGCGGAGGTATTAGCCCAACTGCGGCTTGATCTGGACGAGGTGCTGATTCTGGAAGCAGATGAGGTTCCAGACGCCCGGCATCTCGCCGAGGTACTGATAGGCGGTGCCAGAGTGCTTTGGCGTTACCGGTTCTTTTTCTCTTCTTCGATTGAACTGGTCTCGAGAGAAGAAGCCCTGGTCACCAGTTATCGGGATTTCTGCATTCGAGGGACGCGTCAGGTTGAGACAATTCTCGATCGCCTGCTTGTACCACCGGTTGGAATAGTACGCTTGAGCAGGAAAGATCAGGCTAAGCTGGCTGAGACACTATGGGTTTTGTGGACCAGCTGGCCACGTTATGCCGAGCTTCTGGCAGGCCAAGGGAGTTCCGAAAAGGAGATACTGCGTAATCACGAAGCCCTCGAGTTCGTACTCAAACCTTACTTCGAGCCCAAGTTTTACAGATCAGTAGTCGCTCAAACCAGAACACTGCAGGTTCTGGAAGGATAGATAGGTCTCACCGATAGAACCAAGCAGCGGTTAAATCGAGACCCTCAGTCGTCCATTGCACCGTCCCAGTCGTATACGACAATGTCTTGTGTTTCACGTGCCTTTAACTTGCGGTACAAACCTCTCGCTTCGTCGTTGTCCAGCTCAGTCGCTAGCCAAATTCCGACTGAGCCTTTCTTTCTTGCCAGGTTGATAAGCCTGTATACCAACTCTGAAGCTATTCCCCGTCTCCGCCATTCTTCATTGACCCCTACTTCAGCGACAAAGAAGGCTGGTGCCTTATCCGGATGTAACAACATGGTGCCCGATGCGATACCCACAGGTACATTGTCAACGGTAGCGAAGATAAGATCATGGTTTGGGTCATCTACAAACGCATTAAGTTGCTCTGGAATGACGTCTTCGTCAAATACATCCGAATCAACCAGCACACCTGCATTGTGAGCGTTAAGCACGTGGAATTCGGGGGCTACTAATTCCATGGCTATTCTTCTGTCAGAAAGGTTTCTTCAACGGGACAAACATCGCATGCATCACCGTCGCACAGCCGGCACATCTGGTAGGCATGCCGTTCACTCATCACGGAAGCCGCAAGGAGTTTGGCCAACATACTGTCCAGTGCTTCTCGCTCTTGGGAAGTTAAAAATTGAATGAATACCTCTAGAGCCCGGTTCCTTGCACGCAGCACTTCCTTACTTTTCTTTGTACCCTTAGCCGAGAGATGCAATGCGACTGCTCGCCCATCAGTAGCCTGATCGCGAACAACCAAACCTTGGGCAGCTAGTTTGTCCACCAACCTAACGGATGCTGAGTGAGAGCGGTTGATGGCTTGTTGCAAAAAATCGATTTGCTGACCTGGTGCAACGCCGATGCTCACCAACGCGGCGGCTTCAGTTGGGTTGAGACCACAATCTTCTTCGATGGCTTTTAGCTGCTGATCTGTAGCTAACTGCGCAAGCGCGCCGAGTAAGTTAGTTGTGCGCATATTTTGCCCGTTGTCGTGCTGGTTCGAGTGTCGGCCAAATTTGATCACCGAGATCAATACGCTCAGCCGCATTAACTTGCCACATGGCCTTCACTTCTGCGTCGTAATTGAAATAAAGCCTTCCATCAACAATCTCCCAAGCGTATGGGTCAATGTAAGCCGTATAACCTTCCGAAACTGCATATGCACAATAGCCGCCATATGCCGGGACGTAGCGTTCGGGATCTTCGCGGAACTTTAGAAGGTTTTCCTCTGAACTAAAAAGCCAAAGCGCACCGAGATATTCCACTGAATGAAGCCTGCTGCCCTGACGCGGGGAGCCCGATTTAAAATAGGACACGGGATCAAAGCCATCAATTGCCCCGTTTGCAGTTGAATACACAGCAGCTGAAGCGAAACCGCCTGTGACCAGTTTAAGAACTAATACTGTACTTATTCCCAGCGCAACTACGGTCGATAGCCCGATTGCCAGCTTTTTATATGTATGCATAATGCATATTATACACCCCTTCGGTCGAAAATGGAACCTCCAGGCACCGTTCCGAGCTATCATGAGAAGCAAAGACGCTTTTGGAGTTTGGCTTGGCAAAACTAACGCTGCAATCCACAACTCTTGAGTACACTGAAAGCGGCAGTGGTCAACCGATTGTGCTAGTCCATGGCTCAGCAAGTGACTTCAGGACATGGGACCAACAAATGGGCGAACTCGAGTCGCGTTTTCGAGTGGTCAGATACAGTCGCCGTTACCATTGGCCCAACGAACCTATCGCTGAGGGAGCAGAATATGCAATGTCTGACCAGGTCGACGACTTGGAGCAATTGCTGCAACAACTAGGTCTTGCGGGTGCGCACATTGTCGGCCACTCATACGGTGCTTACCTGGCGCTGATGGTAGCGATAAGAAATCCGACCTTGTTGGGCCGCCTGGTTCTTGCTGAGCCTCCAGTGATACCTCTTTTCACCAGCTTTCCGCCCAAACCGCAGGAGGTTCTATGGTTGCTGGTGACTAAACCCAATACCGCTTTACCTATAATTAGATTTGCAGCCACTGGCCTTGGACCAGCTTCTTCAGCTGCCAAAAATGATGATATGGAGACTGCGACCGCTCATTTTGGAAAAGCAGTGTTAGGCAGTGACGCTTTTAAAAACCTCTCGCAAGCACGCATGCAACAGGTCCGGATCAACAGCAGCAAGGCGGAATTGCTCAGTGATAGTTTCATGACCCCGTTGGATGAGAACGATGTAAGGCATATTAAGGCTCGAACGCTTCTGGTAACGGGGGATCAAAGCCCAATAGTTTTTCATCGACTCATCGATGGATTGGAAGAATTGCTGCCCAACAGGGAGCGCGTGAATATACCGAAAGCCTCGCACATCATGCATGAAGACAATTCCGCGGCGTTCAATCGAGCCGTATTGTCGTTTCTCGGAGCATAGTTGAATGACCGTTCCTGGCCGATCCGAGCAGCTCGGGTCCGATGTATCACAGCTAGTGCTGAACGTTGGGATTTGCAAACGTCCCGGTTTGATCTTCACCCTCAGCCGGATTGATACACGTAAAGTCCTTCTCAATCAGAATACTGGTCTCACCATCGTCCAGCGGTGCAACGCCTCGTATGGATACCTGGTCAGTAGCCGCCCACCTTTGCGCAATATCGTTTGATATGGACACCTCAATAGTCGAATCCACAAATTGCGCCTGCACATCCCTGCCGCCTACGGACAATTGATAGAAAAGTGTCCCGCCAGGCATACTGGTTTTGCCCACAACATCCCTACCGGCCGCAATGGCTTCAACCTCGGGTTCCAACAGCCGGAGCCGAATCGAGTCTTCTAAGAGCCGCAATTTCACTGGGTTACCACCTCCTGCTTATCTCGTTGCTTCCGCTTGGGAGCAGGCAGAAACACCTTCTTTACGAAGCCGTCTACGCCTGTATGCTTGAACGTGAACATCTTGTTGGCGACCCTGGACATCACCTTGGACTTCAGCTCAAGCATCCGGTGTTGATGCGCCGTTCTTTTGGTCATGACGCAGCAAGCCCCTCGTTTGATCCCTCTTCGAGCAAAGAGGGTTTCTCAACTTTGACCACCCGGCCCGGATACCCCTTGAAGTGTGGGATGCCTTGTTCATAGTCCAGAAATTCATCGTCGTCTGAACACAGCACTGCATCGCTTGAGATAAACGCACCGCCAAGCTCTGCCTGGCCGCGAAGTTCCGGGTACCACCAACCGTGGGGTACCCGCAGATGTCCTTCTTTCATGTTTTCTTTGACGGCAAGTTCTGCCGTAACCTGTCCGTAGGCCGTCTGCAGCTCCACCCAGTCTCCGTCAGCCAGCCCTTCTTTCTCTGCATCCGCCGGGTGTATGAAGATACTCGGCAACGGACAACGCCTGCGAAGCTCAGGAATGTTTCGCTGGCCTGTCTGGAAAAAAGGATCCTCGCGCACGCCGGAGAACACCGCGTATGGGAACTCCTCCGTCAACGCCGGACCTTCCCGGTGATACGGCAGCGGGTCGAAGCCCAGATCCTGCAAAACCGAGGAAGACAGTTCTACCTTGCCCGAAGGTGTTGCAAAGCCGGTCTTCCGGTATTTGCGAAACTCCGGTGTCTGCATTTCCATGAAGCCAGTCTTTTCAAACTCGGCAAACGTCCGGCCTGAGCGCGAGAGCCTGTAATCAATCACATCTTCGATGGTTTCCCAGGGAAAACGATTGCCAAAGTCAAAACGCCTGGCCAGATCTTTCCAGAACTGATATGTGCTGCTGATGTCTTCACCAGGCTCTACGGATTTCTGCGACAGCGTCAGACGTGCGGTCCAGCTCCAGCTATCCGCAACGTGGTTGCGTTCACTGAAGACGTCACCGGGCATGACATAGTCCGCCAGCATCGCCGTTGGCGTCATAAAGATTTCGTGGGCAACGATCAGTTCCTGATTCATCATCGCCTTTAAAATCTGATGTTGATTCGGGTAACTCATGAGCGTGTTGTTACCCAGCGTGAAAAACGCTTTCACCGGATAGGGATCTTCCGTCGCCATGGCCCGGAACAGGTTTGATGGATTAGCCATGTGGCAACCCATGACGAGGTCCGCGTAGGGAAAGCCCCAGACTTTCTCAGTGGGTTCTTTCAACATTTCGGCCACCCGGTAGGTGTATACCGGATGGTCGTCATACCCGAGTTGCTTGGCTTTCTGTTCTGCGGGCAACTCCTCGTGCAGCGCAATCTCTGTCTCCGGGATATAGCCTTGGCTGAAGCCGCCCAGCGTCTCACCACCCACAACGTCCAGGTTACCTGTCACTGCACGCAGTATCGAATGCAGTCGAATGGCAGACGTTGAGGAGATCTGCATATCCGTAATGGGTGTCCAGGGAATGATCGAACCATCAGCGTTGGCATACATGCGGGCCGCTTCTGCGATCAGTTTGCGGTCTACCCCCGTGATCTCTTCAACACGCTCTAGCGGGTATTCATCAACACGCGCCTTCAACTCATCAAAGCCGATACACCAATCCCGAACAAACTCTTTGTCGTATAACTCTTCGTCAAAGATGACTTTCAACCAGCCTAAGCACATCGCGGCGTCAGTACCCGCACGCAGCCGCAGGTGAAGATCAGCCACTTCCGCCTGCTCCGAAACCCGAGGATCAAGAACAATCACTTTCGCACCGCGGGCGCGCGCCGCTTCAATCTGGTTGTAAATAGGGGTCCAGGAGTGCTTCTTCGGATTGTGACCAAAAAGCACAATGCAGTTAGTGTTACCGAAATCGCCCATCGGAAACCAGCCGTAGGTCAGCTTGTTTACCGCCGCTGTATTGCCTGCACAAAGGGCAACGCCGCTGGTCCAATTGGGAGAGCCTAACAAGTTCATGAAGCGCCGGTCGGCGCCGTAGGTCACCTGAGTGTTCCAGCCGGACGTTGAAACCGCAAAACTCTCAGGGCCGTATTGATTCACAACCTTTTTCAGGCGCTCCGCAATCTCATCCATCGCCTGTTCGTAAGAAATCTCTTCCCACTTGTCTGCACCACGCTCACCCACGCGTTTCAGCGGTTTGCGGAGCCGCTCCGGGTGATTATGAATACTGGGCGCCGCCACACCTTTAAAACAGATGTTGTTGGCCAACATCGGGTTGTCGTGGGCGATTACCCGGCTCACTTGCCCGTCCTTGACTTCAGTCCTCAACTGACAACCGATGTCACAAATGCTGCACACCGAATATTTTGCTTCCGCACCCATAGTTTTAGCCCTCTTCTAAATCTGATTTGCCGCCAACGGCTCTGTCAGCGTCGCCAGCATGTCTTCAAGTTGTTCCCGTCGATCCAAACCCAACCTTTCCAGCAGTTCGTTCTGGACCGCATACCACAGCGGCACTGCGCGTTTGAACGCGTCGCGGCCCTTGCGGCTCAAGTGAATCGTTTTACTGCGGGCATCCGGCCCGACTCTGGTATGGATAAGACCCATCTTTTCCAGGACTTTCAGGTTCCGGCCTAACGTACTGCGTTCAAGCTGACTGGCGTCAGCAAGATCCGTTAAGGTCGGCGCTTCCAGACTTCTGATAAGGTTCAACTGAGAAAACTGGGTCACGCTGATTCCAGACGGCGCCATGGCATCGTCATAAGCCTGCGTAAGCTGCTGCGCCGCAGACCGCAAATCAATACAGAGACATCGCTCATCCGACATATTGCGCGTACCTACCCGTAATATTACGGGTATATACTCATATGTGCGCGCAAATGTAAAGTCATTATTGCTTCAAAATTCGCAGATGATCAGCAGAACTACGCATACCCCCACTATCCAAACCTCGAACACATGACGCAGCCAACGCGGGGCGGTGCGCAACTCCATAAATTGGAAGGCAACCAGCCAAACCTTGGCAAACGCCACAACAAGTACCCCTGCGATGGCCAGAGAAGCGCCGCTAGCAGTCCCGGCGCCCAGCCACCAACCCACGGCGGTGGCAACTAGAAGCACCAGCCAGGTAACTGTCATCGGGCGGGCAGCCAAATCGGTTCCATGTTGATTCATGATTTAATCCAGTCAGAGCAGATAAAACAGGGCAAACAAAACAATCCACAGCAGATCCACCAGATGCCAGAACGTAGCTCCGCTTTCAATGGTGGCTAGTTCCCGCTTTGTAAATGCCGGGCGCAGGCTGGCCCGCCGCACCACCAGCAAAACGCCGATCCCAACGATCACATGCAACAGGTGGATGCCGGTAAACATGAAGAAGTACATGTAGAAGTCGTTGGTCGCGGGCGTTAGTCCAGCAGAAATTTTGTCACCCCACTCAAAGATTTTGTTAACGGCAAAGAGGATCCCACTGAGTATTGCCAGGGTGAAGTAACGGCTGGCCGCAGCGCCGCCGCCCGCCCGGCACGTTACAACACCAACCGCCACAAACCAGGACCCGGTTAACAGCAGTACCGTATTCAATACGCCAACCCGCATATCGAGTGATTCGCGAGCCTGGCTGAAAACAAGCGGCTGATCCACCTGTCCCAGCGCGATCAAGACAAAAAAGACAGCGAAGACGATAAGATCACCGGCTACAAACAACCAGATGCCGATCTCACCCGGAACGTGTTTTCCTTCAGGTGCACCGCCGATTATTGCGGCGCTCTGCAGCGATCGCGTTGCGGAACAACCCGCAGGGTTATCCAGCATCAGGCTGGTGCAGCCGTCTCAACTGCTTCAACTTTGCTTTGTTTCACCGCACTGAGTAACGACACAGACATCACCGCAATCCAGGCGAAATAGGCGAGGTAGGGAATCCAGAGCGCTACGATGCCGTGCCAGGAAAACGGTCCATCCTTAAAGAATATAATCAGCATACCCGGCACATACAGCAGAGCGGCCCACAGATTTACATAGGCTACCCACCTGGGGAACGGTTCGCTGCCTTCGTCAGCCCAGAGGATCGGCAATGCGATGACGACACACCAACCGCCGAACAACGGCACCGAAAACAAGGCGAGGAAGTATGCGAAATCGATCCACGTCACAATGATGGACGGCTCATAGAGTTCAGGTCTGAAGGCAGCCAATCCCCAGGCAAATGCCACCAGAACGCCAATGGTCATTGCCGCCGCGGCGAACACCGCTTGGACAATCGAGAACATCGGGTTCACCTCGGCTCGCCTTGTCTGCGCGGCGATACCCGCGCCCAAGGTACCGAACAGTGCAAACGACAGGACCATGAAGGCGGAACCCAGCCTGATGGCGAAGGCGTCTGCGGATACCTTGCTGACGAATTCCGCTGATGTTTCCGCGGAATTGAACAGCGGCGGCAGCATGCCGCCGAGAATAACTCCGCCTATGATGAAAAAAACAATACAAGCAAAGCCGGTCATGGCACAGAACACCATGGATTTTCGGAACATTGGATCGTCATCGATTGTCTTCATGTCTCCCCTCCTCAATGGAGATTTTGAAATTCCGCGCGAAAGCGAAGCTCATCCGCTCGCCTCGATCTCAAGCGCGGCACGTTCCCCGCTGTAAACTGCCGCCTCCACACCGGCCTGAGAGAAATAGTCACCCGCAAGCTTTACGCTTGCGGGCAACAGATCATGCACCTTGTCCAACTGCTCGTAGTGACCCGGTTTGGCGATGGTTAACCCTTTGTCATAGCGAAACAGCTGCACAAAACTCGGCGTTGGCGCTTGACCAAAAGCCGCGTGTACCTGGCGTACGGCCTCCTGCTTGATGTCTTCATCACTCATCCCCGCCAGCGGCGGGGTATTGAAATACACACCCACCGCCTGACCACCCACGGGAACTGATCCGGGCGACCGGCGGCCGTGCAAGACCATCGCGCCTACCGTGCGGACCCCGCCGATCCCTACCGGCAACACCATGTCAGCGGGATAGTCCGGCCAGGGGTTTGTTTCGTAGGCAATCGCCACGTGTGCATATGCCGTGTACGGCGTACTCAGCAGCCGCGCTTGGGCATCGTCCTCCACGAACCCCTGCAACAAGCTGGCGGCAGTGAACGCTTCGGTGGCAATCACCAGTGCATCAGCCTCATACTTCTGTGTACCCGCAACCACCTGCCAGCGCCCATTAACACGATCCAGGCGCTCGACAGGACAGCCAACATGCACCCGGTTACCCGGGATCGATTCAATCAACCACTCACTGATCTGGCCAATACCTTCCGGCGGAACCGAGAGCTTCAGTTTGTGCGATTGCTGAATAATCGCTTGTGGAAATGGTGTAGACAGCACCTTTGGCGGCACTGCATACAGAAAGTCCATTATTGGACGCACAATGTACTCGAAAGCCTGGTCGCCCAAACGTCTGCGCGACCAGTCTTCCAGATTTTCACCCTGATCGAACCGCGCAAGTTCTGAGCCGTTAAAGGGGTTAGCGGCACCTGCGCTCAGCATCAGTTTCAGACCCGCGCCGATCACACGCACCTTGGCGCTCAGGTCCAGAACAGGCAGCCGCAAAAAACTGGCGATGGAGTCAAAGCGCACGGCATAGCGTTCATTATCATCGTCAGCCAACTCGGCTCTGCCCTCCCAGGGTACGAGTTGGTGATAACGATTCATTTCTTTCAGCAACGCCATCGTGCGAGGATAGATGCCACCCATAAGAAACAGGGCACCGGTTGCGAGATTAAAACCATCGCGCTCAAGCTGTTTCGTGCGGCCGCCCACTTTATCTGCCGCTTCAAGCAGCTGAACATCATGGCCATACTTGTTAGCTGTGTACGCAGCAGCACAGCCGGCAGGACCAGCTCCGATAACAACTATCTTCATATGCCCTTCATCTGCCGTTTGGCATGTGATTCATCACGGGGCAGCCGGCTTTGGATGAACCTCTCAGCCCGACGGATGATGCGCCGCCACGGTGCCAACCAAGATGATCGGCACGCGCCGCAGCAACGCTGTCCATTGCCCTGTACTCCTCGCTGGTTAATACCTTGCGCGTATCGTATGCGGATACCTTGGCATCTGCCGCTAACCTTGTCTTATAGAAAAACACAGCCTTTAGCAGTACATGCGCCAGCCAGCGCGGAACACCCCGCAGCGGGAGGATGCGAACATGCTCCAGGAAGTCATCTTCCATTGAATAAGTAGCCAGCCAACGCCCGAGCCGATGCAAGGGGCGCGGAAACCACCGCTCGCCAAAAGCGTGTATCAGAGCGTTAACCAGATCTGTCTGCACCGGTGAATAAACGTGATTCTTCCTTTCCCATTGATCTACAAACACCTCCAGTGCCGGCAGCGTCTCGGGGAAAGGTTCCAACCCCCGGTCGCCCTGATGCCGGAAGTGCCGGGAGAGATCCTTGGCAAAATTAAATTGTGCAAGCTTGAGCCGCGGGTTCATGCCGCCCAATCCGAGCTTCTGCAGCAAACGATCTTGAAGTACCACTAGTCGGCCGAGAACATAAATGAAGTCATCGCTGTCTTCGAAGTGTTGCGGTAAATGTTTGGCCACTGCGCCGTGAATCCGGTTAAGACGGTTAACGGATTTAATGGTTTCAGGCGCATTGGGACCGTGGACATACCATATCCAGAAGAAATTCAAGGCATCCTGCATGCGTTGATTGGGCCGTCGAATCGCTTTGTTGGTGAATACCTGTGTCTCTGCCATATGAGCAGGTTTGACAACGTAACTGTTCAGCAGGGTAACCAGAAAGTTAAGGGTGAACTCGTCCATCTGGAATTGCGCAACCATGGACATGATTCGCGCGTAGTCCTTATCCGGATCAAGCTGATAGAGTTCGCGATCAATCCACCGCCGACCCTGCTTTGTTTCTTCAGAAAAAGTGATCATCTATAGGCCCGCCTGGAATGGTGATCAGCAGTTGAACTCGTTTCTCATGGTGTTGATGCTAGCGCCAAAAAGGTTGGAATTACGGGACATTTTTTGCCACATTAGGGACATTTTTTGCCAAGATGAGTTGTCTACCAGGAGCATTGGCATGGCTTTACAAGATCGGGAGCCGTTACTGTCAGCACCCGCATCGATAGCTGTCGGTTACTCCCGGCTAATCGCAAGAATTCTGCAACTGCAGGAAAAAAACCTCGATATTCTGCTAAAACACAGCGGTCTTACGGTTGCAGAGCTCATGGATGATGCAACTCTGCTCACTAATAACCAGCAGTTACAGATTGTCCGCAACGCTATGGCGTACTCAAACAACCCATCGCTGGGCTTGGTGATCGGACGCGCGCTGACGCCGCCGACACATGGCCCTTTGGGTTTTCTCGCTAACAGCAGTCCGGATCTTGTAACCGCCATCCAGGACTTTCAAAGTTTTATACCCGGACGAATGAGCCTCATTCAAAGCCGAACCGAATACCGCGAAGGCAATCTGGATTGCTGTTTCGACGTGGACATCGACGGCCAACCAACCCTGTATCGATGTGTTGCTGAAGCCTTTTTTCTAGCGCTGATTTCTTTGATCGAGTTTGTCCTGGGTGAAAAATTCAAACAAGGCACCATGTGTTGCAACTATGCTAAGCCCGCTTACTTCGACGAATACAGGAAAAACATCCATTGCCCAATCGAGTTCGATGCACCGGCAAATAAAGTTGTTGTACCCGCGCATCTGTTGCTCACTGCAAATGCCTCTTCCGATGCTCAGAACTATAAATTTGCCTTAAGACAGTGTGAGCGGATGCTGAATGAACTGGAGGATAGCGAACACCGCTTGACGCAACGTGTAACGCGGCAACTGTTGTCACACCCGCCGGGGACACTCCGCGAGGAAGATGTTGCGCGGGAGAATTTCATCAGCAAGCGTACGCTGGCTCGCAGATTGGATGCAGAAAACAGCTCATTCCGCGACCTGAGGGATCAGCTCTTGATGTCCCTTGCAACTGACTACCTGCGCGACACTGCGCTATCGGTGGAAGCCGTTGCCGTACTTCTAAACTATCACGACAGCTCCAGTTTCCGCAGGGCCTTTAAGCGTTGGACGCAAATGACCCCGCAACAGTTTCGCGGGAGACTGTGACGTCCCAGGCTCAATTCGCATTTGTTCCTATTGCGGCGGCTCTACGTTTCACTGATCTAGCGTCAGGGTTTGCCGTCATCACCGGGACGGCCGCTGGCATGATAGACGCATGTTGTTTCGTTTTCCGCAGAGCAATCTCTGACTATTGCCATTGAACGATCAATTTGCCACTTATCATTTTTGACAAAGAACAGGTGAAGATCCACAGTCAGCATGTAAGGCTCGAGATCAAAACCGGGCTTCGGAGAAAATTTCAGGGTACCGTCGACAATTGCAAACGCCTTGTCGCCGTGGAAGAAGATTTCGACCGGAGTCATTCCAGCCTCCCGCGAATACTGACTGTTCCCGAAAAAAAACTGCAGTTCATCCAGCCTGTCTTGCCTGCCGCGGGTTGAAGTCACGACGCCATCCATACTTGCAGTCATGTTGACAAGGTCGGCACTGGTGTTAACCCGGTACTTCTCCAGGTCCCTTTCATTTATTGCCTGCACGATGCCCCTGATGTTGGCCCTGATCCCCTCTTCGTCGGCGGATTTGTCATCCGCATTTACAACCTGTGAATACACCAGCGCTGACGCAATCAAACCACCTAAAACACGTTTAGTGACATCTGTGACCATCTGCTTGCCCCTTCAATATCCGGTACGCGTCCACGAGTACTCATAGCTCAACGGCAGTAAGGAATTACCAGCCAAAATGATATACGGGCTGGAAAACCGATCCACTTCATATTGCGTATGCAGCCATTCAAAAAACGCATATTGTTCTTCTGCCCGGTTGGCTTATCGCTCCAACATATCCAGCATGTCGCTCGCGCTGACAAATTTAACCCGCGGCCGTCCACTCGCCACACCCCGCTCAAGCTCAATCTCGTCGATGCGGCACCAGTCCTGATACGTTACCGTATCCGGCTGCCGCGCGGCCAACAGCGCCAGGATGCTCTCGGCCGAAGCTTCCGCCGGTTCAAGATGCCTTCCGGCTACAGCATCCTGCACCATCGCATCCACGGTTTCCCTGGCGTCGCTCTTATTGGTGCCTATTACGCCGCTGGGCCCGCGTTTGATCCATCCAGCTACATAAATACCCGGAATGGGTTCGCCGCTTGCTGCAACCACCCGGCCGCCTTTGTTGGGGCAGATACCAGCGCGGTCGTCGAACGGGATACCCGCCAACGGCACCCCCCGGTACCCCACCGAACGCAACACGATGTCAGCCGGCAGTGTCTCCTGCACCTCCGTTGCACGGGCGCGCAGGCTGCCGGACTGGTCCTGGTATGGCTCGTTCTTGATGATGCGCATGCTGCGTACATGGCCGGCCCGGTCGCCGAAGAGTTCGCCGGGAGAGGCGAAAAACCTTATGTTGAGCTGCTTGTGACGCCCTCTGGGCTGTCTTGATGCGAACTCGCGAATGATGGCCACATTTTTCTGCGCGTTTTTCTCATCTGCCGAGTCCAGCAATCGCTGACTGAGCGGGTCGAGCGTTGCATCCGCAGTGTCCACCACCACGTCAGTATTGTCGAGTTGGCCTAATTCCCGGATCTCCGCAGGCGTAAAGGCGGCCTGGGCCGGACCCCTTCGTCCCAACAGATATACTTTGTTGATTCGGCTTTGTTTCAGCGCAGCCAAAGCGTGGTCTGCTATGTCAGTTCTGGCAAGCTCCTCCGGCCGTTTGCACAGGATACGCGCGACGTCGATCGCCACATTGCCCAAGCCGATGACTACCGCGGTTTCTCCGCTCAGGTCGAACTGATGGTCCGCATAATCGGGGTGGCCGTTGTACCACGCCACAAAATCCGTGGCTGCGTGGCTGCCTGCAAGCTCTTCGCCGGGAATACCCAAAGAGCGGTCGCTCTGAGCACCCGTCGCAAAAACGATCTGATGGTAGCGCTGCTGCAAATCGTCCAGGTGTAAGTGCTTGCCGTACTCCACGTTGCCGAAGAACCGGAAGGTCGACTGCTCGGCGCTGCGGGCATAGGCACGAGTGACGGTTTTGTCTTTCTGATGGTCCGGCGCCACGCCCGCACGTACCAGCCCGAAGGGCGTAGGCAGACGTTCGAACATGTCTATCTCGACAGGCAGCTCACGGTGCTTGAGAAAACTGCTGACCACGTAGAAAGCGGCAGGCCCGGAGCCAATGATGGCAACCCGCAGGAACGATGTGACTGGCTGGGTAACGGTCTGCGCCCTCGTTGATCAGCTACGCTGACTAATGTGATGGCTGAACATTATAGACCGAGGCTAAGGCACTCGTCAGGTGTGCCTCTCAAGTCCGCCCGCCCCATTCAATTTGCGGCAAGCACGATGCCACATCTTGCTCGGAAGTTGTCAGCAACGTGACCGCTCCCTCTACGAATTCCGCAATGGACGAAATGCATGCCGGATGTCTTCGACCAGCAAATCCGGTTGTTCCGCCGGGGCGAAATGCCCCCCCGAATCGAACGAGTTTACATAGTGCAGGTTGTAATAATCTTCTACCCAGAACCTGGACTGCGACGTCCCGTCATGGTCAAAAAACGTGATCGCGGTGGGTGACTGCACAACCGGGTTCAATTGGTGCGCCGGCTCCCATGGGTGGTCTACCATCTCTGCGTAATAACGCGCTGCAGAAGCGTAACTTTCTGTTAACCAATAGATCATCGCATTTGTGATCAAAAAGTCCTTGCTGAAACTGTCTTCCACATTGCCGTCATTGTGACTCCACCAGCGTCGTCGCTGCAGCAACCATGCGAGCATGCCAACGGGCGAATCGTTCAACGCATACGCAATAGTTTGCGGTTCATGGATATGAAGCTGCATGTGGGGGCTCTGCGGCCTGCTCCGGATAACCCCGGGCGCATGCAAATGAGGATTGGCCGGGAGTGTTGCCGGAGCCTTGAACCCCCAATCAGGCAGGGCTGTCGAATTCATTTCGGAAAACACTCCAAGCGGTATGGCACCGGTGAGATGGATTCCGCCGACAACATCTGCATACCTGTGCCCGAGTTCTCCAGTAATCAGGTTGCCCAGGTCACCACCATGAGCGAAAAAACGTTCATAACCGAGCACTTCCGTCATGAGCTTCACCCACAGCCTGGCTGTACTGGAAAAGTTGATGCCCGTCTGTCTCAGGGGTGTGGAGAAACCAAATCCCGGCAATGAAGGTACAACAACATCAAAGGCATCAGCCGGATCGGCCCCGCAGGCAGCGGGGTCCGCCAGCGGTCTGATCAATTTCTGAAAATCCCAGAATGTCCACGGCCAGCCGTGCGACAGAACAATGGGAAGCGGGGCCGGCCCTACTCCTTTCTCCAGGATGAAATGGACCGGAACCCCGCTGAGGTCGACTCTGAAATTGTGGAAGCCATTCATTTCCCGTTCAACAGAGCGCCAGTTGTAGTCCGCCAGCCAGTAATCGGTGATCTCTTCCAGGTATTTACGCTCAACCCCCATCCGCCAGTCGTTGTTGGCGAAATCACCGGGAAGTCTTCTCGCCTTCAGGCGGCTCGAAAGATCATCCAACCGGTCTTCGGGGATGCCGATCCTGAACTTGTGTTTTTCCATTAATTGCCGGGAATTGTTCCTGAAGCACGCTTATCGATCAGGCGTAACCCGGCCTTCCAAGAGGCTACATCACTTCTCACCCACCTAGGTATCGCTGCTGCGCAACATACGTCCCGGCAGGGGTCCCTGATGCACGCCATCAACAAAGAGAACTTCACCGTTCACTACAGTTGTATGCACACCGGTGGCGTGCACCACAAGGCGGCGGGCGCCGCCGGGCATATCGGTCACGTATTCGGGGACATGATCTATGATGGTATCCGGATTGAACAGAACAAGATCAGCATGGTTACCCTGCATTATCCGCCCACGGCGGGATATCCCGAAGTGATCGGCGGGCAGGGATGTCAGTAGCCGTACTGCCTCTTCCAGCGATAATACCTGTTTCTCCCGTACCCAGTGGCCAAGCAGGTAAGATGAATACCCCGTATCGTTCAGAGAACCCACATGCGCACCACCATCAGATAAGCCGGGCATGAAGCGACCGTCATCAATCAGGTTACGGGTACCCTGCTCCTCAAAAGCAAGCATCGCGAAGCTGAAATCTGTGCTCAGTGCATCGTTGACCGCCAGGTCAAACCAGCAATCAATGCCAGACTTGTTCTGCTCTTTTGCGATATCTGCCAGGGATTTACCGCTTTCAGCCCATTTTCTGCTCATCTCTGAGCTGCCGTCCCTGATGCGTACACGCTCATAAAACCGGTCAGAAATTTCGTTATGATCCAGGTCATGCTGAATGGCTGCGCGGAACTCAGGATCTTTGAACAGGGCGATTTGCTCCGCGAGCGGGCGGTCAAAAACCCTGTGGAACGTAGTGCAGAAACCAAGCAACTGCGGACTTTTCAGGTTGAAGTTTTGCGTAACGGGTTTCACCGGGAACTGCGGCAACACCTTACCTGAATCCAACAGGTCACCCATTTTGCCGGCGCCTTTTTTATACGATTCCGGATCACGCGGGTGATTGATCATCGCGAGATAGGTAATGGGCCGGCCACTCCTCTCGCTGATGAAATTGAGCATGTCCAGGCTCTCATCCTCCAGGTTGCCGAGTTCCGGTTGATTAAAGGCGATCTCAGTCGTACCAAGACCCTCCTCGCGCATGACATCACACAGCGCGCCAATTTCCCGTTTGTCCGCCAACCGACAGGATAACGGTCGGCCTCCGTAGCCAATGTGTCCATCAAAATAGGTCGTCGAAAATCCAAAGCCGCCTTCACGCAGCGATTGCCGATAGACTTGCTTCATTACCGTAATTTCGTCGTCTGTCGCGACTCGCTCCAGGCTCTCCTCGCCTATTGCTGTCTGGCGAATCGGTGTGAGCGGTACAAAACCCGCAACGTTGATGCCGACCCCCCGCGCCTGCATGACATCGAGGTATTCACCATAGGTCTCCCATTGCCATTCGAGCCCTGCGGCCATCGTCTCGTGCGGGATGTCCTCGACGTGAACCAGATCCCAGGTCGCCATCTCACGCATCTCCGGCGGCAGTGGTGCCACCCCAACCCCGCAGTTTCCCTGCACGACGGTAGTGACACCATGCCAGGGGCTGGACGTCAGCAAGGGATCCCAGGAAATCTGCGCATCGTAGTGGGTGTGGGGGTCAACAAAACCCGGCGCCAGTACGAGGCCTTCTGCATCGATACGTTTTTTGGCGTTCTCGCCGTTTGAACTTCCCTTTTGTATTTCGGTGATCGTTCCATCAGTGACCGCAACCGATCCCTGGAATTTTTCACTGCCCGTACCGTCGACAATGACGGCGTTTTCAATAATCAGATCATGCACTGTCTGAACTCCCGCTAGTTCCTGTCTAGGTTGTAAACGCGCGCTGCATTGCCATGGAGCACTTTGCCGACGATGTCATCGGGCATGTTTCCGAGGGCTTGCGCTGCATATTCTCGTGGTGCCAGCGCCGGCGTGGCTGGTCCCGGTGACTGCGATGTCGGGTGAGGAAAGTCGGTTTCCCACATCATGTTGTCAGGATACTGCTGGAGGGCGTTCTCCAACATTGTTCCCTGTTCAAACCAGAAACACGCAAACATCTGACGTTTGAAATACTCTGATGGCAGCAGATCGTATTCCGGATGCTCGAGGGCAACCCGCGTGTTGCGCCATTGCCAGTCCATCGTTTCCAGTACCGTCGGCATGTAGCCGACGCCACTTTCAACCGAGACAAAATTGAGCTTTGGAAAGCGGTGCAGGACGCCGCCAAAAATCACATCACCGATGCCCTTGAGATTGCTCATGAAGCCCAGCGATGAAAAGTAGGCGAACATAGTTCTCTCACCCATGCCAGTGGGATCGGCCAGCACATCCTGTGGATCCCAGTCACTGTCGCTGCCGACATGGAAATTGATGGCAACACCTGCATCCTGCGCCAGCGTCCACAACGGATCCCAGTGGCTGTTATTCAGCGGCGGTTGCCCAAAAACCTGGGGCTGTGTTGGAAAAAGAATACCTTTGTGTCCGGCATCGATGCAGCGGGAGACTTCTTTCAGGGTCGCATCCAGATCCCAGAAAGGCAGTGCGGTAATCGGAAGAAGTCGACCCGGCGCTGCAGACGCAAACTCCGTTAGAAAGTCGTTATAGGCTTTGACACAGGATAGCTTCAGCTCCTCATCTTTCATTTTCAGAAAGACCTGGGAACCAAACCCGCCCACATTCGGGTAAATGACCTGCGCATGAATGCCATCCTGGTCCATACGTGCAACCCGGGCTTTGGCATCGAACATCGACGGATCAATATCGTCAAAGGTTGCCGGAAATTCTACGGGTGGTGAGCCATCAAATCCCGCTATGGAGAATATACCCGGCCAGATTTGTGGTTTACCACCGACCAGCCACATATCCTTCCCATCAATCCGTTCCACCCGCGGTGCCAGGTCCCGGTGTTTTTTGGCAACCCGACTTGACCATAAGTCGGGTGGCTCTGTGACATGCGTATCAACGTCGATTGCGGCGTGCCGTTCAAACAGGTCCATATCCTTGCCCTCCGAGATTTTTCAGCAGATTCCTGGCTTAGAACTCTACTTTACAAAGCGCAAAATAGTCAATCTCGTTTCACTCTAAATAACTATTCGAGTAAATATTATTTATATATGCGCAGAGTATAACTTATAATTGTGCTCATTTTGAATGAGCGCACAGCGGCTCAAAGCGCTCTAATCGGCCACCAGATCTGCTTCAAGGTGTTTCCCGGCAAGATAGTAGTGCCAGGCACCCCACAGGTTTATGAAAGAGAAGATCAGCAAGCTGTAGCGGAGAGATTCATCACCGTAGCTGGTCCACAGCAGATCGCTGATGATGCCAACCAGTTGCGGACCCGCACCAACCCCGATGACGTTGACGATAAACAGGAGTATCGCGGCCGCAACTGCGCGCATCCTGAGCTTAACCAACCCCTGGGTTTGCGAGAATGTGGTGGCCATAAAAAAGTTGCCCAACATTATTGGAACGATCAGAAGAAGTAAGCTCGAAGTTGCGCTGGAAGCCAGGAAGACACCCGCCAGCAACGGCACGGCAGGTACAACGGAAAAAGCAACAATCCACAGGTACCAGCGCTTGTTCCATTGACCAAGCCGGTCAGCCAGATAGCCGCCCAATACGATACCAATGCCACCCGGTATGCCCAGGATCAGTCCAAGATAAGTGCCAACTTCCACGGTGCTCATGCCATACGAGCGAATGAGGAAAGACGGGGCCCAGGTAACTACACCGGAGTAGACGAAGGTTAACAGCGAAGCACCAACCACCATGTGCCTGAATGTGGGTTTCCTCAAGAGAAAGGCGAAGGTAGAAGCAATAGATGGTTGTTCCCGGGTATCTGTACGCCGCTCTGCAAACCCCCTGGGTGGCTCCTTGAGTGTGAACCGGACAACCAGCGCCAGCAGCACGCCAGGTACGCCAACAACAAAGAAGGCCATGCGCCAGCCGAATATCTCATTCAACCAGCCTCCTGCCATGAGACCAAATAGCATTCCGAGCGAGAGTCCCAGCGAATAAATGCCAAGGGCGGTGGCCCTTTTTTCCGGCGGAAAATAGTCCGCTATTATGGAGTGTGAAGGCGGACTGCAACCGGCTTCTCCCACCGCAACTCCGATGCGGGCGATCAACAGGTGCCAGAAATTCTGCGCAATTCCGCATAATGCGGTCATTAAGCTCCACACACTTAGCGCTATCGCGATCAGATTTCGACGGTTGCTTCCATCAGCGTATCTGGCGATGGGAATACCAAGCGTCGCGTAGAACAAAGCGAATGCAAACCCGGTTATCAGGCCAAGCGCACTATCGGACAGCCCCAGATCCGCCTTAATCGGTTCCATCAGAATTGTGAGTATCTGACGGTCTATAAAGTTGAAGGTATAGACAACCAGGAGAAGCAAAAGCGCATAGTTGCGGACTCCAGTCGTAGACAAGGCTTCCCTTTCATTCATCAGCGAGGATCAGTCGAACTGCATCGAAATGCGGATATCCTGTTTGTAGCTGTGCACGATTTCCCAGACTTCCAGTTGCTGCACACCATGCATGGGGGCGATCGTCCGCGACACCAGATCCAGCAATTCATGCCGCGAATCCAGCAGCAGAAGTGCGAGCATGTTAAAGCGCCCAATCGTCGAAGATACGAAGCCGGTCTCCGACACATGACAGAGTACGTCTGCCACTTCTTCCAGTGCGCCCCCGCGAACTCGCAGGGCAATCCATGCAAGGGCCTTTTCCGGCCTCGAAGTATCACTGTCTGTTACGGCGACAAGGCGCACAGCACCATTCTTCTCAAGTCGAGTAAGCCTCGATCGGATTGTTGCTTCAGGCGTGGCAAGACGTCGGCCAACTTCACGAAAGCTGGTCCGGCCGTTTTCCTGCAGCACCTCGATGATGCCAAGGTCAAGCTTGTCCAGCATGGAGTGCTCTTGCGGAAGACTGAAGATAGGCAGTTTACGAAATAGCCGTAACAAGCCCACGTCGGAACGCATCAAATGGACATCCAGCACAAGGCAGGATTCCAGATACAGCACGCCATCGATCGTACCAATCCTGTCAACCAACTCTGCTACATGACGCTTGTCGCGGGCGAGCACGATGCAGACCAGCTGATAGCGGCCGAAGGTTGAATTTACGCCGAGAACTTCCGGAAGCTCGACCAGTTCGTTCGCAACCTCACTCGGGTGGGAATCACCAACTCCGACGCCCACGATAACAACGTGTTCGTAACCCACCGCGTGCATGTCGACAACCGCCATGATCCGCAGGATTCCCATTTCTTCGAGCCGCGCAACGCGCGCGGCAATGTTCGGCTCGCTGAGTTGCAGCGCGCGCGCAAGTGCCCTGTTTGTCGTGCGCGGATCTTCTTTGAGGTGCGCAATGATGCGGTAGTCTGTTTCGTCAATCGGCATATTCGGGGCGTGCAACCGGCGAAGTAATCTGAGGGAATCAAGTGTAACCCTCGGACCGATCAACCTGCCAGCAACACAAATAAAAGACCGGTCACTCACTGGTGACCGATCCAACAATCCCACTACCGAGGGGAACCCCAACTGCACAATCGACGCGCCAGCTGACTCAGAGCCGGTAGGTCAACTGAAACAACACCTCCCTTCCCCGAGTCAGATGCGCGGCCAAGTCAGCCGCCATACCACCGGCTGTCCCGGTGCCAGATCCAGTAACTGGTGTATCAGTGGTACGGAGCAACTTGATTTCATCTGACAGGTTTCGGCCTTTGACCGCGATGCTCCAGTTTTCGTTTGACAAACTGACAGACGCATCGAACGTACTCACACTGTCCTGTACAGATTGAGGCGGTCCGCCAGCGTAAGCATCATACTCATCAGTCCAGCGCCAGTTAATCCAGGCTCCCAGCCGCCAGCCATTGGCAAACATTGCCTCGTATTCCAATGCCAGATTCGCCACCGCTTCAGGGGCGAGAACCAGGCGATCGCCTTTGATGTTCTGGGCAGAAAACGCGCCTGTGGCGGGGTTGAACCCCTCGTTACAGCCCTGCGCAATGGTCTGCCCGCCAAAACACTGGGTGAGAAACTGCCCATACTCCGTGTCGTTATAAACAAAGTTGCCTGATAGCCGTAAACCGTCAATAGCGGTCTGCCAGTTGAAATCCAGCTCTATGCCTTGAACGTCGGCACTTGTTGCGTTTCGAACGCGCAAAGAGGTTGTTGCGCTGTCGAACGTCGATACCTGCAGACCGTCATACTCGTACGAATAGATAACGGCGTTAACACTGAGTGTTCCTTCAAGCATCAAACCCTTTGCGCCAAACTCGAATCCATCCACTTCTTCCTGGTCGTAAGGCACATCGTCTCTCGCCGCAGCACCGAAACTCGCGTCGAATCCGCCAGACTTGAAACCTTCCTTATAAGAACCGTAGATCATCCACTCATCGTTTGGATAGTACGCCACAGTAAGCTCGGGTGAGAAGTTGTCCCAGTCTTCAGAGTCGTAGGTAAGCGGAACGCTTGTGCCGTTGATAAAGGCCACCCTGTCTTTTTCTTCATCGGAGAACCGGCCACCTACACTCACCTCGATATTCTCAACGGGGGTCCACATAATCTGTCCAGCGAGCGAGTAGGCAGACTGATCCTGCTCGAACACCTCCCTGCCCAGATACAGGGAGTTAAACAGTAGTACAGAAGTACCCGCCGTGGTTTCCCGGTCTTCGTAGTAGGCCGCAATCAAAAAGTTCACATCGCTGTCAAAGTCACTCAACAACCGGAGTTCCTGACTCCATTGTTCCATCTCAACACTGTTGTTTGGCGAGTTAATTGTGTTCACTGGTCCCAACGCAAACGAGGTTGCGTGGGCATCATCCACATCGTAAAAACCAGTGATCGAAGTAAGCGTCAGGTTCTCGTTCAAATCGTGATCGATCTGCAGCGAGCCCAGAATCTGTTCATTTTCACGGGCTCCCGAGGGCGAAAAATCAAAAGCTGTCGGATCAACGGTGATTGAATCTAACGGAACTCCGCCAAGCTGAATGGTATCGTTGGCCCGACACTCGAAAGCAGGCTGCAACTGTGGCGACCCGTTCGGGCAATGACTACGCTGGGCAACTGCTCCATTGCCTGCGTTCACCTCTGCGTCCGTCACGGTGATTTTCGCCCTGATACTCGTGCCATTGTTGTTGTCCCAGGTAAGCGTTCCTCTGACGAACAGCTCTTCTATGCCCGGGTATCGCGACTCATCAACGGTCACGATACCGGGGCCGGAAAACCGCTGTATATCGAAGTAGCCTTCGGACTCCATGTAGCTGACCGCCAATCGTCCACCCAGACTCTCGGTAATCGGCCCGGAAATAACGCCCTCGAATGTATCCTCTTCTGCCTCCACTTCCCTGCTGATCCTGAACTTCGCTTCGAATTCGTCACCAGGGTCCGCGGTTGTAATGGAGAACACACCGCCGGGACTGTTCTTGCCATAAAAAAGCGCTTGAGGGCCTCGAAGCACTTCGACCTGCGCGAGGTCCATCATGGCGGCTCGCCGGATCTGTCCCGACCCTGCCAATACACCATCCACATTAGTAGCAATAGCCTGATCGCTAAGCGGGTTGGTTTCCCCTCCGCCAATTCCACGAAGATAGATGGAAGCGCCGGCTGGACCGCTGGTGTCACCAATAACTAACCCCGGCACTGCAGACACCAGGTCGTCCATAGATTCAATTCCCTGATCCACAATGGCAGCCTGCGATATGACGTTTACCGGTACCGGTGCGTCCTGCGCAGATTCCGCCCGCAGTCTCGCCGTGACCACAATCTCTTCAATCACGCGCGAGTTATCTTCAGCAAACGCTTCCAGCGGCCGTACAACCACCCCCCCGGAAGACAATACAAAAACAACCGCAAAGATCTTCAGTAGCTTATTCATGGCTCGCTCTCCTCTCCTGTGCATCTCACCAACCTCATGGCAGGCTGGATACGACCCCGGTTTTCACACACTTTTTCGAATCACTTCTTCTTCGAATCACTTTTTTCTCAACTTTTTTCTAATCTTAGTTAGATTAAATATCTTACCGCCTAACGTTCGCAAGTCAAAGTTGTCCATGAGTTATCTGGTGTGAGTCACTTCCAACCAGCAAACCTGCACGCTCATTGCAGCTGCCGGACGCTCAATTTCAAATTCCCATCCCAACGTTATCTACGGGGCGGGGACGTTCTGCCTCCATCAATCCCTTCGCAGCAGAAATCTGAAAATACTTCGCCTGCAGATCGAATCATTGCTGGGCACTTTGCGTTCCCGATTTCGACTCCCGCAGCCGCATCCGCACCTATCGGGTGGCCACATGCGGGTGCCCTGTATCCCGGATTCAACCCACACATCCGATTGTGCGCACAAAACCATATTACCATTAGCGCAGCTTTGTCAAACATATACTGCTATTCATAAATTGCATGATGATATTCATGAAATATTGCGCAATATTATCTCTATTTTCTTACTCATATATCACAACAGCCGGCATGGCAAATGCCGGGCCCGGAAATGGAACACTGTCCGGTGCCAAACAGCAGACCGGGTTATTGATTTGCACATTCACGACCAGCTAATCCAGTTTTCCGCGCCAACCAAAGGGACACGGCATGGGTGTTTAATTGGTGCCGCTTAGCGGATTCAAGCGCACAACGACATCGGTGCGGCGCATCCAGCCATTGCATTTGCAACAGCGCTGGATCAACCGTTTCCAGGAAGCGATATCCCAACAAACCTAAGACCGACCGGGCCCCGACAAAGGGTTGTGAACGGTGTTAAAGCCGCACGCGAGCCGCCCGGGATATAATCTAACTACCGTTTGGTGAAACAGGGGCCGACTGCTTCAACAGATAGGCCTTATTCATCAATTGTCGTCAAAAAGCTATGATAGTTAGCTCAAGACATCACTGAGAAACACAAGGCTGCTAGATTTGAACGCCCGATTACCGACAAAGTCAGAAAAAACGCGCCTGAGAATCATGGATGTAGCAGCTAAGGTCTTTAGAGATCGCGGTTATTCAGATGCCTCCTTGAAAGAGATTGCTGAACGCGCGGGAATGCAAGCCGGAAGCCTGTACTACCATTTTGACAGCAAAGACGACCTTGTGCTGACGATCATGGAACGCGGTATTGCGGGGTCAAGAGAAGGAGTTGAACGGTATGTTGATGCGCTGGATGACACTGCAGACGCTATTGACAGGTTGGTTGCGGCATTCACCGGTCACCTGGCCTATCTGCTCGAAGAAGCTGATTACGCTGCAGCGTTTATTCGAATGAGGCAACAGGTACCCCCGGAGATTCGAGCAAAGCTGCTACGCAAACAACGCGGCCTCATTCGCATCTACGCAAAAATGTTTGAAGAGGCTCGGGACGAAGGATACATCGATCCGAGCCATGATCTTTCTGCTTTGCGGCAGCTCTTTATCGGTGCTCTGAACTCTACGCCCGAGTGGTTCCGCCCCCGCGGCGTGCCGGTTACGGTACTGGCTGAGCAGCTCGGAAGCCTGATGCGCCACGGTCTCGCACATCCAGTGAACTAACATTTTTTGCGCCCTCCCTAAATTTTTTGCGCCCTCCCTAAATTGACCTCAACCTGACTTTATCAGGCGGCTGATTGACATGCGCGCCTTAATATCTAACCATAGTTAGAATATCGAAGCGGCTGCACCAGGATCAGGCTGCGTAATCATAGGGAGACAGCATATGGGCAGGTCAATCGAAGTCACCACTCTGGGCGATCTTTTTGTCAGCGCGGCAGATCAGTTCGGCACAAACGTTCTACTCGAGTTCCCGGATTCCAGTACAACTTACTGCGACCTGTCCAAAGCAGCACATCGGCGCGCCGCGGCACTTCTCGGAACGGGCGTTCGCCCGGGTAGCCACGTGGGGATACTGATGGCTAACTGCGTTGAATTTATCGAGTGCTTAATGGCCACACAGCTTATCGGCGCAGTCGCCGTGCCGATCAACGCCAGATTCAAACCCCAAGAACTCGCCCATGTGCTTGATGACGCAGGGGTGGAACTGCTGTTTACGCACGATCTGATTTCTGAATACGCAAACTTTGCCACTCTGATCCACAATGCGGTATCGGTGAAACAGCCCTCACAACTGGAAACTGTTGTCATGATCGGGTCGGCGGAGGGGTTTACTAAAGATGAATCTTTTCTTCAGGGCGCTGGACACGTTGGTCAAACCACGGTTGCCGAGTACAACCAATATGTGCGGGTAAGGGATCCTGCGATCATGATGTACACCTCCGGAACTACCGCACACCCAAAAGGCTGTCCACTTAACCATGAAGTGCTGGTTAGGAACGGAATCAATTGGAATCGGTCGCGGCTATCCCTCGCTGAAGGTGAAGTCTGCTGGGCCCCGCTGCCTATGTTCCACACCGCATCGATCCTGCCGCTGATCAGCTGCATGTCCGCGGGGGCAACCCTGCAGTCGATGACTCACGTTGAACCAGGCGCGGCGCTCAAGATGATGCACGGCCGGGCAAACATTGCGTTTCCGGCATTCCCAACCGTAGCGCTGGAGCTGATTAATCATCCGGACTTTACCGAAACAGATCTTTCTCCCGTGCGTTTGGTCAGCACCGTTGCACCAGCAGAAACTTTACGTCAGATTCAAAACGCCTTTCCACAGGCTAAACAGGTTGCAGCTTATGGGTTGACGGAAGCTGGTGGCATGGTTGCTTCGAATAAGGTGGACGACCCGCTTGAACACAGACTCAGTTCAAGCGGCAAGCCGCTTCCGGGGCTGCGCGCGAAAATTGTTGATCCCGAGACACTTGAAGAACTCCCTGCAGGTGAAAAGGGTGAGATCCTGATAAAAGGGTACGCAGTGTTCGACGGTTATCATCGTTCACCGGAGAGAAACTCCGAGGCGTTTGTTGACGGCTGGTTTCGGACGGGAGATTTATGCGTAATCGATGAACATGGCAACATTGAGTTCCATGGCCGTATCAAGGATATGCTCAAAGTAGGTGGTGAAAATGTTGCCGCTATCGAGATCGAGTCCGTGCTGGCAATGCACCCGGACGTAAAGCTGGCCCAGGTTATTGGCGTGCCCGACGACAGGCTGGTTGAAGTGGCGTGCGCCTATGTTGAACCTACCGATGGCACCAGTATTGATCCCGACTCGCTAATTGCCTTCTGCCGGGACAAGATTGCCAGCTTCAAAGTCCCAAGGCATGTCAGAGTCACATCTCATTGGCCCATGTCGACAACCAAAATTCAGAAGTATGTACTGCGGGAATGGTATGACAAGGAAAACTCCGGAGCCGCCGCGCCCAACTGATCCCGGCCTCTATAAAATGGACGGTAACACCATTGATTTTTTTCTAACCGCATGTAGAATAAAAATCTAACCATTATTCGATTTTAGTGGATGGGGTTGGGGGATCGATGCCTCAACCACATAAGGAGGCACCATGTCAGAAGCCCGAGACAACAACATATGGCGTCAGGAAGCTCCAGGCCACGAAGGCTGGAACCGCTCACCGTGGCCCGAGGATGAGAACAAGTATCTGATGATCTCGACAGACGTCCACATAAATGAGCCGGCTGATTGGTCTGAGTCAATGCCCGCAGAGCTGAAAGAAATGATGCCCAGGATCGAAACGGACGAAAATGGTCAGAAATGGAGTGTCTACCCGGGTATGAGGCGTACCAAGATTTTCTTTCACGAAGATGAAGGAGACGCGGAAGACCAGGAGCGCACGAGAGCGTCGCGAACACCCGAGCAGACCGTAGCGGACATGGACCGCGACGGGATTGACATACAAATCGCCTTTCCGAATAAAGTATTGACGAGTTTTGCCGTGCCGGACCGCAAACTCATGTATGCGATGACGGCTGCCTATAACGAATGGGTGGCAGATACCTACAAGGGCGTCAAAGACCGGGTCGTACCCATGGCAATGTTGCCTACCGCGGATCTGGAAATGACCCTCGCCGCGCTGGAAAAAATCGGTAAGGATGGATACTTCAGGGGTATTGCCTTACCTAACAAGCCTATTTTTGGTCCGGGAGACGCTGAGGATCTGAACTACAACCTGCCGGAATTTGATCGTCTGTGGGCGATGCTGCAGGACCTGGATATGGCGATTGCGTTTCATATATCAACCGGCAAGGATCCACGCGGCGCTAGAGGGAATGGCGGTGCGATTATCAACTACGCATGCCACTCGCTTTCTCAATCTATCGAGCCGGTAACCAACATGTGCGCTTCCGGCTTACTTGAAAGGTTCCCAAAGCTGCGGTTTGCCACCATAGAAAGTGGAATCGGCTGGATTCCTTTTGCGCTGCACGCCATGGACGAGGCGTTCAGGAAACATCACATGTGGGTCAAACCCAAACTCCGCCGCCTGCCGAGTGAGTACTTCTTTGAAAACGGGTTCGCCTCGTTTCAGGAGGATCCGGTTGGCCTGCTCCACGTTCTGGAGGATGATCGGTTCGCCAACTGTTTCATGTGGGCAAACGACTACCCCCATCACGAGGGGTGCTGGCCTCATTCAGCGGCTGCAATTGAGCGGCAGATGTCCAATCTCACTGAATCTCAACGGGAAAGAATACTGGGTGGCAATGCTGTTCGCTGCTTTGGCATTGAAGACCTCGCAAAGAAGCGCGGTTTTTGAGCACAGCTAGGCCGGCTATTGGCAAGAGTTCGTGAGCTGATGTCGATCAGGGGCGTTGCTGCCATTGTCGGTATCGCTGAGCGTGCGCCGCAACGTTGGAGTGAGGGATTGACAACGCTTGAGCTCTGGGGGGACGTCGCTGTTCGCGCGATCCGAGACTCCGGGTTGAATTATAGAGACGTTGATGGATTGATTGTTACACCCATTGGCGGTTTTTCCGGCTTTATTCCCGCAACAACTGCCGAGTTCTTAAGCATCCAACCCACCTTCGCAGAGGTCGTTGACCTCGGCGGTGCAACTGCCGCCGGCATGATCTCGAGAGCGGCGGCTGCCATCCATGCCGGAATGTGTACAACGTGCTTGTGCATCACCGGAGCTCTACGGCGAAAAAAAGATTTCCAGCCAGGCGATGAATCAAAGACCTTGCAGGACCGGTCCCCGCATGTGGAGTTTGATTATCCCTACGGCATGATCGGGGCGAATGTGGGTTATGGCCTGTTGGCTGCCCGGTATGCTCACGATTACCAACTATCAGACGCGCAACGCGTGAAGATCGCAGTTGATCAGAGAATCAACGCCAACATGAATCCGGACGCAATCTTCCATGACACAACGCTAACCACCAACGATGTCCTGGCATCACCCGTCATTTGTGAGCCATTACACCTGTTGGAAATGGTTATGCCCACTGCTGGCGCTGCCGCCCTGCTTGTGACATCGGCCGATCGTGCCATGGACGCTTGCCATGCCCCGGCTTGGATACTGGGTGCCGGGGAAGCTGTCACACATGCGTCTTTTGCCCAGGCGCCTGTGTTAGATCAGACCGGTATTGGCATCGCAGCCCGCGCCGCGTTTTCACAAGCAGGGGTAACACCAGCCGACATTGGCCTGGCCAGTCTATACGACTGCTACACGATCATGGTGTTACTGACACTTGAAGAAGCAGGCTTTTGCGCTCGCGGAGAAGCAGGCAACTTTGTTGAGTCACACGACCTTACCTACGCCGGAGATTTCCCTATAAACACCCACGGCGGACAGCTCTCCTACGGCCAATCCGGGCTTGCAGGCGGAGCAAGTCACATTACGGAAGCCGTCCGCCAACTACAGGGCCGGGGCCACCAACGTCAAATTCGGGATCTTGAACTGGCTTACATAACCGGCAATGGCGGTATCGTTGCAGAACAGACCAGCCTCATTCTGGGCGCTGACAAGTGATCCGACCCACACCATCCCCCACCCCGCTGACCCAGCCTTTCTGGGAAGCCGCCCAACAGCAAAAGCTGGTGCTCCAACACTGTGAGGACTGCGACCACGTGATTTTCCCGTCAAAGGCAAACTGCCCGGAATGCCAGTCATGCAACCTTCGCTGGCAACAAGTATCAGGCAGGGGGACCGTCTACAGCTTCACCATTGCACACCGCCCACCACACCCGGTATTCAACGATGGTTGCCCATTCGCAGTGGCAATCATCGAAACTGAGGAAGGTCCAAAAATGGTCAGCAACATCGTCAACTGCGACTTTACGGACATCAGCATCGGTATGCCGGTAAGCGTTACCTTTGAAACTTTACCCAATAACG
This sequence comes from Pseudomonadales bacterium, assembly GCA_028279305.1. Taxonomy (GTDB): domain Bacteria; phylum Pseudomonadota; class Gammaproteobacteria; order Pseudomonadales; family Azotimanducaceae; genus UBA4421. Next base: position 129,404 of record JANQOA010000368.1, read on the forward strand.
AGCTTCTGCTTCCCGTTTTCCGTCCCGCGTAGCTATATCTAAGGGATTTGCCCCCAAAGTTTCTCTTGTTCCGGATCGGTTGAACTTCTAATAATTCGAGTGAGGAACTGCCTGAGTAGTTCTTTTTCGCCGTAGCCAAGCGCTTCTTCCGCATCCTCTTCAACGGCTTTTGTCATGGCCATGATCCTGATGGACAAACGCCTACCGGTGTCTGTAAGGAATACCTTGTCAGCAGAGATTGTCACGAGCCCCCTCAACACCAGAGCTTGCAACAAGTTGTCGGGAAGCCGACGGCCCATGTAGCTCAGCAAATGTTCAAGCTCAACCACCCCGCGGCCATCGCGAACCAGCAAACACATGAGAACACCATTCTCGGCTTCGTCAATTCCCAACTCATCCAGACCGGGTTGCAGTATTGACTGAATCTGCCGGTGCGCAACACTGAGATTGAACAGAAGTGAATCCTTACCGAAACTGCCATTTGCCTGGACTGGTGACGGTTCAACACCGGATCGACGTGGCTTCTGGATGGCGAGGGCGTACTTACCTGCCTGAAACACCAACGGCGCCTTGCCGTAGTCCTGGAAATCGATCACTTGCCCAACAAAAATTTCATGGTCGCCGCCCTCATATTCAAACGCCTTTTCGCACTCAAACCGCGCGGAACAATTTGCAAGCAGGGGGACATTCCCTGCTCCACGATTCAACTCCAGCCCGGCGAACTTATCCGCCCCGCGCATTGCAAATAAATCCGACAGAGTTTCCTGCTCCACCGCGAGTATATGAACGGCAAAGTGATCCGATGTCTTGAATGCCCTCAAACTCAGGGATGACTTGGACAGGCTCCATAGCACCAGGGGCGGATCGAGAGAGACACTGTTAAAGCTGTTGGCGGTCAGGCCGACGTCATTACCTTCTGAATCGCGGGTGGTAACGATCGTTACGCCGGTAGTGAAAGCGCCCAGTGCCTCGCGGAACGGCTTTGTATCGAAATTGAGAGTCATGTGCAGGACCTACCCCATATCAACGCAGTGTCAATCCGTTGAGATCACCTTGTTCCCGCCACTCGCTCAATATTCTCCACCACTCAACAATCCCCCCAGCGTACTGCCCATCAATGATGCCCTTGCCGCCTTTTTTTGGCTGACCTTCACTGTTCAGATAACTCGGCGTACATTGCGCTTGGAACTCAAGGCTGGCCTCCGCAGCATCTATGACTACTTGCAGGTATTCCTGTTCCGCCGATGCAGATGGCTCCAGAAGCGTGACGCCCCGTTTCCGCGCCGCTTCTATCAACCAGGCTACGTGTATGGCTTGTTTGTCAGCCATTTCCGGGTAGTTCAAAGTGAAACCGACCTGACCCGAACCTACAAAAAAGAGATTCGGAAACCCATGAACCTGAATTCCATGCATTGTTCGATAGCCGTTACGCCAGTGCTCACTCAGGGTCTCGCCCCGACTACCGGTGATTTCAAAGCCCACTCTTTGCGCAAAATCCGTACCCACTTCAAATCCGGTAGCGAAAATAATGCAGTCAACGCCATAAGAAACACCACTAACCTTAACAGCGTCGCCGCATATCTCATCCACCCCGGCCCCACCAGTATCGATTAGCCGCACATTGCTTTTGTTAAAGCTGGGCAGGTAATCGTCGCTGAACAGAGGTCGTTTACAGAAAAACCGATACCAGGGTTTTAGCAGATCAGCAGTAGCCGGATCGGTTACAAGTTTATCTATCCTCCTTCGGACTTCGTTCATTACAGCAAAGTCCGTCAGCTCAGCCTCTTCCTGCGCCGCTGAGTCCTCTTCAACAGTACTGGCCTCACTGCCGTAAACACTGAACAGCTTGTGGCAGGCATGCGTCCAACCGTCATCAACAAAGTCTTCGTCGCCTTCGCCGAGGATGCCAAGCACGTGAGCGGTATAATTCTCCATGCGTGAGGATTGCCAGCCGGGTGCCAGTTGGCCTGCAAAAACAGGCGTAGTGGGCGCATTATCCCTCGGATTGATGACCGCTGGTGTACGTTGAAACACAAGCAGCTCTTTAGCTGATTCGGCCAACCGGGGAACACACTGTATTGCACTGGCGCCGGTACCTATCACCGCAACCCGTTTGTCGGTAAGTTTCTCGAGCCTTGCACCCGTGTAATCGTAGTCCCAGCGGTTGGTATGAAAGACATGGCCGTCAAAATTCTCCATTCCCGGTATCCCCGGCAGCTTGGCCTTGTCTAAGGGCCCGGTAGCGAGCACCACGTAACGCGCATGCAAGTCGTCATCCCTGTCTGTGACCACCTGCCAACCGCCCTCATCCGCTCTCCACTGAAGCCGGTCGATTGTCGTATGAAACAAGGAACGACGGCGAAGTCCAAGCATGTCGCCAACACGGGCACAATGCTCCAGTATCTCTTCCTGTGTAGAGTATTTCTCCCGCGGGATGTATCCGGTCTCTTCCAGCAGCGGCATATAGATGTATGATTCAACGTCGCATCTAGCCCCCGGATATCGGTTCCAATACCAGGTACCGCCGAAGTCTCCCGCCCTGTCAATCAGTCGAATATTGTCCACCCCAACAACATTCACCAGCTTGCTTGCTGCGAGCAGCCCCCCTATTCCAGCACCCACAATCAGGACGTCCACCGACTCGCGGATTGCATCGCGGGCTTCAACATCCATAAACGGGTCGCTGTCGAATCCCGGAAAGTCCCGATCTATATCCAAGTATTGACCAATTCCGTCCGGCCGGATTCTTTTGTTTCGTTCCTCTTCATACTTTCGGCGAAGAACAACCGGATCAAAATCCAGCGACGAATCAACACTTCCTGCGTTGCTGTTCATAACAGGCTGTCACACCCCCATTTTTTTTCTAACTTAAATTAGATTTTAATACCGGAGCTGGCTAATTTCAACTTTTGGTTAGATTCTGCGCGCCCTGCTAGCTGACAGCCCCAGGGTTGCTGAGCCATTCGTTTATTCAATGCAGATGTTCAATTTTGGAATTGGACTTTGCTTTTTTGATCGGGATGAATATTGGAGGAGGGCCAATTGGCGTTCAAATTTGGTGGCGGATCCCGCAACGAGATAAAGAGAGAGATAAGTGGATTTTAGCGAAAAGGTTGCTGTTGTGACCGGCGGCGCAAGCGGCATCGGCTTAGGAATGGTTAGATCGTTTGCACGGCGCGGCGCAAACATCGTCATTGCCGATCTGGACGAAAAAGCGATTGCACGGGTTGTCGATGAGCTGCGGGAAACCGGCGTAAAAGTTGTTGGGCAGGTCTGCGACGTGTCAAAGATCGATGATCTGCAATCTCTTGCCGAGGCGACAGTGGATCATTTCAGCAAAGTAAACATCCTTTGCAACAACGCCGGTGTCGGATTACCGACCCGCGTGACCCGGATGAAACTGGAAGACTGGCAATGGATCATTAACGTTGATCTATGGGGACCTATCAACGGTCTGAGTGTGTTCCTGCCGTTGATTGAACAGGCCGGCGAAGGTCACGTCAACTCAACTGCCTCCCTGGCCGGATTGATTGCCCCGGAATTCATGGGTGCTTATGCTGCAGCGAAACATGCGGTTGTAGGTTTGATGGCGGCTACCGAAAGAGAGCTGCGCGCAAAAGACAGCAAGGTACACGCGTCCGTACTTTGTCCCGGGTCAATCAACACCAACATTTCATTCAACTCTGTTGCCAACCGGCCAGGAAAGACACAGCAAGCGACCAGGGACGCAACCGGCCAGGGCACCGGCCAATCCATCCAGGCATCACTCGCACAAGGTCTTGACCCCAATGACGTTGGAGAACTGGTTGCAGAGTCTATCGTTCAGAACAAGTTCTGGATCATGACGCATCCCGAACTGTCCACAGAAGTAAGGAAGCAGCTGGATGCGATGGTCACTGATCAAACACTCACCGAAGCAAAACTCTTAACCTAGTCTCAGCCGCCGCCAGTTCTGTTCGCCTAAAGCGTTGTGCTTTCACGCACCACCGCCATTGAGCGCTCGGTCTGCCAACCCTGATCCGGATCTTTCCAATAGAACATGTAGATATCCAGTTTATGCCTGGAGCCAGGGGGACTATTTTCATCCTGCGGTGTAAAAGTTAAAACGCCGTCAACGTGAACATATGCCCAGTCGCCGCTGACATGTATCTCCGTCGGAGTCATTGCCGCATGCCTGTTGACGCCCGCGTTCTTAAACAGCCCTGCCAGCTCTTCCAGCCTGGCCCGGCGGCCAAACGTCGAGATCACCTCTTCCCCTTCACCATAAAGCGTCATGTTCAGGAGATCATCGGTCACGGCAGTCGCATAAAGTTCGAGGTCCTGTGTATTTATAGCCTGGACAACCTTCTGAATACTGTCCCTGATTCCGTCCTCCGGCGCCGATTCTTCTGCATTTGCCACATAAGTCTCAGCCGCGATCAGTAGACTACAGGCTGCAGCTACTGCTCTTGTTTTTCGCCACATAAAGATTCCTCGCCAACGATTCTTCAAATTACCGGCACCCGGCTACAGCGGTTGTATGCTGACCGGCACATCCACCAGCCCACGCACAAAGTTGCTGCGCAACCTGACAACATCACCGGTGAGTTCAATATGTTTGAAACGCTTGAGGATTTCTTCCCACAACACCCTCACCTGCATCTCAGCAAGCCTGTTGCCCATGCATCTGTGGATACCAAAGCCGAATGAAACATGTTGCCTGGCATTGGCTCTGTCTATGACCAGGCTGTCAGCGTCATCGAAGACTGCCTCATCCCTGTTGCCCGACAGATACCACATCACCACATTGTCACCCTTGCGGATCTGTTTTCCAGCAACTTCCACATCAACCAATGCAGTTCTGCGCATGTGAATCAGCGGTGTTTGCCAACGGATGATTTCGGCTACCATGTTGGGTATCAGGCTGCGATCGCGCCGCAACTTTTTAAATTCGTCGGGAAACTGGTTAAGCGCAAGGACGCCGCCGCTGATGGTGTTCCGGGTTGTGTCATTCCCGCCGATGATCAGGAGTATTATGTTGCCCAGAAAAAGCGCCGGGTTGTCGAGCAGTGACCGGGTACCTTCACCGTGGGCCATCATCGAAACCAGGTCGAAACCGGGTGCCTTGTTGACCCTGTCCTCCCAGAGCCGGCGGAAAGTACTCATGCAATCGCTCAGGGCCGTTCGGCGTTCATCAAGGTCCGTGTCTTTGCCCGTGATCGAGGGGACCCTCGTCGCAATATCCGACCAGTAAATGAGCTTGTGCCGCTCTTCATAAGGGAAGTCGAACAGCGTCGCCAGCATACGCGCCGTAAGTTCCACCGATACGTGATCTACCCAGTTGAACTCTTCGCCGACAGGCAAGTTTTCCAGAATGTCGATCACCCGTTCACGAATCAACGGCTCGAGATTGGCAAGATTCGAAGGTGCGACAGAAGGTGCAACCGTTCGCCGATGGGCACTATGTTCAGGTTCATCCATGTCGATGAAACTTCGCATATTAGTGAGTTTCGAGTCATCGCCGGGCGGAGGCCGGCTGGCAATGGTGATGCCGCCCACCTCCGATGAAAAATCCTTGTGATTTTTGTCGATTGCCATGATCAACTCATGCGTCGATGCGGACCAATAGGGTCCATTAGGACTATCGGGGCAAAAATGTAATGGATCTTCCCGGCGTAACCGGGTGAAGCAATCTCGCCATTCATCATGCTCAAAACGCCCTGGATCGCTTACGTCCAGTTCCTCAAGCGCATGCGTGCCAGGATTTGTCGTCATATCTCGTTTCTGCGGAAATACTCCCCCGCATAATCATATCCGCTGGTATAGCTGTCCAATTCGAATTACGTAGGGCCTCATGTGCTTACTGCATGACTCTATGCGCAAATCGAATTCAACCGCATCGCCGGATATGAAACTCGCTAGTTTTCTGCACTTTTTGACAGATCAGCGCTGAACTGTTTCTTGAATAGCCCTACCGCAGGAGATCCCTTGCGTGTTGCATGGGTCGCTACCGCCAGGGTTTGTTGCGGGACCCCGATAACGTTCTCAAGAATTGCAAATTTCTCAGCCAGCCGGAAAAATCGACCTGACGGGCTGAACACTACACAAAACGCATCGGAGTTTTCCACGAAGGATGCCACCTGTTCAAAATCCTCACACCGGTAGTGCGGGTCCCTTGGTTCCAGCCGATGAACACTGTAGAGATTTCTAACATCGCTTACCGATAATTCGACCGCCGACGATTGGATAAACGGATATGACAGTACGGTTTCAGGTGCCACGCTATCAAGTTCGGTCAGCGGGTGACCTTTACGGACCATCAGCCTGCAATGCAAGTCGATGACAGCGGTGACCTCAAGTTCTGCCCATCGCATCAAGTGGTTCTGTCTGCCTACAAGCACATCCAGTTCACCGTTGACGATAGCCGGAACCAGTTTTTCACCCGAACCACTTAAGATTTCCACCCCGAGGCCCGGATGGCTTCGGACTATCTCCGTAATCGATGGCATTGCTATGCGCTGAAACATCGCCGAGGCAAAGCCAATTCGCAATCTACCCGCCTTCAGATCACGATGCGCCACCGCGCCCGTCACAAGTTCGTCAACTGCAGACATGATCTGTTTCGCCTTCGCTACAAACGCAACACCCGCGTCCGTGGGAATCACACCTTTTGGTGTTCGCCTGAACAGTTGGACCCCTATTTCCGACTCCAGGTCAGCGATACTCCGGGTCAGCGTCGACTGGGTCATGAACAGGTTCTGGGCCGCCAGCGTGATGCTGCCGGAATTTGCGACTTCGATTACATTCCGTAGTTTTCTGATGTCTACCGCCACCTGATTCGCTCTATTCATCTAACGCATAGGCAGCAGCATATTTCGAATCAGTCCAGGTTAAAACTATTGCTTAATTTCGACGCAAGGCCTCAATTGTGTTTTCCAGATGCCCGAGGTAGGTGGCCTCGGTTCTGACCACATCCCCTGCCTGCAGATAAAACCCCTGATTCCAGATGTTAGCCGGCTTAAACAAAACACCGGCTGCGGTGCCGGTCAGTATCAACGTACCTTTCGGGATATGGTCATGGGGCAACAGCGATACCGCCTCATCCGCTTTCCGATAGTCCGCATTCCGGTTCCTGAATGCCTGGGAAACGATCTCCTCAATCGGCAGGATCAGGTCCGCCATGCGGAACTGTTGCCGCAACTCGTCATTGACGTAGAGCGAAAGGTTTAACGACAGATAGAAATCCGGCGTCCTGGGAATGACCACAAGATAACCCGTGGGCAAACACTTCTCACAACCCTTACCCGACGCAAAGCCGGTGAGACCCAGAGGCTCGCCGAGGTCGAGTTCCTTCAAAAGCGTCCAGCGATCGGTGAAATCATTGCAGAGCACCAGGCCATATTCGGCCGGCGAGCCGGCGCTTTTGATGTCTGCCAGGGGAAACATGCACAGCTCCGCTTCGAAATCCAGACGCGGCAGAAAAGGTACGCCCTCGTTCCACCTGCCCGCCTCAGCCAGCTTGGGGAAAAGGAAAGGCGGATCATCCGAGTAAATCTCCTCAGCATGCTCCTTGAAGTTTGTGCCGGCCGCCACGGACGGATAGTGATACGCAAGCGGCGAGACCAGATCGTCAAGGGGAAACCGCTCAGCCGACTCTTTGACGTCAGGCAGCGCTGCCTGATGGAAGTCCGCGGCAAAATCAATCAGGTCAGCAGTGCGCGCCTCGCCGAAGCGCGCCGTGAGGTTGACGCCGATCAGCGCGTCTCCCTCATGCTGCGTCACCAGGATAAGACCTTCCGGTACCCGGGCGAACGTCAGCGCATCCGTCGGGTTTGCAATCACGGGCTCGAAGCTGCCGCGTGAGCCTTCCACCACTGGTTGCGACACATAAAAGCTGAACGCGGCAAAGGCCAGCAGCAGCGCGATGAGCGTGATGACAATAACTTTCACGTCGAGTCCCCTATATCAGACCGCTGTAAGAGCCGCCGTCCAGTTGCAGGTTCTGGCCCGCAATGAACCCCGCCTGCGCACTGCAGAGAAAGGCACATGTATCACCAAACTCGGATGGCGCACCCATACGCTTTGCTGCGATGGATTCATGGATCTCCGCAATCGCCTCTTCCCTGGAGATATTTTTGATCTTCATTGCCATCTCCGCCATGAACTTCTGCCGGTCGGTATCGAAGCGCTCCGGCAGCATGTTGTTGATAGTGACATTGTAAGGCGCCGCGTCAACAGACAGCCCTTTGCATAGGGCGGTTAATCCGGAGCGTGCCGACGTCGACAGTCCCATGGGCGCACGCGGCGATTTCACCATGGCTGACGTAATGTTAACAATGCGGCCGAAGCGCCGTTCCTGCATCCCCGGGAGCAGCGCCTGGATCATGAACACCGGCGCCATGAAATTGGCATCGATTGCAGCCTGAAAATCTTCACGCTGCCAGTTCGCAAACTGTCCCGGCGGCGGGCCTTCGTTATTGTTAACCAGGATATCCGCATCCGGACAGGCAGCAATCAGCGCCGCCCTGCCTGATTCAGAGTTGAGATCAGCCAGCACAGCGTCTACGCCGCCCGCACCCAACGCCTCAATCTCAGCCCGGGCAACATCCAACCGTTCCTGGTGTAAACCATTAATAACAACATCAACACCTTCTCTTGCCAGGGACAAGGCACAGGCCTTACCCAGGCCCCGGGACGATGCGCAGACAATTGCCTTCTTTCCGTTCAGTCCAAGTTCCATGTTCAGTTACCCCTTGCCAGAATTTTTGGCATGACAGACTCGACGTTATCGGCCTCAACAAGGTTGAATCTCGCCGCAATATGGCCGTCCGGCCGAATCAGCACCGCGCCGGAGTCCGGCAGGCCCGTCTGCACCGCCCAGCCTTCGTCTTGCTCGGAAAGGCGATCAAAATCAGTGCCAAACCTGAGCTGGTCGAACATCTTGTTGCAATCCGGCTGTGCTGCGGCCGGGCCGCATAGCAAGGTAAACCGGCTGGCTGACAGTAACGACTGCAGCGCTACGGTGCCGCCTTTCGCGCTGACCCACCGATGCGGAAAGTGTGCCCCGGCATCCCAGGAGGGCTGATAATCGGATACGTCGGTGATTTCGGGGATCGGCGCCGGCTCGTAAATCGCAGCGCTTTGGTACCGATAACCGAGCTGCAGATCAAAACTGTCGAAGTGTGGTTTCTGCGCTTCCACGGCCCGGGCGAGCTCCGGGTAAGCATCGGGATTTGCCGAGACCGCGGCGTATCGTTCAGCCGTTTTTTCCGCCTCGGTTCCGTGCAGAGCAACAATCAGGTCAAATATCTTCATCGCATTCTTGAGGCTCTGCTCGTTGTTATTGCGGGCGACGGGCTGCCGCTCCACCTCGTAGGTGTCCAACAGCCCCTCACCCGCTTCACCTTTGAGCACCGCCGCCAGTTTCCACGCGAGGTTCTGCACATCCCCGGCACCGGAGTTAATGCCCAATCCGCCGGCCGGCGGAATGCGGTGGGCGGCGTCGCCGGCCAGGAACACCCGGCCCCGGCGGTACTGCCCGGCTACCTGGGCGGTCATCGTCCAGGGGCTGACATTCTCGACCTTTGTTTCCGGCAGCGGCTGGCCCACGGCTTTTTCAATCAGCGCAAGGCATCGCTGATCATCATAGTCCCCGCGGTTTTCCGACTGCGGATCCCAGGGGTGCATAAACACCCAGGTTTTCGCGTGATCATAAGCAATAAAAGTGCCCCTCACGCCGGGTTCAAACAGGAAATACAACACACCCCGTCTGCCTGCAGTCAGCGGGCGCAGGTCCGCGGAGAAGTGAATCATCAGGTAGTTGGACAGCGCTTCCGGGCCCTCCATTTCAATCCCCAGGGAATCTCGAATTTTCGAACCCGCGCCGTCAGCGGCAATGACGTAGTCAAAGGATTGCGTCTCTTCCCCTCCACCCTCAAGGGTGACAAGCGTTGCATCAACACGGTCATTAACCTCATGCAAGGCTGTACACTCAACGCCGCGCCGAAAGTCGATGCCGGAATTGCCACGGACATGAGCTTCCAACTCTTCTTCGAAAACCGGCTGTGGAATGTTGCTGAGCGGAAAGGGTGTGAATTCAAAAGCACCTTCGTCCTGGCGCTCATACGGCAGACAGCCGAATTCAGTACCGGTCAGGGTGCCGACAAACCTGACCTCTCCGCCTTCGTTAGCACTGGCGCCGAGCTCGCGCAGGCGCGCAGCACTGACACCAATGCTCTCACAAATTTCCAGCGTTCTGGCGTTGATCGCGTGAGCCTTGGGCGCACTCAACGTTTTTAACCGCTTGTCGATCAACACCGAGCCAACACCGTGGTGCGACAGCAATAGCGCTGCCAGTTGGCCCACCGGGCCCGCACCAACAATCAGCACCCGGGCTGAACTCTTCTCAGATTCCACTTTGCACCTCCGCCTGTCCGGGAATATTTTGAGATCTACCTCATTTTTGAGATTTTTCTCATTTTTCTTGCCAGCTGTCAACTTTTCCGATAAATTTCTGACCAACTCACTACCGGCATGAAACATGGCTGCAAACACCCACCAGCTGTTCCGCGAGCAAAGCACGGGTAAGAAAAAGCGCGAGCGAACCCGCAGCGCGCTGCTGGACAGCGCCATCAGCGTGTTTGCAAGCAAGGGCTTTGAAGCCACGCGGATCATCGACATCACAAATCACGCAGCGCTCGCCAATGGCACCTTCTACAACTATTACCAGGACAAGGACGAACTTCTGCGCGACGTGGCAACCGGCCTTGCGGTTGAGATCACCGGCCGTATCAATGACGAGATGGAGGGGTTGACGCATGGACCAACGCGGGTCGTATTGGCGACGGCAAGGCTGCTGCAGATTGCCAGGCAGGAGCCGGAATGGATCAATGTTCTGATGGAAGGCGTATTTATCGTCCCGGAATTGCAGTCCGCCACCGTTCAATATCTGCGGCAGGACCTGGAGATGGGTATCAAGCAGGGCCATTTCAACGTCACCGTCAACCTGCTGCTCGTCAACCAGATATTGTCTCTGATCCGCACCGCACTACTGCTGGACCCGCAGGCGGGTGACAACACCATGGCCCAGACCTGCGAAGCCATTCTGCGTCTGCTTGGCTCGACACCGGCAAAAGCCATGAAGCAGGTCAGCAGTGTGTTCCAACGTCACCTGGAGAACTGATATGACAGAGCCCCTGATCCGCGTGAAGCAACTGGCCTATGTCAGAGTAGAGGCACCTGACGTGGCAAAAGCCGAGAAGTTCCTGGATGAGTTCGGCTTGCAACTCGTCGAACGTTCGAACCGGAAGACTTACCTGCGCGGTACCGACGCAGAAGCGCCCTGTTACATTCTCTCCCAGGGTACCGGCACGGTCACCGCCATCGCCTTCGAAGCCGACAGCTTCGAAGATCTGCAAAAAGTTTCAGCGCTGCCCGGGGCATCACAGATTGAACCGCTGGAGGAGCCCTCAGGGGGCCAGGCGGTTCGGCTGACCGACCCCACGGGCATGCAGGTTGAAATTGTCCACGGCCGGCAAGCACTTGAGCCGCTGGATGCGGCGCCGTCACATACGTACAACATGAACGGACAGAGGCAAAGGGTTGGCGAACTGCCGGCCATATCCCATGGCCCGTCACGGGTCAGAAGAATCGGACACCTGGTGCTCGAAAGCGCGGATCCGCAGGCACTTTACCGTTGGTACCACGAGCGCTTCGGGCTGACAAAATCCGATGCCGTAGTACTGCCTGACGGGTCTCCGCAAATGGTCTTTTCGAGGCTGGATCGGGGCGCAGATTACGTGGACCATCATGTTGTCGGCTTCCAGTACGCCTTGGACGAAGGCACTCGTGTGCAACATATCGCCTTCGAAGTCGGCAACCTGGACGACCTGATGTCAGGTCACCAACATCTGAAACGCAATAAATACAGGAATGTCTGGGGTGTTGGCCGGCACTTGTTAGGCGGGCAGATATTCGACTACTGGAAAAGTCCATCCGGCCTGATTCATGAACATTGGACGGACACTGACCTCATCAACCAGCAACATGAAGCCAGTGATTGCGGGATTGGGGAGATGCGGGACTACTGGGGACCCGACCCCAAGCCGGAATTTCTGATCGCCCGCTGGAACTTCAAGGTGATTAAAAACCTGCTGACAATTCTGAAGGCAAGATCGCGTTCAGCGGCGTAAGGGAGGAACATACTTTGGGGATCTCCATCGTCAGATTTCAACAGCCCGACCAACCCGGCCAATGGGGTATTGTCGGCGGGAGTGTCGCGCAGGACCAGATTGCTGTCCTGACATCCGCTTATGCATCACATCGGGAGTTGATGGATGCGTGGTTCAGCAACCCCGGCGAGTTCACTGCGGATGGCCTGACCCGAATTACCGTCAAAGAGGTAAACCTGCTCGCCCCGGTCACCCGCGACATACAAATCTTCTGTCAGGGGCTGAACTACGCCTCCCACCAGGAAGAAGGCGGCATCAAGGCCGGTAAGGGTGAGAACCTGATCTTCTCGAAACCGCCGTCAACCATCTGCGGGCCTGACGATGACATCATCCGCCCCACAGGTTGTGAACTGCTGGACTACGAAATAGAACTGGCACTGGTCCTCAAGCGGGATTTACCTGCGGATACACGGGTGGATAGCGGCAATCTTCTCGACTATGTCGGCGCCTTCACCCTCGCAAATGACGTGTCGGCCCGGGACTTCATGTTTGGCGCGCCCATGCTGCAATGGTTTAAAGGCAAAGGCCAGCGAACATTTTGCCCAACGGGCCCGATACTTTACCTGCTCGACCCCGGCGAGGCGGCACTGTTATCCAATCTGCAACTGACCTTGCGCCTGAACGGTGACGTCAGGCAGGATGCGGCCACCGATCAACTCATCTTCAAACCTGAGGAAACGCTGACTGAGCTCGCCGCTTTCACCGACGTCAACAAAGGCGACATGTTGCTGACGGGAACGCCCGGCGGCGTCATCCTCAATGCCAACCGAAAAGTCGGCATGGCCATTCTGCTGAACTTTACCAATGACCGGAAAAGAAGAGAGAAACTGGTGAAATCACAGCAATCGGTCCGCTACCTGCAACCCGGCGACAGATTGACCCTGAGCCTGAAAAGCACAGACGGCTTGCGGGACTTCGGTACGCAGAACAACGAGGTGCGTGATGCAACTTGACGACGGTGTGATTAAAACCAGGGAAGTGACACAGTGGAAAGGTCTGCATCTGTTCCACTTCGACCAGTCATCCTGCTCGCAAAAAGTGCGGATTCTTCTCAGTGAATTGGGCATAGAATTTACCCCGCACCCCATCAATCTGATGCGCGGTGAACAACGTTCCGACTGGTATCTTGGTATCAATGCCCGGGGCCTGGTGCCGGTACTGGTTCATGACGGCATTGTCCATATCGAAAGCAACGACATCATCGAATATCTCGACCGCCAGTTCGCTGAAAAAGACAGCTCTTTCCTGCCCACCACTGACGCTGAACAGCAAAAGATGCGCGAACTCATGGACCTCGAAGATCAACTCCACCAGGATCTGCGAATCGTCACCTTCACTTACCTTGCGCCCGACCTCGACAATCACGGTCCGGCACCCGACGACAGCCTTGATTTCATTGGCCGTTTTCACAACGCATTCACGGAATTGGACAGTCTGCTGCAGACTCAACCCTATCTTCTCGGCGGACGGATGACGCTGGCGGACATTTCCTGGTTCATCACGCTGCACCGCCTCAACCTGGCCGGCTACCCTTTCGGCAACCACCCGCAACTGCAGGAATATTTCTCACGCGTTGCCGGACGGCCGGCGTTTCGTAAAGAGGTGGCTGCCGGACCGATCCTGCTGCGCTTCGGGGGTTCCGTCTACCGGCGCCTGAACCGGCTGTTCCGAAATTCATTACCCCGTGACTACGGGCGCTGGCGCAGTGAACAGCCTGCTGCTTGACCGCAAACCAATTGGGAGACCTCACCATGTCCAATCCGCCAAGACTCACCCTCGCCCACGCCACCCTCGCCGTGAAACAATTCGACGACACGCTGGCCTTTTACCGGGACGTGCTCGGCTTTCATGTGACCAATCAGGGCGAAGTCCCGGGCGGAGGCAGGATGTCATTCGTCAGCCAGGACCCGGGCAACCACCACCAGATTGCCCTGGTTGAAGCGGAACAACTGCCAAGCCACGGCTTTGTCATGGCTGACCACCTGGCCTTCCGCACCGGCAGCCTTGACGATCTGCGCATCCTGCGGGGCAAACTGACCTCAGCGGGCATCGATCCGATTTTGCCTATCTGTCACGGCAACGCCTGGTCGCTGTACTTTAACGACCCTGAAGGCAATGGTCTCGAATGTTTTGTCGACACCCCCTTCCACGTCGCGCAACCTTTCGCCAACGGTTTTGATCTGGATCAGTCAGACGAAGAGATTGCCGCGGCCACCGAGGCACTCATCGAATCGGAACCTGAATTTCAAAGCATGGCGGAGTGGCGTTCATCTTTCGAAGCGCGCCTCGGCTGAGGTGCTGGGAGAACAACAGAGCCAGCCATGACAACACCCAATATCCTGCTGATTACCACCGACCAGGAGCAGTCTTTTGTTGACCTTCCCGCCGGGCTTGCATTGCCGGGCCACGAACGCCTGCGGGAACGTTCACTGGCATTCCGTAACTTCCAGGTCAACACGACCCCCTGCGGGCCATCCCGCTCTGTCATCTATTCCGGCCAACACACCCAGCAGACCCGCCTTTTTGTTAACCCTAACGTGCCGCCCCACCCGGAACTGCCCAGGGACATGCCAACCCTCGGGTCCATATTCGCTGAGCTGGGCTACTACCCGGTGTATAAGGGTAAATGGCACCTTTCCAATCTGAACCACGGCATCAACTTTGATGCCCAGCGCTACCCTGAAACCAGCCGCGCGTTGGAACCCTGGGGGTTCCATGAATTCACCCTGGACGGTGACCATCACGGTATCGCCTGGGAAGGATTCAAGCAGGACGGAGCGATAGCGGCGGACGCGGCCAACTGGTTACTGGGCAACTCCGGCAGCAAGCCCGATGACAAACCCTGGCTGCTTGCCGTGAACTTCGTCAACCCCCACGATGTCATGTTTTACGACGCCACCGGCACCATGACCGGAGAACGCATGGACCCGGTCAGGGTCGCACCGCTCATGCCTGCACCCTGGGCCACCCCGTATCAGGATGACCTGGGCTTTGACCTGCCGGCAAGTTTCGGCGACAACCTCACGCTCAAGCCATCCGCCCACCGGGAAGATCAGCGCCTTGCTGACCTCATGTACGGCCGCTTGCCGGCAGATGATGAACAGGCCTGGCGCAATCATCGCAACTACTATTTCAACTGCATCCGCGACGTTGACCGGCATATCTGTACGGTTCTGGATGCGCTCGAAAAATCCGGTGAAGCTGACAACACGATTATTGTGTTTACTTCCGACCACGGCGAAATGGCCGGTGCCCACGGCATGCGGCAGAAAGGCGCCTCCATGTACAAAGAGAACGTACGGGTGTCTTGTTTTATCAGTCATCCGGACCTGCACAGCGGCAGCGAGACCGAACGGCTGGCAACGTCTATAGATCTGATCCCGACGCTGGTGGAACTGGCTCAACCGGGCGTTGAGTGGCAGCAACGGTGGCCGGATCTTAAAGGGGTTTCCCTGGCCGATGTGCTGTCAGGCAACGCTTCCGAGCGTGATGACAGAGGCATGCTGCTCAACTACACCGCAACGCTCGCGTGGGACATAGACTTCGTGGAAACCCTGTTCAAAGGCCAGGTTCGCGGCCAGTTTACCGAGGCGGAACAAGCACAAATGAAAGCCGGGCAATCCCTGCAGGGTTTTGCCTGCTATCGCGGCATCAACGATGGGCGCTACAAGTTCGCCCGTTACTTCAAACCCGCCGAGCACCACCAGCCCGAAGATTGGCAAACCCTGCTGGCGCACAACGAGCTGGAGCTTTATGACACCGCCGCAGATCCCCATGAAATGAACAACCTGGCGAACGCAGCTGAAGAAAACCAGGACCTCATCATGAGCCTCAACGACCGCTTAAACCATTTGATCAGCGCTGAAATCGGCATCGATGACGGCAGCTGCTATTCACACCGGCGCAGCTACAGTTTGAAGAATTAGTCGCAGTCTGGGCCAGTCTGCGTCAGCTCGAAGCGCAATAACCTAATAGTCGCGCAACATAATGACCTAATTTTGATTTGAAGGTTCCTGCCCCTGGCAGGACGCCTTCAAACGACGCAGGCGGTGTGTCCAACACACGACAATCAGGTAACATGCAAACGAAACTTTCTATGCACTGAGGAGTGGAACAGCAGTGGTTAAAGTTCGCGCAGGCGCGCCTTCCGACAACTTTTTTCTCGATGGCAACTTCAGCCCGGTTGATGAAGAACGCGATGCTGAGTCGCTGGAAGTCATCGGGATCATTCCCGAAGATCTGGCCGGGCATTTTTTGCGTATCGGACCGAATCCTGTGCACGTCTTCAGTGAAGAGGCGTATCACACCTTCGACGGAGACGGCATGATCCATGCCATCGAATTCGGCAAAGGCGCGCCACGCTACCGCAACCGATGGGTGAAGAATGAGGGGTTTCAAATCGAACAAGCGCAGGGTGACTGGGTATACAAGGGATTAAACTCGATGCTGGATCCAACCCCTTCCCGCGTTCCGGAAGGCGCACCTCCGGGTAAGAACCTGGCAAATACCGCATTTGCTTACCACAACAAAACGCTGTACGCACTTCACGAAGGCTCCCCACCCACGGTGATTGACCTGCCCACGTTGGATACGGTCGGACCGACGCATTTCGACGGCAAACTCAGCCATCCCTTCACGGCACACCCGAAAGTAGATCAAAGGACCGGCGAAATGATGACCTACGGGTACTCATTTGCCGAGCCTTACGTGAAATATTCCGTGATCGACAAACAGGGCGAGTTAGTCCACACAACACCCATCACCATCTCCAAGCCGGTCTTTATGCATGACTTCGCGGTCAGCGAAACCCACACCGTGTTTCTCGATTTTCCAATCACGCTGGACATCGAACGGGCCATGTCCGGAGGGCCGGCACTTGATTTTGAGCCGGAACACGGCTCGCGTATCGGTGTGATGCCACGTTACGGAAACGACGCTGACGTGCGTTGGTTTGAAGTAGAAACCGGTGTGGTGGTACACACGGCCAACGCCTGGGACGATGGCGATGAGGTGGTGCTGCATGCCTCCCGGTCCAAGAATGCCGACATTGCGGGCGCGGGCACCTCTGAGGGTAACAACCTTGCCGAGAACCAGGGCAAGCTGTATGAATGGCGTATCAATTTGAAAACGGGGAAAGTCACGGAGCGTACGCTGAGCGATACACCCTGCGACTTCACCCGCGTTAACGACACCTACGCGTGCTACCCCACGCAGTACGCTTATGCTGGTGTTTTTAACCCGACCCGGCCTTTTACCTTCGACGGTGTTATGAAGTATGACAACAAGACGGGCGAGACCACCGTGTTCAAGTACGGCGAGCACCGTCACGGCGGCGAGGCCGTCTTTGCTCCGAGCACCGCCGCCGCTGCAGAGGACGACGGCTACCTGATTTCATTCGTACACGATGAAGTCGCCAATCAAAGCGAATGTGTGATATTAAATGCCAAAGACGTGGCGGCTGGCCCGGTGGCCACCATCAAGATGCCCTTCCGTGTACCCTACGGGTTTCACGCCGGTTGGGTTGGCGCGGATTGAGGCAAATGCACCCGGCCTACTCCCGATATCATCGCTCACCAAACGATTCCGCGAGCGTTTTGCGAATGGGTTTTAATAAATAATCGATCAACGTTCTTTCACCCGTCCTGATATCTACTTGTGCAGTCATGCCGGGTAGTATTTCAATCTGCCGGCCGATGGAAGTTACCGCCGGGTATACGTTGGGTGTTAAATGCACTCGATAGTAGATTTCTTCACCGTTGCGGCTGTCTTCTTTCAGCGTATCCGCGCTGACATAAGACACGGTTGCATCTACACCACCGTAAATAGTGTAGTCATACGGATCCAAGCGTATCGTGGCATTTAAACCATTGCGTATTTGTGCAATATCAGCAGGGCTCGCTTTTGCCTCAATCAATAGGGCGTCGTCTACGGGAACAATTTGCATCAGTTCCTCACCGGCACGCAAAACACCACCAATGGTGGTCACGCGGATATTCTTGACAATGCCGGACACCTGGGCAACAAATACGCTGTCATCAAGCTGTTGTTGGCGCTGTTTGAGGATCTGAGCGTTCTGCGCAAATGCATCCTCCACCTGAGCCAGTTCCTCCCGCGCAGATTCGTAATATTCGTTGGTTAGGTTAATGATTTTCGCCCGGGCGTCGTTAAGAGCCCGCTGTGCGCGAATAACCTCGCCGCGATGCGCGTCACTGTTGTTCAACAATGCTTGCACCAGGACCAGTTCTTCTGCAGCCAACCGCTCGGCTTCCTGGAAATTTTGCAATTGATTTCGCAGGCCGTCCCGTTTTTGTCTGAACAGTGCCTTCTCAACGGTGATAAATTCCGGAAACCTGTTCAATTCAGCGGGAAATTGAATATCCGCCGCTTCAACCACCTCAGCACGCAATCGGTACATCTTTGTCTCCAGTGCAGCTAACCGTACGGACACCTCCTGCACAGCCGCGCCAATCCGGGTTTGCTCCAGGCGAGCCAGTTCCTGACCAGGACTAACCCGATCACCTTCGCGCACCGCCAGAGATTCGATAACACCGCCATCAACAGCCTGAATAATCTGCACCCGAGAACTGGCAATCACCTCTCCATAAGCCCTGGAAACCTGCTCGATATTGAAGTTTGTTGCCCAGACTACAAACGCCAACAAGCCAATCGCCAGCACCACAATGACTAATGAAAAGCGGCGGTCGTAAGCAGGTGACTGGCCGTTTGACGTCAGCCCAACATCAGAGTTAAAAAAAGTATCAACCAACATAGTGCATAAGCCCGATCATTCTTTCCCGCTAAGTTACGGGGGGGCGATCCGCGTGCAGCTGAGCGTCTGCAACACCACGCCGGCCGTGACCCTGTTTACGAAAAATAGCTTTAGCTTGTTGCACGTCTCCGTCGAACAATACGGATCCACCATGCAATACCAACGCCCGCGTCGCGAGACTACTCAGCGCATCATCTTGATGCGAACAAAAAACCATGGTGTGGTCAGCCGCAACCTGCTCAACTAACGTTTCTAATACGAGGGACTCGGACAAAGGGTCTAAGGAAGCCGTGGGCTCGTCTAACAGCCAGATTGTTGGTTTTGCCAGAACAAGGCGCGCCAACGCCATAAGCTGCTTTTGCCCGCCGGATAAACCTTGCCCGCCTTCACTGATTGGCAAATCCATACCCATGGCGCCATCCCGGGCGATCCGATCTATACCCAAGGCGTTGGCCACTTCCATGACGCGCATATCATCAGCAATACCGGCGAGATCCAAATTGGAGCGCAAAGTACCTTTAAACAAGTGTACCGATTGCGGTAGATAGCCTATTTGCAGCCCGCGCCAACGTGAATCGATTTCTTCCAAATCAATGTTGTCGAACAGTACTTGCCCTTTAGATGGCTGATATATTCCGGCAAGCACTTTTAACAGGGTTGATTTACCGGAACCTATCCGCCCTAACACAAGCACACGCTCACCCGCCTGAAATTGAAGCTCCGGTATAGCCAGCCTCTGTACCGGAACATTCTGGTAGCTGAAGGTGACTTCCCGTAACTTGACAACGGCGGGTGTGTTTTCCGGTATCAGCGGCTGTGTCTCACCCTGTACCGACGCCGGCAATGATAGAATCTGATTTAACATTGCCAACGCCTGTTTTACATTTTGCCATTGGGCCAGATGCTGCACGGCCTGAGCAATGGGTGCTATCACCCTGCCACCGAGGATGCTGCAAGCAATTATACCGCCCATTGTCAGGTTGCCTGCATCAACTTCCACGACACCCACCACCAGCGCACTGACAAATGCAATGGTTGACAGGCTGGCGGTAGTGACCGTCGCAAAATTGGAGATTCTTTTTGCTTTCAGGCTATAACTGGCCATTGCGTGGGTAATGTCCGACCATTCCCGGGAAAATCGCCTGGTCGATTGCGTGGAGCGAATGGTCTCCAAGCCATCCAACACGTCCACCAGCATCCCCTGGCGTTCATGACCGCGCATCACCTGCTCCCGCATGACGCGCGCCAATCTGCGTTGGGTTAACCATCCCAAGCATGCCGCTATGGGCAACAGGCCAACGTATACCAAGGCCACGGGTCCGCCAATCAGCGCAATAAACCCGATAAACATCAGCGCAAACGGTAAATCCACCAGACTGAAAATCACTGCAGACGAGAAGAACTGGCGTAACGTGTCTAACCCGGTTACTTGCGAGGCCAGCAAACCCAGACTTGCCGGGCGCTTGTCGATACGTATGGATAAAACAAAGTCGTTTACGCGCTGGGACAAATTTCTGTCGACCACGGCCGACACACCGTCAAGGATACGCGCACGTACTGATTTGAGTATCCAGTCGAGACAGACAACTACAAACATACCAACAACCAGAGTTGTCAGTGTTGTATACGCCAAAGTTGGCACAACCCGGTCGTAAACCTGCATAGCAAACAAAGGCAACGACACCGCCAGCAGGTTAACCACAAAAGTCGCCAGCACAACATCAAACAGCCATCTTTTGGAACGGAACAATTCCTCGAGCACCATTCTGCCCGCCGGATTCTTCCAGCCCGCCACCCTGCTTACATCAGAACCAACGGTTTGTTCGGTAACCCAGATAACCATACAGCCCGCCAAGTCAGCTTCGTCACAAATCCTCCGGGACCCGTCTTGTGCCGTGACCTGATAGCCTTCCTTTGACCGTTCAACAAAAACCCATTGGTCCGCCAGCAATACCAACACCGGCAAATAAGTTTTCTCCAACCTCTCCCAGACTACCTGGCCTATAGAAACGCGTGACAATTCGGCTTCCTTGAGCACCATGGCAATATATTGCGCCGGCGGTAAATCAAGGAAGTGCCCGTCAACACAGGTCATCGCGTGTTGCAACTTCTGTTGGCTGAAGCCCGGCGAATCCTGCCACCCCAGACGACTTCGCAGCAACATATACAGACACTCAGCAGGCAATCCGGGCAACCCCGGCAGCACTCGCGCAGATCGACCCGTCAGGGCTGGCCTATTTTGCTTCTGCACGTTTGAGTACACGTCTATCCTTTTTGAGCCGGGTACGGCATAAGCAGCCCGCACAGGGCCGCCAATTGAATGGCATTACTTCTCACCTCGTGTTCAGCTTCCAACACTGATTCTCTTTGCTGCTGGACCTCGCGCTGAATGTTCAACAGATCCAGCCATGACCGCCGCCCGGCCTGGTATTGGCGCTGAGTTGATGCAGCGGTTTCCTGTAGTGCACGCACAACCTGACGATAGTTTTCTGCCAAAGCGGTTTGAAGATGCCATTCAGCCAGAAGTCGGTCCACCTTGCGTAAGAGTTCTTCTCTGCTATAAGCAACGTCAAATTCCGCGGCACGCATATGTTCACGAAATCCTTTGACGCGTTGTCTACCCACCCAACCTAAACCTTCAACTGAACTCTCAAACACCAAACCCAGCCGGGTCTGATCAATATTGACTAAACTGTCGTCTAACAGCTCCTGCTCAAAACGGATCGATATTGTCGGTAACAACGCTTTTTTGTTGGCAGCGTATTCCGCTTTAGCCAGATCCAGCTGGCCGTTCTTGTACCGCACTTCAGCCGCATGACGAAGCGCCAAACTTCGAACCGCTGCATCGTCTGAGGGTAGATTCAATTGCTCAACAACCAGTTCAGCGAGCGGGTTCACCTCCTCACCAACAACTGAACTGAGCTCTGACTCGCTTGATAACAGCTGCACCCGGGCATGCTCTCTACCCGCGACCGCTTGCAGAAGCCTCGAACGGGCAACCACCACATCCGCCTGTGAAGACAACTGACCCTGCTGGCGCCGCTCAATCAGCGCATGCAGTTCCTGATGCGCATTAACATTTAATTGCGCGGCATCTTCCCTGTTACGGGCATGTTGCACGTTGATATATGCTGCAGCCACATCCCGCAGCAAATTCTGCCTGATTCTCAGCAGGTCCAATTGTTCAGTGGCAAGCCGCTGCTCCTCGCGGCGGATGTTCGCTTTGATACGACCAAACGTGTAGACGGGTTGGCTGAGCGCAATACTGCCCTGATCCCGGGAATCATTCAGGTTGTTGGCATGGGTTGACAGCGTTGGCAATCGTGACAATCGGCTCCCCTGTGCGGCATGGCGCTGCGCCTGTACCTCCGCGCGTTTGCCGCGAATAGCAGGGCTGTTCTTCAACGCCAGCTGTAGTACGGTCGTTAGATCATCAGGCTTTCCCAGGCTGCGGGCTCCTGGCGTGGCACTATCTCGCGCAAAAACCGGGGTAACCAGCAGGAAAAACAAAAGTATTGCGACTGTCGCGCGGACTGCAAAATGCAAGGGTGTATTGTTCATGCAAACGTACTTCAGCTTGGGTATAGCCTGACCCGAGGCTGTTGTTACCAACCAGATTATGTGGCGAATGGATTCGTTTGCGACGTAGCCCTGTTTGTCGGATACGCAAAATTGTGATCATCTAATGCCGCAACCTGATGACCAGCATTTTCGGCACTAACGACCGATGACCGACTGGCAGCTTCCTGCTGCAGTTTGCTCTGTAATTCATCGGCTTCTTTGTCGCGTCCCGCCAGTTTATAAGCACGCAAAAGGTCTTCACGCCAGGGACGTTGCCAGGGAGCCCTGTCCACAGCCTGCTCAATTTCCTCAATACCTTCCGGGATATGATTCTTACGCAGGTAGATTAAACCAACCATGTAGTGGCACGCGGCGTGTTGTGGATTGTGGTGCAGCATCTTCTTAAAGCTCATTTCAGCGGAGTCCAGGTCTTCCGCTTTGTAATACTCCACACCCTCAGCCAGGAAACCAGGCTGCGGCAGTGTCAAAATCTCAAACGGGTCCGTTTGAATAGGCGCATTGGTCCCTTTGTACAAATCAGCCAAGAGAGATTTGTAATGTTGCCAGCGTGCTAAAGATGATTTGTACAGGGGCTGCCGAACCTGCCAGGCACTTGCGGTTTTCACTGCCCGCTGCACCTCGTCAAATGACAGTACCTGTGGCTCCCAGGCCAGCCCGAGATAAGCCAACATCTGGCGGGCGCCTTGCTCAGGATTTTCCACCAGGTCTTCATAACGCACTTCCAGAATCTCGCCGGGAAACACCTGGTTCCAGTGGTGCATCATCAGATTGTGATCAGCGAGTTGCTGACCAATCTCCTCCAAGTCATAAGCGAACCCCATACCGCCAAATTTCGCCTGATAATCAGTGAAGTAGTTGGAGATAGCGATATCACGAGGTTCGCGCCGTACTGATATGATTTTTGCGTTCGGAAACAGAAATTTGATCAGGCCAATGTTCTCAAAATTGTGCGGCAGCTTGTCAACCACATGCTTTGCTTCGGGTGCGTACGCCTGCAGTTCCCGCAACACTTTCTCCGCAACCCCCTGAACTACCGCAGCATTCAGGTCGTCTACACATTCCGGATAACTTCGCCCTGAACCCACGTGCCGTTCCCATCGATTAATGCCCTGAATGATCTGCGGAATGACACCCAATTCACCGGCACCAAATATCTGGGAATGACCAGAGAGAAACTGCTCTACCAGGGTGGTTCCTGAACGCGGCATGCCCACAAGATATACCGGCAGCGTTGACGCTACACCACAGCGGCGACGATGCTCATACAAAGATCTGCAGAAACTCGCCCGAATATGCGCGCAACGGTTGCGGTGCGCTTGTGCGTCGTAACCAAGAAGTTGGCGGGATTGTCTGTTAGCAATAGACAACAGATCAAACGCCCGCGTGTATTCTTTGCGCCGCTCCCACGCAGCTGCCAGTTGAAACAGCAGACCCCCGCCTCCACGTTTTCCAGCATCTGACGCCAGCGCGGCCCGCTCCAACTTCTCCAATGTCGCCTCGTCCTCCGGAAACTGCCGGGCACTGATGAGTGCCGCTTCACCTTGGTGGGGCGCTAATTCTTTGACTCGTTCGAACAGGGAGACCGCTTCGTCGATGTCTCCCTGCACCACTTTCAGATGTCCCAAACCGAGCAGTCCGGGCACAAATTGAGGGTATTCCGTAAGCACTTCATCAAACAAGCGAGCGGCTACCTCAAGATTGTTATCGTCAAGCTCAACCCGGGCCATTGCACATTTTGCCGCTGCCAGGGGACTCGCCTGGTTGCTGTTTCGCGGTGGTCCTGGTTCACTTAGCGATAGACTCTGCGAATGCGCGTCAGTCAATTTGTTGTCATTAAGCTTGCGCGCCAGCGCCAACGCCTGCTCCGCCGCCTGGCGCGCTTGTTGGGGAAAATGTGTTTGGCACGCATTGCACAAACGCAGCCATAAACCCACATTCTGTTCGTCTTGTTGAATGGCCTGACGTATAAACCGCACCGCTGACAAATGATGACCCTGCTGTAGTGAGAGGTCTGCCAGCGCTAAGCACAGGGCTTTGTTTTCCTGGTAATCGGCGCCAAAACTGCGCAACACCTCCATGGCATGCTGGTGCCGGTTCTTTGCGGCAAGTAAATCCGCATAGAACAGCAACCAGTTGATGACGTTGTCACTTATCGACTTGTCATTGGTTTCGTCAGCAGCCGAACCAGCAACAGGTGTTTGCTGTTCCTGTAACCATTGTTCAGCTTCGGCAAAACGTTCATCCGCCACCCAGATACGCATCCGGTTAGCACACGCATCGCGCCAAGCGCTATGGCGGTCATGATCGGTGTTGCCGGACGCCGCTTGATCCTGACAACGCGTCAACACATCATTAACCAGCCGCCAGGCTGCTTCGAGTCGATGTTGTTTAATCAGGGCGTACGCCAGTTGGTTAACAGCAGGCAGATGATCCGGAGCAATCTGCACGGCGCGCCGCAAAACAGCTACAGCGGCATCAAAATCACCCCGCAGACAATGACATACACCTGAACGGGTTAGTATCGAGTACTGATCCGGTTGTTCAGCCAGCGCTTTGTCCAGCAGCCGTAGCGATACGTTCAGATCCCCCACATGCATCAGGCCCGCGGCCAGATCTGCTAACGCAGCCGCGTTGTAGTTGCTCTCATGCGCAAGCGCGATATCCATAAATGAACGAGCAGCCTGCTGATCCCCTGTTCGCGCGCAAGACAGGATATATAGGGGCAGCACCTGAACATCCTGATGTTTTTGCCAGCGCGACAGAGCAACAGACTGCAACATGGCGTAGTTACCATGCTTATAGAGGTTCTGCAGAACTGCTTGAGTTGCACTATGCTCATCCAACTGCGGCGGCATTGGGTTAGCTGCGGCCGCTTCCGTTGATGCCGTTTTCACTTCCTGTCCAACAAGTTCCCCCAGCGCCATACCCTGATTGCTCCAATGCAGTGAATCAATGCCGGCAACTATGGGCCTGGTGGACCCCGTTGTCTCAACGATTTGTCAACGATCGGCTATCGGCCCTATTTTTGCTATGTGTAGATGTACTCAAGTGGTGATTGACCTCGCGTTTATGGCAGGCAGTTGGGAAGAAGGGGCGCTGATACGAGGATTGGAGCTTGCTGTAACTGCCTATGGAGAAAGCGTAATCAACCTTCTCAACTTAGTGCTGGACCAGTTTGACAATCCCACCTACCGTAAGCTGTGCATCAACGAACTTGGGATTAAAAAGACCAAACTGCTGAACACGGGGTTGCGAAGATTGGCCGGGTTAACGTCGAGCTAGGTTTTGCGGTAAAACGGCTGCCGCTGTCTAACCTCATCCAACAGCGACCAGTCTCCTTCTTCCAGTTCATGACCTTTCGGAAATGGCGGTCTTGGTTCAAACCCAAGGGCTTCTAACACTGCCGAATTCTGATAATACGCCTGCGCAACCACTTGCATCATGGCACGCAGCATCGATCGCATCTGACTCGTCTCCATCAGATTTTGTAAAGCCTGCGAAGGAATATCCGCAATGGATCCCAACCCCTCATTGTCCGCGTGTGACCGCAGGCTTTGTAAACCTTTTCGGATCGGACGCTCAAAACCAGCGGCAATCTGCAGAATCTCACCCATGATTTGCTCACCCGTTACCGGAGGCATCTTGTCTGCCGGATCCTGGCCGATGATCAACTCAGCAACCCGCGCCAACAACTGTCGATCCAGGTCATTGAACGGTTGATCGCTTGTTATCAGATCAGCCACGGTGAAGCTCAGTCGAACAAGGTCGCATCACTAAGTTTCCGTTTAATCATGTCCGCCACATAGAGCGCGATGGCCTGGATCGTTCGCGTGGGGTTAACCGCCGCACTGGTGACAAACACGCTGCCGTCTATGACAAACAGGTTCTTCACATCGTGGGTTCGCCCCCAGTCGTTTACCACTGATGCCTGAGGGTCAGTTCCCATGCGTGCCGTGCCCATGTTATGCCAGCCCGCGTTCGGTACCAGCTCGGAACGAATAATGTCGACAGCACCGGCCGCCTGCAATGCTTCTTCTCCTCGCTCCACGGCAAACCTGAGCATCTTGCGGCTGTTGCCGCTTAATGTGTATTCAATCTTTGCAGCAGGTATACCATGTGCATCGGTCAGGGTTGGGTCGAGTGTGACGCGATTGTGCAGTTCCGGCAGGTCCTCACAAACAGCCACCAGGCCCACAATTCGCTCACTCAACTTCGCGTAGGCGGCGTGATGCCCAGCACCCCTCGGCACCCTTCCCGAGAACATGCCACGCATTGCCGTGCCCACCGGTCCGTAACCTCGCTGCATCTCGAATGAAAACCCACGCACGAAACCACGGCTGCTATCAGTCTCATAGAATTCCTGACTGATCAGGTTCTTGTGTGGACCACGCGCGCCATCGAGGGCTTCATCAAATACACCTTCTATCGAGGCGTAGGGATGAAACATCAGATTCCTGCCGACCAGGCCGCTGGAATTTGCCAAACCGTCCGGATGCTGTCTGGATGCTGAGTTCAACAGAATCCTCGGCGTGCCGATGCCATTACAGGCAAGCACAACCATCTCCGCTTCCTGATGGTGTTCGTTCCCTTCACGATCAAAGTAAGTCACACCCGTTGCTGATCCATCAACGCCGGTTGTAATCTCCTTGACCCGGCACCAGGTTTTAAGTCTCACCCCGTTGCGGATCGCGTGCGGCCAATACGTCACATCCGTACTTGCCTTTGCCCCCTGCGCACAACCGCTGCCGCACGCACCCAGATTGATACATCGGTCACGACCGTCATAGGTTTGCGTTGCGATCGCAATATCTGAAGGCCACCAGTGCCAACCCAGTTTGTTATAACCCCTGGCAACCACTTCACCGGATCGGCCCATGGGGACCGGCGGCATGGTGGGTTCTTTCGGCGGGTAGGCAGGATCCCCGGCGAGACCGGCAACCCCCATCATTTCATCGTTGGTCCTGTAGTAAGGATCAAGCAGGTCGTAGTCGATGGGCCAATCTTCCGCGACGTCATCCAATGACCTTACTTTGAAGTCCGACGGGTGAAATCTCGGAAAATGTCCGGCAAAGAGAATAGTGCCGCCGCCCACGCCATTGTAGTTAGCGATCGAAATGGGCGAATCGTCGCAGTTGATTGGATAGTCAGCCTCATTACGGCGATAGTTGGGATTGGCATTCGCAGCGTTATCCGACTCCCAGTTCATTCGGGTGCTCGGATAGTCGGAGGGCTTGGTCCAATCACCCTGTTCCAGACACAATATATTCATCTTGGTGTCAGCAATGCTCCAGGCGAACGCCGCAGCCGAGGCGCCAGCGCCGACAATCAACACATCAACCTTTGATTCGGGATGGGTCACGTGCGTCTCTAGCGGTCCGCCAACCTGCCGCGGTACTTTTCGAGCTGCGCCTCATCCAGCTCGATACCGATACCCGGTCTGTCGGGCACGAGTAGGTCACCGTCCTCCCAGACATACGGCTCTTTCACAATCTCGTTAAAAAACTCTCCGCCTTTACCGATACACTCCTGGATCAGGAAGTTAGGTACGGCGGCATCAATCTGCAAAGCCGCAGCAAGAATCACCGGGCCGCCCCAGACGTGGGGGGCCATCTTGACGTAGTGGGCTTCCGCCAACGCTGATATTTTTGCGGTTGCAGTGATGCCGCCCGCACTGCCGAGGTCAGGTTGGGCAATCGCGCAACCGCCTTCGGCAAACAGCTGTTGGAATTCGAAGATGGTGACCAGACGCTCTCCGGTGGAGACCGGGATACTGGTTGCATTTGCGATTCGGCCCATCTCTCTGTAGTGCTCCGGTGGACAGGGTTCCTCAAGCCACAGCGGGTCATAAGGCTCCAGCCGTTTAGCCAGACGAATGGCATCAGCGGGCGGCATCTGGCCGTGGGTACCAATCAATATGTCCGCCCTCTCACCAATTGCTTCACGAACCGACGCCACCACCCGTTCTGCATTGCCGAGTTCATGCTGGCGCAGCTCAAACGGTTTGGGTACACGCTTTTTGACCTGGGGCACGGGGTCAAACTTCAGCCCGGTAAAGCCCTCGTCAACATAGTGTTTTGCCAATTCACCCATACGCTCCGGGTTCTGCGTCCAGGCGTAGCCGGTTTTGGCGAGACTCTCCGTGTCATCCAGATCATATATATAGGTATACGTGCGGATACGATCCCGGAACTTACCGCCGAGCAGGTTGTAAACAGGCTGGTTAAGCGCCTTGCCCGCGATATCCCACAAGGCGATATCAAACGCACTGATAATGCCGAGCATCACGTAATCGGGATGTTCCTGGGTCAGGCGGTCATAGAGTTTTTCGAACAGATAAGCCCGGTTCATCGCCTCCTGACCTTTGAGGTGAGTGTCAAATATATCCCGCACCATGGCTTCGTAACCGTTTTCAAGCCCGTACAGCGACGACAGGATCGCTGTTTCTCCCCAGCCCTCGTAACCTTCATCTGTTTCCAGTTTCAGAAAAAACCAGTAATTACCGCCTTTATGCGGCGGCGCAGTTTGAATAACAAAGGTCCGGACGTTGGTGAGCTTGGGCATTAGTTTCCTCTCGCAATTTTCTGGAACACCTTACGGACTGCCCTTGTTAACGTCCAGTGCGGCGTCCTCCCTGTCGTTTGCACTATCTCGCCGCAAACACTTCTGAGCCCTGTATCTTCAAATTACTCAGAGATGTGATAAAATCGCACGATATTTTATCGCAAAAAAGAGCTCAATGACCCTTGCCGAGCAAGTCAGACAGCGGTTTCAGCGCACGCCCCCCGGTGGCATTGTTGCCAGTCG
Source organism: Pseudomonadales bacterium (assembly GCA_028279305.1). Taxonomy (GTDB): domain Bacteria; phylum Pseudomonadota; class Gammaproteobacteria; order Pseudomonadales; family Azotimanducaceae; genus UBA4421. Next base: position 158,768 of record JANQOA010000368.1, read on the forward strand.
CACGCTGCATGGTTTGCCGGCGGACAGGCAACAGGTCGATAAGGCGGCCTCTCGTCTCTACAGATCCGAGGGGCTGTACAAGCTGCGCAACGGCATGTACTTCAAACCCTACAACAGCCGGTACTTCGGTCCCCTGCCCCCCGGGGAAGCGGAAGTCATTCGTGCCCTGAGAAAACAGTACCAAGCCAAAATTAGTCCAACCGGAGAACTGGCCGCCTATGACCTTGGGTTCACGCCGGACATGCCTGAGACCATTACATACGAGACCGATAAACGCATCAGCCCCGTTCAACTGGACAATCACCGGCTGCACTTCCGTAAGGTTGATGGTAAAAAGCTTAATGCGGTTAACAGCAATCTATTGTGTATCCTCAAAGCACTGGAATTTCTGTATCGGGAAATCGGTTCTCTCACCCCTCAGCAGCAATCCCGAGCGCGCCGCTTACTCAGCCGTCATACCACCGCACAACTGAACAAGGCCGTTGCGCTCTGGCCACGCTGGTTTCAGGAAGCGGCACAGCCTCTGCTTGAAAAGGATGTATCACCTTACATTACGGGCTTAAGTGCCTTGAACATTCCTTACCAGGGGAAACAGGCCGACTGGCATCAGTTGGGCATGCTCGATAGCCGGAAATTTTTGATAGCAGGGCATAATTACCACAGTGCACCGGAGTTAAGGGAGGAGGAGCTATTCAACTGTAGCGATTTTCTCGACAAGCATGGCTTGCAAGTCGACACTCAACTTTGCGCAACACCACTCAGAGCCATCAAGGATGTTCTGTACACGCACATCATCAACAGGAACCAGTACCCCGGTTTTTTCAGGTTGGATGAGTTAATGCTCGACGTATCCAAAGATGAGATCCGCAAAGCGGTGGAACCCCTTCAATCTTTCGCCAATGAAAAGCAGGAAGAACTGCTGACACAATGGATGCAGAACAATGAGCTTATCTGAAGCGCAACAAGAAGAGCACACTGCTGTGATGACGGCTATCTGTCGGGGGTTCAATCAGAAAAACTTACCCATGGTGCTGAAGGGTGGTACGGCTTTAAAACTCTGTTACGGCCTTGATCGGTTCAGCGAAGATCTGGATTTTGACTGCGCTAAATCCTTGAATCTGGAATCTGCGCTTAGAGAAGTGTTCGCACAAGAGGGCAAAACAAAAGCACACCTGAGAAGCCCCGACATCAGCATCAAAAAAGACACCAACACGGTGAAACGCTATCGTGTGATCTACGGCGATAACATCAACCTTAAAATCGAAACCTCACTGCGAGGGACCCCCGACGACGATGATATTGTTGAGATCAACGGCATTCTCACCTACAAAATGCCCAAACTGATTCAACAAAAACTGAGCGCGTTGAACAGCCGTACGGCGGCCCGCGACCTGCACGACATCGTTTACCTCTACGAACACTACCTGGATCATTTTGGCGACGACGAATTGGCTGAAATCACGGCGATCTACAACAACCAGTCTTCGATCCTGGATGAGTACAACGGGGCCTATGGCGAAGATCCGATTCTCTCTGTCTCAGATTTACTGGAAGACCTGAGCAAATTGATTAAGCTTTATGACGAGCGAATCGCCGAATAGCACAACCCTTATTCCATCGTACGCCGTGCTGTCCGTCATTTCTACCAACCGCGCTAACCCACCGCCATGGTGTGCCCGTCGGGCCGCACCAGCACCCAACTAACCGCTTCAAGCCCGAGACTTTCGGAGAGGGTCTTATCATGGGCACAGCGCATCGAAGAAAGATCATGCAACTGAACCGGTAGACCAAATGTCTGCACCGGGTCGGGCTCAGAGTCATCCAATTTCAGAAGTGAGAAACCGGTGTATTCGAGGAGGTCATGCAGCCTTGCTTGACCTGAGGGATTGGCGATCGCTCGGTCGGGGAATCGGGCACCGGACGACACACATTCCGTGTAGGTGGTTACTGCACTACCCGGCGTATTCGCAGCATCGTCATTCACCGCACCCCCTTCGCGATAGACGTAGCCCAAGTCTAATCCAATGGAACCAAAGTGTTCTTTTTGGTTCGCAATGGCAGCAGCCACTCGCGCCCGGATCGCTTCGCCTTTTGCATCCGCTGCTTGAGCATCACTCAGTTTCTTCCGCAGCGGTTTGATCAACGCGCTTCGAATCATATGTTGAAAGCCTTGCGGCATCATCTTCACGAAACCCGAATTCATGACCTTCGGGAGAACCCCGGCCTTGGACGGGTCTAGCCCCAGTGCATGGAGAATCTGCGCCATCTTCTCGTTGTTCTCTTTACTCACATCACAGTTGCGCTGCGCGACGGGACGGCGTTCCAGCTCGTAACTTTCCAAGAGCGTTTCCGCTTCATCTGCGGGTAAGCCCCCTTTCAGCACGGCCGCCATCTTCCAAACCAAGTTGTGGACGTCCCCTACCCCGGTGTTCAACCCGAGCCCGCCAGTCGGTGGAAAGCGGTGGATTGAGTCGCCGACAAGAAAGACAGGGCCCTCTCTAAACCGATCGGCGACCTGCGCGGTCATTTTCCAGATGCCCTTGTGCCGAATTCGGTACGGCTGATCGCCAAAGATCGTTTTGATGAGCGCATTACAGCGCGCATCGTCATAGTCCTCGATGGACTCATACGGTACGGATAACGGACGCATATAGACGCACAGTTGTCTGGGATCATGCACGATCATCGTCCCCAAGACGTCAGGGTCGAGTAGCCAATACAGCAGCGCGTCAGACTCCCCCGAGGCTTGGGAGACGTCTACTTCACACGTTAGATTCAAATAGGTAGCGATGGCATCCGGCCCCACCTTTTTGA
>JANQOA010000382.1 GCA_028279305.1 Pseudomonadales bacterium
ACCAGGACATCGTGTACCTCCGCGCGAAAGCCCAGTACCGGCAGGATGAACTCCGGCGGCAGAGCGGCAGGCAGATCCTTGGCTGAATGCACAGCTATATCGGCCCGCCCGGCCAGCATGGCGCTTTCCAGCTCCTTTACAAACAGACCCTTGCCACCCACTTCGCTCAGCGGTGCTTGCAGCCACCGGTCTCCGCGGGTGGACATGCCGTGCAGCTCCACCTTGACCTGGGGGTGCGCCTGCAGCAAACGGTCGCGGATAAAGTTGGCTTGCCAGAGGGCCAGTTTACTCTGCCGCGTGGCGATTCTGATTTCTTGCATATCTCCAGTCTTGCGGGTTACAGCCGTTTAACAACTTTACGCACGGCCGGCAGGTGGCGGCGGCTGATGGCGATGGTTTCAGGCACGTCTTTCAGACGCACCGACACCACCCCGGCATCGTCTTTCACCAAACCGTCTATGTGCTTTTTCGCCACCAGGGCGTTGCGGTGCACACGTACAAATACGTCCGCGAACTCATCCTCCAATTCACGCAAAGTCTCGTCGACTATTATTTCCGAATCCGCGGAGCGAACCGTGACGTACTTTTGATCCGCCTGAAAGAATTTAACATCGTCGATGGCAATCAGCTCCACCCCTTTATGTGTGCGGGCGGATATATGCGTGCGGCGGCCGTCGTCCGCCGCATTCAGGGCGGACAGCTGAGCTTTATTCAAGCGGCTGGTCTGCTGCAGGGCCTGCAGCAGTTTCTCCTTACGCACCGGTTTCAGCAGGTAGCCTACCGCCTGCAAATCGAAAGCCTGGATGGCATGCTCTTCGTAGGCTGTGCAAAAGACCACTGCCGGCGGCTGCTCCACTTCAAGCAGATGCCGGGCCGCTTCCAGGCCGTCCATGCCCGGCATGCGTATATCCAGCAACACCAGGTCGGGCTGCAGACGGTCGCAGCCGGCCACCGCCTCGGCACCATTGGCCGCTTCGCCGATCACCTCATGACCCTCATCCTGCAGCATCCTGCGCAATCTGTCCCGCGCCAGGGTTTCATCATCCACTAACAGAATTCGCATGCTGTTCAGCCTAGCCGCCTTTGCCGGTTTCGGGCATTTTAGGAAATCTCAGTTCCGTAACAAAGCGCAGCCCCTCGTCCCTGGTGTGCAGGCTGGCACGGGAACCGTAGAGCACGTTCAAACGGCTGCGGATGTTCTGCAGCGCCATGCGGTTGCCTTCGCTCCTGCTGGTACGGGTGTCTTCCCGGGGAATCGGATTGGCGATATCGACGGCAACGTCTTCGTCACCGACGTGAACTTTCATCTCAATGGTGCCGCCCTCAGGCAGCGGCTGAATACCGTGATAGATTGCATTTTCCAACAGCGGCTGCAGGGTCAGCAGCGGAATCTGCACCCCGTCCAGCGGCCCGGGCACCTGCAGATCTAGCTGCAGCCTGTCGCCCAGGCGCAGACCCTCGATGCGCAGATACCGCTCACAGAGATTCAGCTCTTCCGCCAGCGGCACCTGATTACCTGCTTCGTTGAGACTGGCGCGGAACAGTTCGGACAGATCCTCCACAACACCTTCCGCGGTATCCGGATCGGTGGCGATCAGCGAAGCGATGATATTCATGCTGTTAAACAGAAAGTGCGGGCGGATGCGGGATTGCAGCGCCTGGATACGCGATTGCAGCTCCGCCTGCTCCTGCAGGCGCAGGCGCTGCTGCACGTAAAAATAGCGCAGCACCAGCCCGGTAATGATGCCGGCAATAATCAGCTGGCCGAGAATGCGCAGCACGGCTCCGGGCCCGCGGTCCAGCAGCATCTCCGTAATCAACCCCACCCCGGCGGTGACCACCAGCACCAGACAGAACATGATGCCCGCACCCAACCCCACCGGCAGCCCTGCCAGCGGTTTGCGCAACGCGCACAACCCAGCAGCGCTGAGCAACGCCACCCATTGCACAAACAGCGACATCAGGCCGAAGCGCACCCAGCTGATCTCGCCGCCGGCAAACAGCAGCACTACTACCAGCAGTTGGCTGAACAGCACCAGCAAGGCGATGGCGGGGGTGTTGCACAGTTCCGGAATGGCAAAGTGTGCGGGTTTGGCGCTCATGGCCGGCACATTCCGTTTTTACATTCCGCTATAATGGGGAAATCGGACACTCATGAATCTTGTGGTCTGTCAGACGCCCATACTAAACCAAAATAGGTACGTTAATGACCAAAAGCAACGCTGACGACAACAATAACCCCGCTTCCGCTGAGGATACGGGTGCGCTGCTGCGCGGCCGTTTCAGCGAAGCCACCGACGCCTTTGTTGAAGCGTTTACCGCGTCCGTGAACTTTGATAAGCGCCTGTACGCCCAGGATATACAGGGTTCCCTGGCGCATGCGCATATGCTTAACAAGCTGGGTATTCTGAATGACCACGAACTCAAGCAGATCAGCGGCGGTCTGCAGCAAATCCGTCAGGAAATAGAAACCGGCAAGTTCTCCTGGCAGGTGCCGCTGGAAGATGTGCATATGAACATCGAAAGCCGCCTGATTGCGCTGATCGGCGACACCGGCAAAAAGCTGCATACCGGACGTTCGCGCAACGATCAGGTGGCCACCGATATCCGCCTGTATCTGCGGGACGCCATCGACCGTCTGCTGCAGGCGGAGACTGAGCTGTTACACGCCATCATCGACCTTGCCGAGCAACACACGCAGACCATCATGCCCGGTTTTACCCATCTGCAGGCCGCCCAACCCATCACCTTCGGCCATCATCTTATGGCGTGGTATGAAATGCTGCTGCGCGACCGGGAGCGCTTGAGTGACTGCCGTAAGCGGGTCAATAAACTACCCCTCGGCGCGGCGGCGCTGGCCGGCACGCCATACAAACCCGACCGCGCGTCGGTGGCGGCCGCGCTCGGCTTCGACGGCATCTGCAACAATTCACTGGACGCCGTCAGCGACCGCGACTTTGCCATCGAATTCTGCGCCGTGGCCGCCCTGACCATGACTCATATGTCTCGCTGGTGCGAAGAGCTGGTGCTCTGGTCTTCCCAACAGTTTAATTTTGTTGAACTGCCGGACCGCTTCTGCACCGGCTCCAGCATCATGCCGCAAAAGAAAAACCCCGACGTTCCCGAGCTGATCCGCGGCAAAACCGGACGCGTGAACGGGCACCTGATGTCGCTGCTGACATTGATGAAAAGCCAGCCGCTGGCTTACAACAAGGACAACCAGGAAGACAAAGAGCCGCTGTTCGACGCCGTGGACACTCTGCAGGACTGCCTGACCGCGTTGTGCGGGCTGGTGCCTAACATCCAGGCCAATGAGGACGCCATGTACCAGGCTACCCTGCAGGGGTTCACCACCGCTACCGATCTGGCGGATTACCTGGTAGGCAAAAACGTGCCCTTCCGTGACGCGCATGAAATGGTCGGCCAGGCTGTGCAGCGTGCCGTTGAACAGGGCAAACCACTGGAAGCACTATCCCTGCAGGAGCTGAACGGCCCCGGTAACAACATCATCAGTGAAGACGTTTATCAGGTCCTCAGCCTGTCCGGATCGGTAGCCGCGCGGGACCACGCAGGCGGCACCGCTCCGGCTCAGGTGCGCGCCGCCATCGAGCAGGCCAGGCTTAACCTATAGCCGGCAAAGCCGTTATACTGGGCCGTTTACCCGGAAAGGCACGGCTATGCGCTGGTACATCCTTATCTTCTGCAGCCTGTGGCTGGCGATGTGCGGCCAGAAGGGCCCCCTGTACCTGCCGGAACCGGAAAGCCATCTGCCGCCGGTACCCGACAGTCCGGTAGCCAGCCGGGCCGCACCCGCAGCGGCCGCCTGACATGTCTGCGCCCCCCGACTGCCTGCACTACAGGGACGGCAACCTGTTCATGGACGGTGTCGACCTGGCCGCGGTTGCGGCCGCCGCCGGCACGCCGGCCTATGTTTATTCCAAGCAGTACATCAGCGAACGGATCAACGCCCTGAACAGCGCGTTTGCGCAGACCCGGCACCGCATTCACTACGCGGTCAAAGCCAACTCCAACCTCGCCATCCTGGCGCTGTGCAAAGATCTCGGCACCGGCTTTGACATCGTCTCCGGCGGTGAGCTCAGCCGTGTGCTGACCGCCGGCGCGGATGCCGCCAGCGTTATTTTTTCCGGGGTCGGCAAATCCGTCGAAGAAATCGACTTTGCGCTGAAAGCCGGTATCAGCTGCTTTAATGTTGAAAGTGAAAGTGAATTGCGCCGCATCAGCGAACGCGCCGCCAACCTGCAGCGGGTTGCGCCGGTTTCCGTGCGCGTTAATCCGGATGTCGACGCGCAGACGCACCCTTATATCTCCACCGGCTTGAAGCAGAACAAGTTCGGCGTGGCGGCGGACCACGCCCTGCGGCTGTACGCACAAGCCGCGGCGGACAAAAACCTGCACATCACCGGCATCGACTGTCATATCGGTTCACAAATCAGCAGCTGCGAGCCGTTGCTGGAGGCGCTGACCCGGCTGTTGGAACTGGTAGATCAGCTGGCCGCACAGGGCATCCATCTGCAGCACATCGATCTGGGCGGCGGCATGGGCGTGACCTACGAAGATGAAGAGGCGCTGGACTTCGCTGAGTACGGCGCCAGCGTGCAGCAGATTCTGGCAGGCCGCGAGCATACCATCTACCTGGAGCCCGGCCGTTCAATTGTCGCCAACGCCGGCGTTCTGCTGACTCGGGTGGAGTACACCAAACCGGCAGCCGCGGCGGACGCACCCAGCTTTGCCGTGGTGGACGCAGCCATGAACGATCTGATCCGGCCCGCCTTGTACCAGGCCTGGCACCGGGTCATGCCGCTTAAAGAAGCCGGCCTTAACGGACACACGCCCTGGGATGTTGTTGGTCCGGTATGCGAGTCCGGGGACTTTATCGCCAAGTCGCGGCAACTCGACGTCAACGCGGCCGACCTGCTGGCGGTAACCTCCGCGGGCGCTTACGGGATGGTGCAGGCATCAAACTACAACTCCCGTTCACGGGCTTGTGAAGTACTGGTTGACGGTGATACCTTCCGCACCGTGCGGCGGCGCGAAACCATTGAAGATCAGCTGCGCCTGGAGCGGAACCTGGGCGGCGACCCGCCGGGAGCGGTATGAGCAAGCCATGAATACCGAAAGGAACAAGCAGAAAAAGGCTGTCACGTTCTACAAGATGCACGGCCTGGGAAACGACTTCATGGTCATCGACCGGGTCACCCAGCACCTTGACCTGCCGGAAGAGGTGATCCGTGCCTGGGGCGACCGGCACACGGGGATCGGCTTTGACCAGTTGCTGATCATCGACCCGCCCACCCAGGATAACGCGGACTTCTGCTACCGTATCTACAATACCGACGGCAGCGAAGCCCAACAATGCGGCAACGGTACCCGCAGCGTAACGCTGCTGGCCAGGCATCTGCAATTGACGAAGAAAAACACGCTGACCTGGCAATCGGCAGCCGGCATCATCCGCACGCATTTCCACAACAGCGAGCAGATCGAAACCACCATGACGGTGCCGGTGCTGGACCCGGAATCCGTGCCGTTTGACGCCAGCCATGCCTCGCCGGCGGCCGGCTCCCCGGCGGCGCTGAGCCAGTACGAGCTGCAGGCCATGGACCGGACTTTTACCGTGACGCCGGTTTCCATGGGCAACCCCCACGGCGTCTTATTTGTTGATGACCTGCTGAATACGGATGTCACCGCCATCGGCTCGCAGCTTACGGCTCACCCGGCGTTCCCCGAGCGCGCCAATATCGGTTTCTGCCAGATTGTGGACCAGCAGTTTATACGCCTGCGGGTCTTCGAACGCGGCGTGGGTGAAACCCTGGCCTGCGGCAGCGGCGCCTGCGCGGCGGTGGTGGCCGCCAACAGCCTGAACATGGTGGGCCCGCGCGTCAAAGTCTCCCTGCCCGGCGGCAAGTTGCGAATAAAATGGCCCGGGCCCGGTGCACCGGTTACAATGACCGGCAACGCCACGCTCGTCTACCGCGGTGAGCTGCCCGAAGCATAACCAGGCTGCGCGGCAGAAAAAGGGAGCAAGAGGCACAGGAGATGAAAAAATTGCAATCGTCTGAAGCTCCGGGCTCGGAGACCGCTGTCGACGAGCACGCGGTAGTGGATTTTCTGCGCCTTGATCTGGATTTTTTTGTCCGCCATCCCGGACTGCTTTCCGAACTCAACCTGCCTCACAGTTCCGGCCGCGCGGTGTCGCTGGTAGAGCACCAGGTGGGCATTCTGCGCGAGCGCAATATGGATATGCGGCGGCGCATGAACGAGCTTGTGCATACCGCCCGGGACAACGACCGGATCTTCAGCAAGACCCGCTCGCTGACCCTGGCGCTGCTTGATGCGCAAACCCGCCAGGAGTTAAACGAAGTGTTAGCCACCCATGTGCTGGTGGACTTTGAGGCGGACTTTGTCTGTTGCCATACCGCCGGGAACAACCGTTCCCTGGACCACATACGCACGCACCCGGACGGCCTGCCGTTCAGCGGTATGTTAAATCCCAGCAACCCGGTCTGTACCACCTTGCGGCCTGATGAGCTCAGCCTGCTGTTCCCGGACCAGCAGCACGAAGACACCGGCAGCGTGGTGCTGTTACCGCTGCAGTTGCCGCAGGAAGAAGGCGTGCTGTGCATCGGCAGCCGTGACGCGCAACGCTTTGCCGCGGACATGGACACCCTGTTTGTCACCTATATCGCGGACGTTCTGGGTAAGGTGCTGTCACGGCTGACCCATACGGCCTGAACCATGCAGCCTGCTGCCTGCCCTGAAGACCCGGCCATCCAGGCATTTCTGGATTATCTTACGGTGGAAAAGCGATACTCCACCCATACCATCAGCGGCTACCGCCGTGAACTGAACCGCTTCCGCGGCGTTTTCCAGGGTGATTTAACCCGTGCTTCAGTCCACGACATCACCGCCTTTGCCGCCCACCTGCATCATCAGGGTTTAAAGGCGGCCAGCATTCAACGGGCGCTGTCCGCGGTCCGCAGCTTGTACGCGTATCTGATCCGCAACGGCGATCTGCGCACCAACCCGGCGGCCATGGCGCGGGCGCCAAAGTCCAAGCGGCGTTTACCCAAGGTGCTGGATACCGACCAGGCGGCACGGCTGTTCGAAAACCCGGTAAGCGGCGCCGACGCGCTGCGCGACCGGGCGATATTGGAGCTGTTTTACGGCGCCGGTCTGCGCCTCAGTGAGCTGGTGGCGCTGAACACCGGTGATGTGGATTTAGCCGCGGGGTTTGCCCGGGTCACCGGTAAAGGCAACAAAACACGCGAAGCCCCGTTGGGCAGGCACTGCGTGGCTGCACTGCGCGCCTGGCTGCAGCAACACCCGCACCGCAATCAGCCCGCGCAGCCACTGTTCACCGGCCGCGGCCGCGCCCGCCTGAGCAGCCGTACCATTCAGCGGCGCCTGAAAAAGATCGCCGCGGCGCAACTGGGTGACGACAGCCTGCACCCGCATATGCTGCGCCACAGCTTTGCCACCCACATGCTGGAATCGTCCGGCGATCTGCGCGCCATTCAGGAACTGTTGGGGCACAGCGATATTGCCACCACCCAGATTTATACCCACCTGGATTTTCAGCACCTGGCGCGCATCTACGACCAGGCCCATCCGCGCGCTCATGACAATAAGCCGGACGATTAGGCGCAAGCATGCTGAAGCTGATTACCTTGGATCTGGACAACACGCTCTGGGATGTGGATCGCATCATCATTAACGCGGAGGCGCAGATGCGCGCCTGGATGGCGGAGCATGTGCCCTACAGCCTGAGCCATTACCAGCCGGACACCCTGAACACGCTGCGCGCCAAAGTGGTGGAGAAGCACCCGCACAAGGTGCACGACTTGAGTTTCATGCGCCAACAGGTTTTATATGAGGTGATGAAGCTGGCGGGTTGTTCCGAGTTGCAGGCGCAGCGCAACGCTGAAGCGGCATTTGAGGTTTTCTACGTCGGCCGCAATACCATTGAATTTTTCCCCGGCGCGCTGGATATGCTGGCGGAGCTGAGCCGTGAATACACCCTGTATGCGCTAACCAACGGCAATGCCAATATCGAACTGGCGGGGATCAGCGACTACTTCGCCGGCGCCCTCAGTTCCGCTGACGTCGGCTGCAAAAAGCCGGACGCGGCAATTTTCCAGGCGGCGCTGCAGCAGTTTGCCCTGCAGCCGCAACAGGCAGTGCATGTGGGTGACAACCTGCTCGACGATATACACGGCGCCAACAACGTGGGTATGCGCTCGGTATGGGTGAATCTGACAGGACATCAGCGCGGGCAGCAGGATGCGGTGCCGGACGCGGAAGTGACCCATCTCAACCACGTCAGCGGCGCGATCAGGCAGCTTAACCCGTAATTACCGCTTTTACCGCCTCGATTTCAGCCGGGATAACCACTTTCCTCTGCGGCAGTTGTGCCAGATTGTCCAGACTGGGGTGCGCCGGCGTCAGGCCCGGTACTGCCTGGGCTACCGCTTCCGGGAATTTTGCCGGATGCGCTGTGGCCACCAGAATCACCGGCCCCTGCAGCCGGCCGCGCAGCTTCTGCGCCGCGGCATAACCCACCGCGGTATGCGGGTCCAGCACGTAGTTGTAAGCCTTGTGCACCTCCGCAATCGCGGTCAGGGTGTCACCGGTATGCACGGCGGTGGCCAGAAAGACGTTGTCATCCGGCGCACTGTCCAGACTGGCTTTGCCGGTGGCCTGAAACTGCTGCATAAACGCTTTCAGCGGCGCGCTGTCCTGCTCAAAGTGGTAATACAGATAACGCTCGAAGTTACTCGCAATCTGGATGTCCATGGCTGGAGACAGGGTGTGATGCACCTGGCCGCGGGCGTATTCGCCGGTGGCAAAAAACCGCGCCAGGATGTCGTTTTCGTTGGTGGATACCGCAAGCTGGCGGATGGGGAAACCCATGCGCCGGGCCAGAAATGCTGCAAATACGTTGCCGAAGTTGCCGGTAGGGACCACAAAAGCAGCCGGCTCCGGGCTGCGCAGGCTGGCGTAGCCGTAGTAGACAATCTGCGCCATCACCCGCGCCCAGTTGACCGAGTTGATCGCCCCCAGGTGATACTCCTGCTTAAACGGCAGATCGGCAAAAATACTTTTCATCAGGCCCTGGCAATCGTCAAAGCTGCCTTTAACCGCCACACAGTGGACATTACTGTCCGCCACCGTGGTCATCTGCAGTTCCTGCAGCGGGCTGACCCGCTGATCCGGGTACAGAATATAGATATCGATGTTCGGCTGGCCGCGCACCGCGGCAATCGCCGCACTGCCGGTATCACCACTGGTGGCGCCCAGTATGTTCAGGCGCTGGCCTTTTTCCGCCAGCACGTGGCTGAACAGCCGGCCTAACAACTGCAGCGCCACATCCTTGAACGCCAGGGTGGGGCCGTGAAACAGCTCCAGCAGCAGGCAGTCACCCAGCTCAACCTGCCCCACCACGTCCGGATGCTCAAAATCCGCATATGCCTCGGCAATCAACTTATCCAGCACGGGTTTGGGAATGTCGTCGACAAACTCCGCTATCACTGCCTGGGCGAGGCTGACAAAGTCCAACTGGCGCCAGCCGTCAAGGTGCGCGCTGACGTCCGGAATAGTCTCCGGCACCAGCAGACCGCCGTCCGGCGCCAGGCCGGTCAGCAGGCTGTCGACAAAACTTAAACCCCGCACACCACCCCGTGTGCTGCAATATTTCATAATGGGATCCAGGGCAACATCAGGCGGCGTATTTTACGCATTTGTGCCCTCGCTTGGCCAAGCAATCAGATAGAACCCCGCCCGTAATTGTTTTCCGGTTTGCGCGGCGGGTCCGCCCGTTCCCCCCGGGGCACCTCGCTGACATTACCGCCCTGGCGGAGGAAAGCCTCCACATCCGCTTCCAGCCGGTCCCGCTCTTCAGCCCGCGCCTGCGGGGTATAAACTTCATCTGCCTGAGTGTTCTGATCCATAACTGTTTCCTGCAACCGGATTCGTTCGCCAGTAGTTATAGTTCAGATCTGGAATTCCGCCAGTTTTGCGCAGGATTTTTTGCCGCGGCAAACCCGGAAGCACAATTCACACATAAAAAAAGCGTGTGCCCCGGCCGGGGCACACGCCTTGTTGCAGGCTGCAGTTGCAGCCGGTCAGGCCGTTCTGGAGAACTCCGGGTAAGCCTCAATGCCGGTTTCCGTGGCATCCGCGCCTTCGTACTCCTCTTCCTCGGAGATACGCACACCCATGATCAGTTTGATGACAAACCAGACTGCCAGGCTGGCGAGGAAGGTCCAGGCAAAGATGGTCACAATGCCGATCAGCTGGGCACTGAAACTTGCATCAGCGTTGGTGATACCCACCGCCAGCAAACCCCAGATACCGCAGGTGCCGTGCACGGATATGGCGCCCACCGGGTCGTCGATTTTGATCTTGTCCAGACCGACAATGGAGAGCACAACTATGATGCCGCCCACCGCGCCGATAAACAGCGCTTCGATACCGGACGGGGTCAGAGGTTCAGCGGTGATGGATACAAGCCCGGCTAACGCGCCGTTCAACGCCATGGTCAAGTCCGCCTTGCCGAACATCAGACGCGCCAGCAGCAATGCCGCCACCAGGCCACCGGCGGCCGCGGTATTGGTGTTCACAAAAATGTTAGCCACCGCATTGGCTTCGTCGATATTGCTCATCTTAAGCTCGGAACCGCCGTTAAAGCCGAACCAGCCGAACCAGAGAATAAACATACCCAGCGTTGCCAGCGGCATGTTGGCGCCGGGTATCGGCGTAATCTGACCGTCAGGACCGTACTTGCCCATACGCGGGCCGAGCAGGATGACACCCGCCAGCGCCGCCGCGGCACCGCACATGTGCACTACCCCTGAGCCGGCAAAGTCGAGGAAGCCCAACGCGTCCAGACCGCCGCCGCCCCACTTCCAGAAACCCTGGATGGGATAGATGAAGCCGGTCATGACCACGGCAAACGCCAGGAAGGCCCACAGCTTCATGCGTTCAGCCACGGCCCCCGAGACGATCGACATGGCGGTGGCAACAAATACAACCTGGAAAAAGAAGTCTGAGCGGGCGGAATAATAAGTGTCGCCGCCAGAAGCGAGCACATCCGCGGCAGTATTTTCTTCACCGATAAGGGTGCCGAAAATGGGGAACCAAGCGCCTTCACCGGCGCCGGGATACATGATGCTGTAGCCCACCAGCAAATACATGATCGAAGCAATGGCAAACAGCGCCACGTTTTTCGTCAGGATTTCTGAGGTATTTTTGGCCCGCACCATGCCTGCTTCAAGCATGGCAAAGCCCGGCGCCATGAACATAACAAGTACGCCCATCACAAGAAAGTAGAGTGTGTCTACCGAGTAGCTAAGTTGTGTAAGATCTTCCACGATATTCTCCGGTGTTTAGTGCCGCTTAAACGGCCTCGGGTCCCGTTTCCCCGGTGCGTATGCGTACAACTTCTTCCAGTGCAGTCACAAAGATCTTGCCGTCGCCTACTTTGCCGGTGTTTGCGGATTTGGTTATGGTTTCGATAACCTGCTCTAGCAAGGCGTCATCCACCGCAGCTTCAATTTTTACCTTGGGTAGAAAATCGACTACGTATTCTGCGCCCCTATACAGTTCAGTGTGGCCTTTCTGGCGCCCGAAGCCTTTGACTTCGGTAACCGTCATGCCTTGCACACCCACCTCAGACAGCGCTTCACGAACGTCGTCTAATTTAAATGGTTTGATAATTGCGGTTATAAGTTTCATTTAATTCTCCTAGTCAAGGATGCGTAGACATGGCATGTGGAAGATCATGTACACAGCGCATCCTCAAATTTTCTTATAATCAGAGACTTTTAGATATAGTGAGAACAGCGCTTGAGTCGCACAGCTTGGAGCCGCCGAAACACTCTTCTTCATCCAGGCTGGTGTCTATGTATTGAAGGGAAATATCCAACCCGGCAGCGGAAGTGGACACCCCGACACTCCAATCGCCGTAGCTGTCTTCAGAACCGTTGATACATTCGCCGTTGGCGGCGGTGGCCGCGCATTCGCCAATGCCAAAGTCCGCGCCTAACTCTTCGTCTTCAAATACGTTCAAGCCGTAGTGCAGATCAAGCGACCAGTTTTCCGCCAGGGCAAATGAGTAATCGCCATAGATGTAGTAGAAATTTCCGGTCTCAAAGAAATAGTCGTTGGAGTACGCAAACCCGAGCGTCGCGTCGCCAAAAGACACGCTGGCATAAATCTCGGAGTAATCCAGATCGCGGTCGCCGCTGCCGTCCAGCTCCAGCGAACCGTCTTCCGGGTATGCGTAGTAGAGATAACCTACGTCGTAGCTGACCCCTTCAGAAATATCACCGCCAAAACCCAGATAAAAATCCATTTCGATGGCTGCATCGGAAAAGGTGACGTTGGAGGCCCAGGTGCCGACGTAGAAGCCGCTTTCAGTTTCCAGATCAAAGCCGCCCTGGATCGCGGGTGAACGGTCACCCTGGGAGATCCCCCGGAAGCGGTAGTCGCTGGCGATGGCCACATTGCCGGACCATTCCGCGGCATTTGCCGCCGGCGCTGTCCCCAGCAGTACCGAACTCAGCACAAGCCCGCAGGCGATAATAAATTTCATTGATAACCCCTTTTTGATTAAGTCTTTTTCTAGCTGGTCCCGTTTGGCGGCTATACAGATCGCACCAGCAGCCGCTTTCGCGCGGGAACAGGTCACGGATTGCACTAAGTGTGCCAACGATTTTTTCGTTATTTTTCAATGCCTTGCCCATGTGCAACAAATCTGCGCATGAGCATTGCGCACCACCATGGTGCAACTCCGGCACCAAAACAGGGCAGCGTCCTACAAAAACTCCGGCAACCGGCGTATTTGCACCAATTTCAACCACCGCCAGGCTTGGACCCATGAATAACGCCATGCCGCCGGTCCACGGCCCCGCAGTGGATACCGGTGAACCGCCCGG
Organism: Pseudomonadales bacterium; assembly: GCA_028279305.1. Taxonomy (GTDB): domain Bacteria; phylum Pseudomonadota; class Gammaproteobacteria; order Pseudomonadales; family Azotimanducaceae; genus UBA4421. The sequence continues at coordinate 12,954 of JANQOA010000382.1, forward strand.
GGCGCGGGTGCACTCGCGCTGGCTGCTGGGCTTGACCGCCCTGCCGGTGACGGTGGAATGCCACGTCGGGCGCGGCCTGCCGGGCACCACAATTGTGGGTCTGCCGCAGAGCTCGGTGCGCGAAGCCCGCGACCGGGTGAAAAGCGCTTTGCTCAACACCGGCTTTGATTACCCGGACGGCAATATTGTGATTAACCTTGCGCCGGGTGATCTGGCCAAGTCCGGCACCAGCCTCGACCTGCCGATTGCCATTAGTCTGCTCACCGCCACCCGGCAGATTCCCGACTTCACCAGGCGTTACGAATTTGTTGGCGAGCTGGGCCTGTTTGGAGAAATCCGCCGCATTAACGGCGCGGTGGCGTTTGCACTGGCCGCCAGCCGGGCCGGCCGGCAACTTGTTGCCCCCGCCGCCAACCTGCCGGAATTGCAGGTAGCCAGAGGTATTGCAATCGGCATTGCTGAGAATCTGCGGCAGCTCACCCAGGCGTTGAGCGGCAGCCATCCCCTTGCTGACGCGTCCGCCGCCGCGCCTGCGCAAACCCCCGCCAGCCCGCCGGCGGCGGCAGTTGTCGGACAACAAACCGCCAAACGCGCCTTGACGGTGGCGGCAGCGGGCGGCCATCACGCCCTGATGGTTGGTCCGCCGGGTACCGGTAAAACCATGCTGGCGCGGGGTTTTGCCGCCTTGCTGCCGCCCTTAAGCGAACAACAGAGTCTGGAAGTGGCTTCGATCTATTCCGCAGCCGGCCTGCAACGGCAGGATTATGCCGCGGCACCGTTCCGCGACCCCCACCACTCCGCCAGCGCGCCGGCGCTGGTGGGCGGCGGTAACCCGCCGGCACCCGGCGAAGTAGCGCTGGCTCACCAGGGCGTGCTGTTTCTGGACGAGCTGCCGCATTTCAAACCCTCAGCGCTGAATCTGCTGCGCGAGCCCATAGAAACCGGCACCGCGGTGATTACCCGCGCCAACTACAAGGTCACCTTCCCTTGCCGCTTTCAATTGATTGCCGCCATGAATCCCTGTCCGGCCGGGCGCAGTTGCCGCGAAGACGCCTGCCGTTGCAGCCCGGCCCAGGTATTGCGCTATCAAAGCCGTATATCCGGTCCGCTGCTGGACCGCATTGATATTCAGGTGCGCGTGCCGGCGCTGTCCGAGCAGTTGTTAACCAGACTGGGCCGCGAGAACGCGTCGCAGGATGCTGACCAAGCCGGCCGGGAGTACGCGCAACAGCAACAGCGGGTGGCCGGGGCCAGGCAGGCGCAGATGCTGCGGCAGCAGCAGGTAAATGCGGAGCTCAGCGGCCCGGCATTGGACCGGCAGATCCGCGCTGCGCAGGTTGATGAACAATACCTGGCCGCAGCCGTACAACGCTTTCAACTTTCCGCGCGCAGCTTCCACAAACTGTGGCGTATCGCCCGCACTATTGCCGACCTGGATAATGAAGACGTGATCCAGCGCCCGCATCTGACCGAGGCGCTGACTTACCGTTCCCTGAACTGGGAGGAGGGGGTGACTTAGGCGGTGGCGTGCCGCTAGGGAACCTGCTCCAACATGTATTGCACCGCTTCACCCAATTCGTCGTCGGAGCAGCTCATACACGTACCTTTGGCGGGCATGGCGTTTAAACCATTCAGAGTGCTCGCCATCAAGGTGTCCATACCCTTGTCAAGCCGAACCGCCCATGCGCCGCTGTCGCCGAGGGTTGGCGCGCCGCCCACACCGGTGGCATGGCAGGCAAAACAGAACTGATCGTAGACCTGCTGCCCGCTCAACGGGCCGCTGGCAGCAGCAGCGGTACTGGCGCCGCAATCTTCGCCGGAACGGCAAACCTGACCAAAAGGCTGCACGCGCGCAGAAATCTCATCGCTGGTACCCGGCGGTACGGCATATATCCAACCCGCTACCGATACGGCCGCCAGGGCCGCCAGACTGGCGCTACGCTTCAATGCTTTCTCCTTTTGTGCTGCTGTTTAACCGGCGCGGGATTATAGCGTCAGCCGGACGTGGCGTCGAACAACTCACGCCCAATCAGCATGCGGCGTATCTCACTGGTGCCGGCGCCGATCTCGTACAATTTGGCGTCCCGCAACAACCGCCCGGTGGCAAACTCGTTGATATAACCATTGCCGCCCAGCACCTGTACCGCCTGCAGCGCCATCTGCGTGGCTTTTTCAGCAGCAAATAAGATACAGCCGGCAGCATCAAAGCGGGTGGTGCGGTTGCTGTCACAGGCCCGCGCCACGGCATAAACGTAGGCCCTCGCCGCATTCATCTCGGTATACATATCAGCGATCTTGCCCTGGATAAGCTGAAACTCGCCAATCGGCCGGCCGAACTGTTCGCGGTCGTGCACGTAGGGCATGACCACATCCAGGCAGCTGCGCATGATGCCCAGCGGTCCGCCGGCCAGCACCACGCGCTCATAATCCAGCCCGCTCATAAGGATTTTTACGCCCTGACCTACTTCACCCAGTATCTGGGTTTTGGGCACCCGGCAGTCTTCAAATATCAGTTCCGCCGTGTCGGAACCGCGCATACCCAGCTTGTCCAGCTTGATCCCGGTGCTGAAGCCCTGCATGTTTTTTTCGATCAGAAAGGCGGTAATGCCGCGCGACCCGGCGTCCGGGTCCACCGTGGCGTAAACCACCAGTACGTCGGCCCCGGGACCGTTGGTAATCCACATCTTGCTGCCGTTAAGGATGTAGTCGTCGCCGTCTTCCACCGCCCGCAGCTTCAGGCTGACCACATCAGAGCCGGCATTGGGTTCACTCATTGCCAGCGCGCCGAGAAAGTCACCGGACACCAGTTTAGGCAGGTAAGCCTGACGCTGGGTGTCGTTGCCGAAACGGCGGATCTGGTTGGCGCACAAATTGGAATGGGCACCGTAAGACAATCCCACCGACGCGGAAGCGCGGCTGATCTCTTCCATCACGACGGTGTGCGCCAGGTAGCCCAACGCCACCCCGCCGTAGCTTTCTTCGATGGTCATGCCGTGTACACCCAGTTCCCCCAACTGCGTCCACAGCTCCCGGGGAAACTGATTATCCCTGTCTATGTCCGCGGCGCGGGGGGCAATTTCCTGGGCGGCAAACTGCGCAACGCTGTCGCGCAGCATATTGATGGTCTCACCCAGACCGAAGTCGAAGTCCGGTATGTTGCTCATGTCAGCCCCCAAACGGTTCAGGGCCGTATGATACCAGCCGCCACCGTTATTTGGCGGCCGGGCCTATGCAGTACGGCCGCCCGTTCAGGCTGCCTGTTGACCCGGGTCGAACAATTGAACCGCGGCCGGCGGGCGGTGGAATTCCTCCAGCAGGTGCTGTTCTTTCTGCAGCGCCGCCTGCAGCTGGCGCTCCCTGACATGGCCGAATCCGCGTACCTCCTGCGGCAGGCGCGCCAGCGCCACTGCTATGGGCAGATTCTGTAAATCCACATGCGGCAGAATCTGCTGCAGCAGTTCTTCATAGTGGCGGATGTAAAACAGACTGCGGCGGCGTTCCGAGCTGAAGCGGAACGGGTCGAGGGCCGTATTGCGCAGACCTTTCATATTTGCCAGCACCTTGAATACACCTTTCATCCAGGCTCCGAAGCGGCGCTTCTTAACACCAAGCAGCGGCGGTGCCAGCAGATAAGTGGTACGCGCGCCGGGTGCGAACTCCCGGCTCAACAACTCGGTAAATTCAGGCTGCAGGTGCAGCCGGGCGACTTCCCATTCGTCTTTAACCGCCAGCACACGCGCATAACTTTCCGCCGCCGCACGGGTTAACTGTTCACTGCCGGAACGGACCTGCTGTTCGCGGGCCGCCACCGATGCCACCAGGGCGCGGTATTTTTCCGCCAGCTTGTCATCCGCGTAGGCTGCGAGGTTCTCAGCATGGAAGCTGATCAACTCTGCGAGCTGGGCGTGCTGCGGCGCAGCCTGTTCAACGGGTGCCGCTGAGTGTCCCCGCAGCTCTGCAACCCGTTGCGGGTCGCAAGCCGCCAGCCGGCCCAGATGCAGCGCCTGCAGGTTCTGCTCCACCGCAACCCCGTTCAGCCGCACAGCCTCTTCCAGTGCCGCCAGGCTGACCGGAATGCGGCCCTGCTGATAAGCAAAACCCAGCAACAACACGTTCGCCTGCAGGCTGGAACCGAGCAGGCTGTTGCAGATATCTTCCGCATCGCAAGTGTCCACCCGTTGCGCCGCTTTACGCACCCGGCCGAGACGCTTACGCAGATGGGTATCGTTGGATTGACTGAGGACAAATTCCGCGGTGGGCGCCACGTGGGTATTCAACACCACCCGGGTATCCGCTGACAGCAGCGCCAGGGCTTCGTTGCTGGCTGCTGAAACCAGGTCACAGCCCACCACAACATCCGCTCCGCCACTGACTATGCGCCCGGTATGCGGCAGCGTTTCAGCAATCCGCACGTGGCCGAATACCGCACCGCCTTTCTGCGCCAAACCGGTCATGTCCAGGGTCTGTACGT
>JANQOA010000002.1 GCA_028279305.1 Pseudomonadales bacterium
AGGGCAGGCGCGGCAGGTCAACCCGTCCCGCGCCGCGCTCGATGCGGCCGATAAACGTATCGCCCAGGGCGGCGGCTCCGGTCTTGGCGGTGATCTTACCCAACAGTTCCAGGCCTTCCGCGGTAACCGCTTGGCCGTTACACAAGAATACGCAGGGTTCACCGGATTGCAGCGCCGCGGCCGCCTGTTCGATGCGCTGCGCCGGTACCGGCGCGGGTTCGGGCCGGGTCAGCGGCGCGGCGGGGGCTTCAGCCGGGTTCCAGGCGGCGTCCGCGGGCAGAATCAAGGTGGCAATCTGTCCCGGGCCCTCTAAGGCCGCCTGCACCGCCCGGGCGCCGTCCGCGGCCACCGTGCCGGCATCTTCCGACACATGAATCCAGGCGGACACAGGGTCCGCAAAGCCCTCAATGTTGGAGGTTAGCGGCGCATCCAGGGCACGGTGATAGGTGGCATGCTCACCCACCACGTTAACAATCGGCGAGTTGGCACGCCGCGCGTTATGCAGGTTCGCCAGCCCGTTGGCCAGCCCCGGCCCCAGGTGCAGAAGCGTGCACGCCGGTTTGCCCGCCATGCGCGCATAACCGTCCGCGGCGCCGGTGACCACACCTTCGAACAGGCCCAGCACGGCGCGCATGCCGTCCTGCTGATCCAATGCCGCCAGGAAATGCATCTCGCTGGTGCCCGGGTTGGTGAAACACACATCGACGCCGCAATCCACCAGAGTCTGCAGCAGGGTTTGCGCGCCGTTAACCGGCAGGCTGTCTTGTTCAGCGGTGTTACTCGTCACGAGTGTGTCTCTCCCAGGCTGTGGACACGAGATTCTAGGGGTGTCGGCAGACAGCGTCCACCCGCAGACGCAAGGCGATTGCAGGCGGGCCGGATCTTCCATAGGCTGCGCTTTTTGAACTTCAGCGAAAAGGCTGTGACCTATGGCATACGATTATGACCTTTATGTGATCGGCGCGGGTTCCGGCGGTGTGCGCGCCAGCCGCATCTCCGCCAACTACGGCGCCCGGGTGGCGGTGGCGGAGTCCACTTACCTGGGCGGTACCTGCGTCAACGTGGGCTGTGTGCCGAAGAAGCTGTTTGTGTACGGTTCCCACTTTCATGAGGACTTTGAAGACGCCGCCGCATACGGCTGGGCAGTTAATCCCCAGGGTTTCGACTGGCCCACCCTGCGCGATAACAAGACAGCGGAAATTCAGCGCTTGAACGGCATTTACGCCAATCTGCTGAGCAGCGCCGGCGTCGACCTGCATGAGGGTCATGCGCAACTGGTTGACGCCCATACGGTCAGCATCAACGGCCAGACCCACAGCGCGGACAAAATTCTCATTGCCACCGGCAGTTGGCCTTCCGTACCCGACTTTCCCGGCCGTGAGCATGTCATTACCTCCAACGAAGCCTTTTACCTGCCGGAATTTCCGCAACGGGTGCTGGTGGTGGGCGGCGGTTACATCGCGGTGGAGTTTGCCGGCATTTTTGCCGGCCTCGGCGCGGATACCACGCTGGCTTACCGGGGTCCTCTGTTTCTGCGCGGCTTTGACGATTCGGTGCGTGCATTTGTTGCTGAAGAATTACCGAAGAAAAACGTCAACCTGCGTTTTGGAACCAATGTTGAGCGCATCGAGCTGCAGGGGGAGCAAAGACAGGTGCATCTCACCGACGGCACGGCGCTGGAAACGGATCTGGTGTTGTACGCCACCGGCCGTAAGCCCAACACAGCGAATCTGGGCCTGGAAAACGCCGGGGTTGCCCTGGGTGAGGGCGGCCAGGTACTGGTGGATGAAGACTACCGCACCAATGTCGATAACATTTACGCCATCGGCGACGTCACCGACCGCATCCAGCTGACCCCGGTTGCCATAGAAGAGGGCATGTGTATCGCCAACAATCTGTTCACGGACCGCCCGAAAAAACGCTTGAACTACGACAATGTGGCCACCGCGGTATTCTGCCAGCCGAACATCGGTACCGTGGGTGTAACCGAATCCCAGGCCACGGACCAGTTTGCCGGCGATCTGGATATATACGAATCCAGCTACAAACCCATGAAACACACCCTCAGCGGCCGCGACGAACGCAGCTTTATGAAAATGATCGTGCGCCGCAGCAGCGGCGTGGTTCTGGGGATTCACATGGTGGGGCCGGACGCGGGAGAAATCATGCAGGGCATGTCGGTGGCAATCGGCGCCGGCGCCACCAAAACCCAGTTCGATGAAACCGTCGGCATTCATCCCACCGCGGCGGAAGAACTGGTCACGCTCCGGGAAGTGACCAGGCAGGCTTGATCATGCGCATTCTATCTATCGTATTGCTGTTAGTGCTCCCGCCCCTCAGCCAGGCTAAAAACGTGGTGCTGTTTGTCGGTGACGGCATGGGTATCAGCACCATCACCGCCGCCAGGATCTTTGCCGGGCAACAGCGTGGCCGCAGCGGCGAGGAGCACCAGCTCTCGTTTGACAAGTTTGAGCACGTCGCGCTGGTAAAAACCTACAACACAGATGCCCAGGTGCCGGACAGTGCCGGCACCATCACCGCCATCCTCAGCGGCCGCAAGACCCGTATGGGGGTGCTGGGGGTGAACGCGGACGTGCCCCGGCAGGATTGCGCAAAAGCGCTGAACAACGAGCTGCCGAGTATTGTGGAACTGGCTGAAGACGCGGGGCTGGCCACGGGTCTGGTCACCACCACCCGCATCACCCACGCCACCCCGGCCGGTGCCTACGCCCACACCCCGGACCGCAACTGGGAAGACGACTCCGAGTTGCCGGCCGCGGCGGCAGCGCTGGGCTGCCGGGATATTGCCCGGCAGTTGGTCGAATTTGCGCACGGCAACGGCATCGACGTCTTATTCGGCGGCGGCCGCGGCAACTTTTTGCCCGATGATACCGCTGACCCGGAATACGGCGACAAAAACGGCCGCCGCCAGGATGGCCGCAACCTGATAGAAGAGTGGCAGGCTGCCGCAGCCAACCGCCACTACGTGTGGAACCAGCAGCAGTTCTCGGCACTGCGCGCGCAGCCGGGACATCAGTGGCTGGGCCTGTTTGAGCCGAATCATCTGCAGTTTGAATTCGACCGCAAACAGGATGCCGCCGGCGAACCGTCACTGCGGGACATGACCAGACTGGCCATTCAGCAGCTTAAGCACAACAAAAAAGGCTACCTGTTGCTGGTGGAGGCGGGCCGCATCGATCACGCCCATCACTTCGGCAACGCCTATCGCGCCCTGCTGGACACGGTGGCCCTGGATGCGGCGGTGGCACAGGCCGTCAGCATGGTGGACTTGCGGAACACTCTGGTGCTGGTCACCGCTGATCACAGTCACACTTTGACCATCAGCGGCTATCCGCGCCGCGGCAACCCCATCATGGGCAAGGTGGAAGGCCCCGACCCGCTGGGACAAACGGAGCTGCCCGCTTACACCACGCTGGGTTACGCCAACGGGCCCGGTTACAAGGACGGCTACCCCGATCTTGAAGACGTTGACACCACAGATCCGAACTACCGTCAGATTGCCGCGGTGCCGCTGCCCATTGAGACCCACGGAGGTGAAGACGTGGCGGCATTTGCCACCGGCTTCAAAGCGGAAAACGTTCGCGGCGTGATGGAACAGAATGAACTGTTTGACGTGCTGGCGGCAGCCCTGTTTCCCTGACGGATCGCTTTCGGTAAGATCGCTGCAAATCAGACCGCATAAGACAAGCCAAAGCACGTTGGCGCGTGCGTAGACAGGGTAAGGGGATCGGATTGGAGATTATTGAAAACGCGCTGAATTTTCTTGACGGCATTCTAGGCAGCGCATTTTATTTCCCGATCGTACTGCTGGGCGTGGGGGTATTTTTTACTTTCTATCTGGGCTTCCCCCAGGTGCGGTTTTTTAACCATGCGTGGCAGGTCCTGCGCGGCAAGTTCGCCCATGACGACGACCCCGGCGACACATCACATTTTCAGGCGCTGTCGACGGCGTTGTCCGGTACCGTAGGCACCGGCAATATCGGCGGCGTGGCGTTTGCCATATTCCTCGGCGGACCCGCGGCGCTGTTCTGGATGTGGGCCACCGCCTTTGTCGGCATGACCACCAAGTACGTGGAAGTGTCTGTCAGCCACAAGTACCGGCACCAGGATGACAAGGGGCAGATGGTCGGCGGCCCCATGAATTACATGGAGCGGGCGCTGAACTTGAAATGGCTGGCGGTATTTTTTGCCCTGGCCACGGTCATCAGTTCGTTCGGCAGCGGCAACCTGCCTCAGGCCAACAACATGGCTTCGGGCCTGGATGCATCGTTCAGCATTCCCCCTTATGCCAGCGGCGCAGTGCTGGCGGTGCTGCTGGGGCTGGTGATAGTAGGCGGCATCAAACGCATTGCCGCGGTGGCCAGCACCCTGGTGCCGCTGATGGCGTTCATCTATGCCGTTGGCGCGCTGGCGGTGATCATTACCAACTACGACAACATTGTGCCTTCGTTTACGGCCGTGTTTGCAGATGCCTTTACCGGCTCCGCCGCGGCCGGCGGTTTCCTCGGCGCCACGTTTGCGTATGCCTTCAACCGCGGCGTCAACCGCGGTCTGTTTTCCAACGAAGCCGGTCAGGGTTCAGCCCCCATCGCCCATGCCGCGGCGCGCACCAAGGAACCGGTGGCGGAAGGCATGGTGGCTATTCTCGAGCCTTTTATCGACACGCTGATCATCTGCACTTTAACCGGCCTGGTTATTCTTTCTTCCGGCGTCTGGCAGCAGAAGTTCGAGAACGAGTTTTCCCGCTTTGACACGGAAGTGGTGCAGGGCCACTACACCGAATCGAACCCCCGGCATGTGCAACAACTGTTTGCCCATCTGGACCTGGTGAAGCCTGACAACGATCCGGTTAAACCGTTCAGCGGCGAGGTCAACGTCAGCTACGGGGTTATGGAAGCGGCGGACTTAACCGTCATTCACAACCGCAGCATTGCCGAGAATGTGCGTGTCCTGCAGGCGGGTGACGCGTTCACCGGCGTGCTGCGCATCGAAGACGGCCAGGTCATGGGTGATCAGATCAGCCTGGCCGGCGAATCGCTGCTGCACTCCGTGCCGCTCACGGCCCAGGCATTTCAATCCAGCTTTCTCGGCGAGTACGGCGGTTACGCCGTAACGGTTGGACTGGTGCTGTTTGCTTTCTCCACCGCCATTGCGTGGTCGTATTACGGAGACCGCGCGATTACCTATCTGTTTGGTACACGCTGGATTCTGCCCTACCGGGTGACCTACGTGGTGGGCTTTTTTGTCGCCACGGTGGCGGACACCAGCCTGGTATGGCTGATCTCCGCGGTTACCCTGGCTTTGATGACCCTACCCAACCTGGTGGGGCTGATGCTGATGCGCGGCGAGATCAAAACCATGACCCGGGAATACAGCGGGAAATACCTGCGCCAGCGGGATCCGGGCTGACAACGCGCCAGGCTGGTTCAGGGCTGCGCGGACAAACAGACCGGGCAGAGGGTATACAGATTAAGCGGGTCATCCAACAGGTTCAGCGTGCGCAGGGCAGAGCGTAAGCCGCGTGTCACCGCGCTGATGGAACGGTTGTTGTTAAAACTGACCGCGGGGGCGGTATCCGTCTCCGGCGCCAGCAGTTGCGAGAGGATAAAACTGCGCGCATCCACCGGCGGCGCCAACCGCACGCTGGACCACTCAGTCACCTCCGCCAGTTCCGCTGCTTTGCGCAACGCGGTCTGCAGGCCGCCCAGTTCGTCCACCAGGCCCAGCTCGCGGGCTACGTCACCGGACCAGACACGGCCTTCAGCCACCGCTTTCACATCCACCACCGGCATTTCCCGGCCCCTGGCCACCAGGTTGATGAACTGCTCATAGCCATGCTCAACCTGGGCCTGGAAGACCCGCGCCATGGCGCCGTTAATGCCGGTAAACGGGCTCATGCCCAGGGTGGTTTCCGTGGTGCCGACGCCGTCGGTATGCACACCGTATTTTTTCAGGCTGTTTTCAAACGTAGTGGCGATACTGAATATGCCGATGGAACCGGTGATGGTGGTCGGCTCTGAGACAATGGCGTCCGCGGTTGCGGCTATCCAGTAGCCGCCGGACGCTGCGGTGGCGCCAAATGAAGCCACCACCGGCTTACCCGCCAACTGCACCAGTTCCAGTTCCTGGCGGATCAGTTCCGAGGCAAACTGGCTGCCGCCGGGGGAATCCACCCGCAGCACCAGCCCCTTGATGTCCGGGTTCTGTCTGGCCCGGCGTATCAGCTCAATCAGCGGCTCCGCGGCGGCAACGTTGCCCTGGCCGCTCTGTTCGCTGGTGACAATCATGCCCTGGGCGATGATCACCGCTATCCGGTCGGAGTTGCGCGACTCGCCGCCGTAGTTGCCGATACTCCGCGCGCTCAGGTAATTCAGGTAATCGATGCCGTTGATGTCGCCGTTGCGGTTCACGCCAACATCATCAGCCACGCGCACGTTGGCCTGGTCGACGGTCAGCAACTCATCAATCAGGTAGTTTTCCAGCGCGGCCCGGGCCATGTCACCCTGGCTGGCGGTGACCGCGGCGGCCAGATTGTCAGCGTATTCCTGTACGTTCTGCTTTTCGATTTTGCGGTTTTCCGCAATGTCGGCTACCACGTGTTGCCACAGGTTCTGGAACAGGGCTTCGCTGGCCATGCGGGATTCCGCCGACATGTCGTTACGAATGAACGGCTCTACCGCTGACTTATATTCACCCACCCGAAATACATGAACATTTACACCAAAATTATCCAGTAACTCTTTGATATAAAAATTAAAACCCCCGAAGCCTTCCAGCATGACCTGGCCCATCGGATGCATATACAGGGCGTCTGCGTAGCTGGCCAGGTGGTAACCTGCCTGGGTGTAGTAGTGGCCGTAGGCAATCACTTTTTTGCCGCCGGCTTTAAAACCCTGCAGCGCTTCCCCCAACCGCTGGGTATGTGCCGGCGCCGCCCACTGCAATTCATCCAGGTCCAGCAGCAGCAGTTTTATGTTTTCATCCAGGGCGCCGTGGCGGATGGCCTGCAGCAACCCCTGCAGTTCCACCTCCTGGGTCTGCATGCCGCCCACCAGCAGGCTTTGCAGCGGGTCTTCGTAGCTCAAGGATTCAACGATTACACCCCGCGGGTTCAATACCAGAGCCGCATTTTCCGGGACCTGAACGCGCTGCAGGCTGCTTATCCAGACCGCCGCCAGCACTACCAGCACCAGCACAAACAGCAGATTGGCCAGCAGCAGGCGCATGCGCGTCAGGCCGTTCATGATGCGGGTGAAGACGCCAGGTGAGGTTGTGCTTTCGTTCGCCGGATCCATATGCTTTTCTCTGTTGTCAGGGCGGGATAATAGCCTGTTTTTCCGCCACAATGAGTGCCTCAGTAGCAGTATCCGCAGGGAATAACGCCCAATGAGCCAACCTTCCAGTCAATTTTCCCCGGTGCCCGGTTTGTGGACCTGGCGCGGCCTCTGCCGGGCGCTGGCAAACCCGGAAGCCGAGGGGCCGGATGTCAGCCGGGTGATAGTCGACAGCCGGCAAGCCTCCCAGGGAGACCTTTTTATCGCTTTGTCCGGTGATCCGGGTGAAAAGTTCAATCCGGGCTACCGCAGCAATGTCGACGGGCATGACTATGTGGCTGACGCTGCCGGGCGCGGCGCCATTGGCGCGGTGGTGGCGCGGTCCTTGCCGGGGACCGCAGATCACCTGCTGCAGGTCCAGGATACCTACGACGGCCTATGGCAACTCGGTGCGGCCGGCCGCCAGCGTATGCACGGGCAGGTTGTAGCGTTGACCGGCAGCAGCGGCAAAACGACAGCCAAATACCTGATCAGTGAGGCGCTGCAGGCGTTTACCCCGCCGGGTAGTTTTAACAACCACATCGGCGTACCCCTGGCGTTGGCCAATACCCCTGCTGACAGCAACGTGGGTGTATACGAAATCGGCACTAATCACCCCGGAGAAATAGAACCCCTGGCGCAAATGGTCAAACCCGATCTGGCCCTGGTCCTGAACGTACATTCAGCACATATAGAAAATTTTCCAGGGCGGGACGCATTGATTGCAGAAAAGCTATCTATATTCAATGCATTAGAGGCGAAAGATAACGCAATTTCTGAGGATTTGCTGAAACTGGACTACGGCTATACCTTCGGCACTGAGGCGGGGGCTGACGCCCGTGTGCTGGAGCTGCAGAACCACAACGGCACAACTACCGCCAGCATTGAGCTGTTTAGTCAGCGGCTGTCCGCCAGGGTGCCGGGCGGCGGCTTGCACCGCGCCAAGGCGGTGGCCGCGGCCCTGCTTGTGGCCAAGCTGCTGGACGCGCCCCTGGACCACGGCCTGAACCTGAGTGAAAGCCTGGTGCCGCCCGGGCGTGGTAACAAGCAAACGGCCCGCGGCATCACCGTCATCGACGAAAGTTATAACGCCAATCCCGACAGCATGTCCGCCACCCTGGAAGAGTTCGCCCGGCACCCGTGCAGCGGGCGCCGCACGGTGGTATTGGGGGAAATGCTGGAGTTAGGCGATCTGGCGGAGCCGGCACACCTGGCCCTGGCACCGGTGTTGCAGCAATTCGAACGGGTATTTTGTGTGGGTGAGGGTGCCCGCGGACTGGCGCAAGCCCTGCAGGCGCCCTGGTTCGAACAGTGCGGCGAAGGGCTCACCGCTGCATTGCTGGAGGATCTTCAGGCCGGCGACGAAGTGCTGGTGAAAGGGTCCAACCGGGTATTCTGGGCCCACAACTACGTCGCCGGGATGCTTGCCGCAATTCAAGACTCCGCTTAATGTTTCACGTGTAACAATATGAAAATTAGACAAAAAAAAGCCCGGACGAACCGGGCAAATACCATTAGGAGTCACACATACGAAAGTGAGCTGCGAGCAGCCCCCTTTCGCAAGAGTCGCTACGTCGTTGGGGGGGAGACGTGAGCAGCGACTGAATGTAGTAAAGCACAGGGTGGAAAAAGAACCAGGAACTGCATCACTTTTTCACAAGGATAGTCCATACTCCCGGCCCATGATTGTTGATCAGCTTGGCAGACAGTTCAGTAATTTGCGCATCAGCCTCACTGCTGCGTGTAACTATGCCTGCACCTACTGTGTCCCCGACGGCAAACGCCTGCTGGCGGCGGACGCGGAGCTGAACGCTGAGGAGATGATCCGCATTGTACGCCTGCTGATTGCCGCCGGCGGCATTTCCAAGGTGCGCATCACCGGCGGGGAACCTCTGTTATCACCCAAGTTTGACGAGATTCTGCCCGCGGTGATGCAGCTGGGTCTGAAAGATGTGTCCGTGACCACCAACGGCCAACTGGTGCCGCGCAAGGCGGACCTGATCATCAACTCCGGGCTGCGCCGTATCAACGTCAGCCTGGATACTCTGGACGCGGACAAGTTCCGCAGCATCGCCCGTTCCGGCGATCTTGCCACGGTACTAAAAGGTATTGAGCTACTGCGTAACGCCGGGCTGAAAATAAAGATCAATATGGTGCCGATGCGGCACAAGAACGAAGACCAGATCCTGCCGCTGTTGGATTATTGCCTGCAGCGGGGCATCGAGCTGCGCTTTATCGAGCTGATGAATATGGGCCATCTGCAGCACAGCGCCTTACATGACACACAGTTCTTCAGCATGCAGGAGATACTGGATCTGATCAGCAGCCGGCATACCTTCGCGCGCGCGGACGCGCCGTTTGATTCCACGGCAGCGCGCTTTGAGATTCCCGGTGACGGTTTTTTCGGCATTATTGCCAACGAAAGTGAACCGTTCTGCCGTACCTGTACCCGGCTGCGGGTGTCATCCAATGGGTTTCTGTATGGTTGCTTGTCAAATTCCAAGTCTTATGACCTGCGTGAGGTGCTGCGGCTGCCGGAAGCACTGGCATTGGCGAAGCTGCAGCAACGCCTGCACAGCGCGCTACGTGACAAGCAGACTGTCAGTTTCCGCGGCGAAGTGACCGTGATGAAATTTATCGGCGGCTGATCCCCAGCGTAAATCGCCAAAACCGGAACCCGCCCTATACTTCCTTACATGAGGAAGAGCAAACCCGTTCACACATACCTTCACATACCGAAGGCCCGGCAGCTTGCGTTCGCAGTGCTTTGCGCCTGGCTGACCGCCGCCGGCTGCGCCTGGGAGGACACCGCGTATCAGGCTGCGCAATCACCTAAATATCTGCGTCTGCAGGACCATATAAGAGTGGCACACACCCCGCGCTGGACGCTGCCGCTGGGTTCAGCGGTGGAAATGCACAGGGACAACAGCGTCCCCGCCGCCTGGTCGCAAGCTGCGCAACGCGGTCTGAACCGTTATTTCAACGTAGTGGGGCATCCCCACAATCCGCAACCGGCACGCTACTTTGTCACCGTACATTGGCCGCTGCCGGCCGCGGAAGCCGCTCAGGCTGAAGCCAGCCGCCCGCCGCCGAGAGGATTTGTGTCACGCACCTGGCGCAAGGTTGAGTTGCCTCACGTTCCCGACCGGCAGCAGCTATGGGTATCCATGCACAGCGCGGACGGGCACTACCGCGAAGAGCTGGCCCTGCACTTCAGCCCCAAGCTGTGGGGCCGCGACTGGCATGCCGAGGACATCATCGAAGCCGGTTTTGCACAACTCGCCGAATCCCTGACCGGGCGCTAAACTGGCGGAATGTCCGACCCGAATACGCTATTTGAAAATCTGCTGCAATTGAAGCACGGCCAGCAGCGTCCGCCCGTGCACTTGTGGCAGCCTGAGCGGGTGGGGGAGATTGACATTGAGATAGACAGCAACGGTGTCTGGTACCACGAGGGTCGGCCATTCAAGCGGCAGGCCCTGGTTAACGTATTTGCCACAATTCTGCGCAAAGAAGACAGCCGCTACTATCTGGTCACACCGGCGGAGAAACTGAGAATCAGCGTTGCTGACGTTCCTTTTATGGCGGTTGACATGGAGGTTCGCCACAGCGGCGCGCAGACGGACCTGCTGTTTACCACCAACGTGGAGGATTACGTGCTGGCGGACGCGGAGCATCCGTTGAGCATGCACGGCGGCCGCCCTTATCTACTGGTGCGGGCCGGTCTGCAGGCCAAACTGACCCGCAGCGTGTACTACCGGCTGGTGGAGACGGGCTGTGAAGAAGACGGGGTGCTGGCGGTTTACAGCCAGGGCGCCCGCTTTGAGCTAGGCGCCACCGGCTGAGACGTTACATATTGCCGTAGTTGGGCCCGCCGGTACCTTCCGGTACTACCCAGGTGATGTTCTGGGCCGGGTCTTTAATGTCACAGGTCTTGCAGTGCACGCAGTTCTGGCCGTTGATCTGAAACCTCTGCTGACCGTTTTCCTCAACAATTTCATACACACCAGCGGGGCAGTAGCGCTGCGCCGGCTCATCGTACTGGGGCAGATTCTGTTGCAACGGGATGTCCGCGTCAGCCAGGGTGAGGTGACAGGGCTGGTCTTCCTCATGGTAGGTGTTGGACAGAAATACGGATGACAGTTTGTCAAACGAAAGCACGCCGTCCGGTTTCGGGTAGTCTATTTTTTTCGAACTTGCCGCCGGCTTCAGAGTTGCGTGGTCCGGCGTGTTGTCCTGCAGCGTCCAGGCCTGGCCGCCTTTGAAGAACTGATCCACCCAGGCGTGGGCGGAGCCCATCAGCATACCCAGTTTATGCAGTCCTGGAGCCGCGTTGCGCGAGCGCTTCAGCTCGTCATACAGCCACGAGTTTTCAAAGCGGCTCTGGAAAGAGGCTGCTTCGGTATACGCCCGGTCCGCAGCCAATTCCTCAAATACCGCTTCCGCGGCCAGCATGCCGGATTTCATGGCGGTATGGCTGCCTTTGATCTTCAGCGGATTCAAAAAACCAGCATCATCACCCGCCAGCAGCCCGCCGGGGACCGTCAGTTTGGGTAATGCCTGGAAGCCGCCTTTGATAATGGCCCGCGCACCGTAAGAGACTCGCTCGCCGCCTTCCAGCACACCGGCAATTTCCGGGTGATGCTTCCAGCGCTGGAACTCATCAAAGGGTGAAAGGTGGGGGTTGGAGTAGCTGAGGTCGACAATCAGCCCCAGAGAGACCTGGTTGTCCGGCAGGTGATACAGAAAGGTACCGCCCGTGGCGCGCCCGGGCATCAACCCCAGCGGCCAGCCGATACTGTGGATGACCCGGCCGGCTTTGTGTTTTGCCGGGTCCACGGACCAGAGTTCCTTCAGGCCGATGCCGTAGTGTTGAGGGGCCGCGTCCGCATTAAGGTCAAACCTGGCCATCAACTGTTTACCCAGGTGACCGCGGCAGCCTTCACTGAAGATGGTGTACTTGGCGCGCAATTCATAACCCGGGGCGTAGGTGCCTTTTTTCTCACCGTCCGCACCGATGCCCATGTCACCGGTGGCCACACCACAGACCGCGCCGTCGTCGTTATATAGGATCTCCGCCGCGGCAAACCCCGGAAATACGTTGACCCCCATGTTTTCCGCCTGCTCGCCGAGCCAGCGGCAGAAATTGCCCAGGCTGATGGCGTAGTTTCCCTCGTTATGGCTGTCCTTCGGGACAAACATGCCGGGCACGGCAATGCGGTTGGTGTCGTTGACCATGACATAAATCAGATCTTCGGTAACCGGATTGTCCAGCGGGGCACCGCGCTCCTGCCAGTCCGGGAACAATTCGTTTAACGCGGTCGGTTCCAACACCGCTCCGCTGAGGATGTGGGCGCCAATTTCCGAGCCTTTTTCCACCAGGCAGACAGACACTTCCCGTTCCGCCTGCTCTGCCAGCTGCATGATCCGGCAGGCTGCGCTGAGTCCCGCCGGGCCGCCGCCGACAATGACAACGTCGAATTCCATTGATTCGCGTTCTACTTCACTCATGAAAAATCCTTCCTGGTGAGTTGGTTTTTATCGTGCCGCCATTATAGCGCTTTTTAACCTTCACTTGACCTTGCACAGGTGCGTGGCGACAATACGCCGCCGAAATTTTGACCAGCGCCGGTGGTCAAACCCTCTTCGGGCGGGCTTCGGCAGGCCGTATATGGTCGTTTAAGTCCATCGCAAGACGATGTGTGGCAGTTCAGCCCCCAGTACTAGTGCAGCGTTAACCCGCAATTTGCCATTCCGTGACTTGAATAACTCGGTAAATAAAAAGTGTTAAAAGAGAGGACTTTATGTCTATGAAGGTAATGGTACCTGTTAAGCGTGTGGTTGATGCCAACGTGAAGGTGCGCGTGAAACCCGACAATACAGGGGTCGACTTAAGCAACGTAAAAATGGCCGTTAACCCTTTCTGCGAAATTGCCATCGAAGAAGCGGTGCGTATGAAAGAGGCCGGCACCGCTGAAGAAGTGGTTGCGGTGGCGGTTGGCAGCAGCGCCTGCCAGGAGCAGCTGCGCACCTGTCTGGCCCTGGGCGCGGACCGCGCGGTGCTGATTGAAACCGACGTTGAAGCACAACCCCTGGGCATCGCCAAAGCCCTGGCTGCGCTGCAGGCAAAAGAAAACGCCGACGTGGTGATTTTCGGCAAGCAGAGTATCGACGGCGACAACAGCCAGACCGGACAGATGTTTGCCGCCCTGACCGGCATGCCGCAAGGTACCTTTGCATCGGAAATCACCATCGCGGACGGCAAAGCGCAGGTGGTACGGGAAGTGGACGGCGGGCTGCAGACCGTCTCGATCAACGTCCCGGCGGTGATTACCACGGACCTGCGTCTTAACGAGCCGCGTTATGCATCGCTGCCGAACATCATGAAAGCGAAGAAAAAGCCGTTGGACACAATGACACCGGACGAACTGGGTGTGGATATGACGCCTTCCCTGGAAATCCTCTCCGTGGAACCGCCGGCCGAACGTCAAGCGGGGATTAAAGTAGAAACCGTCGAAGATCTGGTCGACAAGCTGAAAAACGAAGCGAAGGTGATCGCATGAGCACATTAGTAGTAGCAGAACACGATAATGCGGCCCTGAAGTCGCAAACTCTGGTAGCGGTTGCCGCTGCTCAGGCCATCGGCGGCGACATAGACATACTGGTGGCGGGCTCCGGCGCGGACAGCGTCGCCAGTGCCGCGGCAGCGGTCCCCGGCATCAACAAAGTGCTGGTGGCGGACAACCCCGCCTATGAACATCAACTGGCTGAGAACATTGCCGCGCTGGTAGTGGATGTTGCCGGCGGTTACTCCCACATCCTCGCCGCGCACACCACCAACGGTAAAAATTACCTGCCGCGGGTGGCCGCCTTGTTGGGCGTGGCGCAGATTTCCGATATTGTCGGCGTCGACAGCGAAGACACCTTCAAACGTCCCATCTACGCCGGTAACGCGGTAGCGACCGTAAAGTCTAACGATGCGGTTAAAGTTGTCTCTGTGCGCGGCACCGCTTACGACCCGGTGCCGGCGGAAGGCGGCAGCGCCGCAACCGAAGCGGTAGCAGCGGCCCACGATGCGGGAATTTCGACCTTTGTTGGGGAAGAAATCGCAAAATCCGAACGTCCGGAGCTGACCTCCGCCGGCATTATCATCTCCGGCGGCCGCGGCATGCAAAGCGGCGACAACTTCAGCCTGTTAGAAGGTATTGCTGACAAGCTGGGTGCAGCCATCGGCGCCTCCCGCGCCGCGGTGGATGCGGGTTTTGTGCCTAACGATATGCAAGTTGGGCAGACCGGTAAAATTGTTGCGCCGGACCTGTACATTGCGGTTGGCATCTCCGGTGCTATTCAGCACCTGGCCGGCATGAAAGACAGCAAAGTGATTGTGGCTATCAACAAAGACGAAGACGCGCCGATTTTCCAGGTTGCGGACTACGGATTGGTAGCCGACTTATTTCAGGCATTACCTGAACTCGAAGCTCTGCTATAGTCTAGGGACAGCGAAGCAAAGAGGAGTCATTCCAGTGGCAGTATATGAGCTAAACAAGGGACAGTTGTTGCGCGTTGCCAGGAGTATCGACGGTAAGCTGCAGCAGCAATACTTCAGTTTGATTGGTTTGAACAAGACCAAACAAAAGGACGTACTCAAACAAGCTAAAGCGTTAGACCAGAAATGGGCTGACCAACAAGATGCTGCAAAAGCGAAGCGGGTCAGAGCAGCCGGCACCGACAAGAAGCACTCCACCGGCGTGCGTGGCATCAATCTCGTCTACCGGCCTTCACCTGCCTTTCGGGTTCAGGTGCAGACTAACGGAAAGTCTCACGTCCGTGAGTTTTCAGTAAAGCGTTTAGGGGCGAACAAAGCCTGGGCGGAGTCAACAAAGTTTCTGGCTCAATGCCGTGGTTACAAAAGCGCGCCTAAAGCCTGGAAAGACCGTATGCCTAAGGTGCCGAAGAAAGCACCCAAAAAGAGGTAAGTTTCGCAAACACAGTTGCGGCGCGCCGTAACTCTCTTTGCAGCAGTCTCATAAAGCCAGTTGGCGGGCACGTCAACTGGCTTTTTGTTATCCGCATGCCTAAAAGTGAAAGGTGAGGGAAAGGTAAAGCGTCAGGGGCGCAGCGGCTCATTACGCTTGGCGGTGAACCAGGTCACCGGCTTAGCGTGATTGTCGACCTCATCCACCACGTCCAGTACCAGGGCAAATAGTGCCATGCGCACCAACACCCCGTTATCGGTCTGGCGGAAAATTGCCAGATTGGGGTTTTGATTCAAGTCATCATCCAGTTCCTGGGCCTGGGCACGGGAGTCCCGGGGCAGGGGATGCATGATGACGGTATTGGGCTCGCAGTGCTGGGTGTAGATGGACTGGTTGAGGCGGAACAGGCCACGATAACGGTTAGCTTCGTCCTGGGAGGGGAAGCGCTCCTCCTGGGTGCGGGTCACGTACAGAATGTCCACTTCGTGGATACCCGGCTCCAAGCTGTGGAACACCTCAATCTGGTGCCCGGCGGCGGTCAGATCGTCAGCAATCCCGGCCGGAATCTCCAGCTCCGGCGGCGACACCAGATGCAGCGAAATGTCATCGTACAAACACAGCAGCTTACACAGCGAGTGCACGGCCCGCCCGTATTTCAAATCACCGATCAGCGCAATCCGCAAACCATCCAGCGAACGGTCCTGGGCCTGCAGTTCCTGCCGCATGGTATACAGATCCAGCAACGCCTGGCTGGGGTGTTCGTTGGAGCCGTCACCGCCGTTAATAACCGGTACCCGGCTGGCCTGGGCAAACTCGGCCACGCTGCCCGGTTCCGGGTGCCGCATCACGATCACGTCGCTGTAACCGGACAGCACACGAGCGGTATCGTACAAGGACTCGCCTTTGGCCAGCGCGGAGGCTTTAACTTCGGTGGTCTCCCGCACCTCGCCGCCGAGCAGGTTGAACGCCGAGCCGAAGGAAACCCGGGTACGGGTGCTGGGTTCAAAGAACATATTGGAAACTATGGCGCCTTCCAGCACCCGGGTAATGCGCTTGCGCATGGCATAAGGCCGCATATGGTCCGCAACGTCGAAAATCTGCTCCACATCAGCCCTGTCAAACTGGCTGACCGAGAGAATGTGATGACCTACAAACTTCAATGCGACCTCAACCCACTATTCGAGCGCGCACATCATACAAAATGACATTGCGATAGGGCAGGACTAGTTGCCCCGGCATCGGCGGCCACGTTTCCCCGAAAAACGCTATTGGAAACATCTGTGCAACATTATTGGAAATAATCTGCGCAACATTTCCTATTTTGAAAATACGGATGTAACTAAACTGCAATATCCTGATCTATCAATGAATATTTTTGTGACTCAGTTGTCGAACAAGTGGGACCTGTAACACGCGCTAGAAAAGGTGACTTAGTTTGTGGGTAAGTTATTGATACTATTACGACTAGCGGGAGTGAAAAACATCGAGATTGAGAATAGGACAGTCTTAGATCATGAGTGAAGCAGTCAATCAGGTTGAAGCAGAGACGCTGGAGACCCCGGTGCCGAAACCTGGACCCGCCATTGCAGAACCGGCCGGCACGGCAGTGCTGCCGTTTGCATTCGCGCGCCGGTTTGGGGTGGTCATCACCGGCAATACCCTGGCCGGCAACAAAGCGGACGTGGTCTGCAAAACCCAGCCCACCCTCACTACGCTGGCGGAAATCCGCCGCCTGGCCCGCCGGGAACTGGCGGTACGCCTGGTGGGAGAAGACGAATTTGAGCAGATCCTCACCGAAGCCTACGCCCGCGACTCTTCGGAAGCGCGGCAAATGGTGGAAGACCTGGGTGAGGAGATGGACCTGGCCAGCCTGGCCAATTCGGTACCGGAAACCGAAGACCTGCTGGAACAGGAAGATGACGCGCCGATTATCCGCCTCATCAACGCCCTGCTGGCGGAAGCGATCCGCGAAAACGCCTCCGACGTGCATATCGAAACGTTCGAAAAAGAGCTGGTGGTGCGTTTCCGCGTCGACGGTGTCATGCGCGAAGTAGTTAAACCGAAACGCGAGCTGGCGCCGCTGCTGGTGTCGCGTATCAAAGTCATGGCGCGCCTGGATATTGCGGAGAAACGCATTCCCCAGGACGGGCGCATTTCCCTGCGCATCGGCGGCCGGGAAGTGGATGTGCGGGTCAGCACCATGCCCGCCAGTTCCGGCGAACGGGTGGTACTGCGTCTGCTCGACAAACAGGCTGGACGGCTGCGGCTGGAAAATCTCGGCATGTCCGACAAATCCCTGCAGGTGCTGCGTTCGGTGGTGCACAAACCGCACGGTATCTTCCTGGTCACCGGGCCCACCGGTTCCGGTAAAACCACCACGCTGTACGCCTCGCTGGCGGAACTTTCAGCTAAAACCATCAACATCCTGACGGTGGAAGACCCCATCGAATACAACTTGCCGGGCATCGGTCAGACCCAGGTGAATACCAAGGCGGACATGACTTTTGCGCGGGGTCTGCGGGCCATTCTGCGCCAGGATCCGGACGTTGTGATGGTGGGTGAGATCCGCGACCTGGAAACCGCCCAGATTGGTATCCAGGCCAGCCTCACCGGCCACCTGGTGATGTCCACCCTGCATACCAATACCGCGGTGGGTGCGGTCACCCGTCTGATGGACATGGGGGTCGAGCCTTTCCTGTTGTCTTCCAGCCTGGTTGGCGTGCTGGCCCAGCGCCTGGTGCGCCGCCTGTGCAGCGAGTGCCGCGAACAACGCCCGGCCAGCGAAAGTGAGCTGCAGTTTCTCGGCGAATCCTCCGCCATTGTCTACGACGGCAAAGGCTGCGACGCCTGCGGCAACACTGGTTACAAAGGCCGCAGCGGCATATATGAACTGGTTGCGGTGGATGATACCATCCGCCGCCTGATTCACGATCAGGTCAGCGAACAGGAACTGGCAGGTTACGCGCGGCGGATATCACCCGGTATCCGCGACGACGGTAAAGCCAAGGTGCTGGCCGGCGTAACCACGGTGCAGGAAGTGTTGCGCGTTACCCTGGACGAATAACAGAGTATTGATACCTAGGGTTCGGTAATGGCTGCATTTGAATACGTTGTTCTGGATGCCAAAGGCAAACAGAACAAAGGTGTAATGGAAGCCGACAGTGCCCGGCAGTTGCGCCAGCAGCTGCGCGATCAGGGGCTGATGCCGCTGGATGTCTCACCCGCCAAGGAATCGGACACCAGCAACGGCCGCGGGCTCAATTTCAGTTTCTCGCGGGGCTTGTCCGCCCTGGACCGGGTGTTGTTCACCCGCCAGCTATCCACCCTGGTAGGTTCCAGCCTGCCCATCGAAGAAGCGCTGGGCGCGGTGGCCCAGCAAACGGAAAAACAGCATGTCAGCGCGCTGATACTGGGTGTGCGGGCAAAAGTGCTGGAGGGCCACTCGCTGGCCAACAGCCTGCAGGAATACCCCGGCAGCTTTTCCAACCTGTATTGTTCTTCCGTGGCAGCCGGGGAGCAGTCCGGTTTTCTGGACCGGGTGCTGGAAAACCTGGCGGACTACCTGGAACGCCAGTTTGAATCCACCCGCAGCGTGGAAATGGCGCTGTTTTATCCGGTTGCGCTGCTGGTGCTGGCATTTGTAATTGTCGGCGCGCTGATGGTCTATATCGTCCCGGACATGATCAGTGTCATCGAGGGCACCGGTCAGGCTTTACCCTGGTTTACCGTGCTGCTGATCAGCATGACCAACGGCCTGCGCGATTACTGGTGGCTGTTGTTGGGTGTCATTGCCGGCATTACCGCGGTTGTCCGCTGGCTGCTGTCGCAACCAAACATCCGCCTGCGCTGGGACCGGCAGAAATTCAAGCTGCCGCTGTTCGGGCGCATTACCCGCAGCGCCAATGCGGCGCGCTACGCCAACACCCTGGCGATACTGACGGGCGCCGGTGTGCCGGTGGTAGAATCCATGAACATCGCCAGCGAGGTTGTGTCCAATACCTGGTTGCGCCGCAAGCTGCAGGAAGCCACGCAGACGGTCAGCGAAGGTATCAGCCTCAAGGTGGCGCTGGAACAGGTCGGTCAGTTTCCGCCGATGCTGCTGCACATGGTGGGCAGCGGGGAGCAGAGCGGCGAGCTGGACAGCATGCTGAGCCGGGTCGCCAACTACCAGCAGGCGGAAGTTGAGCGTATCGTCAGCACCGTGGTGAAATTGTTTGAACCCATGATGTTGTTGATCATGGGTGGTGTCGTCCTCTTTATAGTGATGGCGATTTTGTTACCGATACTGAGCATGAATCAGTTGGTCTAGGAGAAAACTATGCAATATTTCTCGCATACTGCACGCGGTTTCACGCTGATCGAGATTCTCGTGGTGGTAGTGATTCTGGGTATTCTCGGCGCTGTAGTGGTGCCGCAGATTATGGGCCGGCCGGATACCGCCCGGGTCCAGGCGGCGCAGACGGATATCCGTTCGCTGTCCGCGGCACTGGACGTCTACCGGCTGGATAACTTTCAGTATCCCTCCAACGAGCAGGGTCTGGAAGCACTGGTCAGCAGACCCAGCGGGTTCCCGGAACCGAAAAACTACAATCCGGAAGGTTATATCAAAAAGCTGAATTCCGACCCCTGGGGCTCGCCCTACGTTTACGAGCGTAACGACGCTGGCTTTGAACTGTTCAGCTTAGGTGCGGACGGCCAGGAAGGGGGTGAGGGGCTGAACAGCGACATCCGCCTGTCCGACATCTGAGCAGGCGTTAGCCGGGGTTCAGACAATGCCTATCCACCGCCGCGGCGCGTACGGCTTCACGCTGATCGAAGTCCTTGTGGTGGTGTTGCTGGTCGGCATCCTGTTGTCGGTGGTGGTGACTTCATTTACCGGCGTGGACCGGGAGCAAGAGCTGCGCGGCTACGTGGAACGGCTGGCCCTGCGCATTGAACTGGCGCGGGACAAAGCCTTGCAGGCCAACAAGGAGTGGGGGGTTTACGTCAACGAAGACGGCGTCAGTTTTGCCGTGTTTGACGATACCAATGGTGAATGGATGCCCCAGGGCGGCCGCCATTTCACGGCTGACAGTTACAGCCAGACTCTGGATTTTGATGTGGAAGTGGAGTCTTTCGAAGGCAACCTGGTCACCCTGGAAGGTGAGGCGGTGGATGCTGAGGATGAGAAAAAAGATTTTCCCACCATTGTCCTGTTCTCCAGCGGCGAGACGACACCTTTTACCATCTCGTTAACGCCCAAAGACTGGGACAGCAACCCCTGGCAACTGGCGTCCGACGGTTTCTCCCGCACCGAAGTCTCCCGCCCGGAGCAGATTTGATGCAGCCGGATTTGCAACGGCAACAGCGCGGCGGCTTCACCCTGCTGGAAATGCTGCTGGCGGTAGTGGTCATTGCCGTGGTTGGGATCACCCTGTCCAGCGCCGTCGGCGGCGTCGCCAACCAGACCTATTCGCTGGAACGGCGCACTATGGCCCATTGGGTGGCGCAGAACCAGTTGCACCGTCTGCGCATCAGCCAGCGCGCGGTGGACGCGCCGTTACCCAGCGGCAAAGACAGTAACCGCGTATTCATGGGCGAACGGGACTGGGAAGTGCGCACCGAAGTGAGCGGTACCGCCCACCCCAATATGCGGCGCATCGAAGTGCAGGTCTATGAACTGCAGGAGGGCGAACGGGTAGGCCCTTATGACGTGCAGGTGGCGTTTCTGGGGGTCAACCGGTGAGCCGCGTGCAGGCCCCTGCGCACGCCTTCTCCAGCCGGGGGTTCACGCTGATCGAAATCCTCGTAGCATTTCTGATTTTTGCCATTATTGGCGTGATCAGCAGCCAATTGCTGTCACAGACTGTCAGCGCCCACAGTAACCTGACGGAGCGGGGCAACCGCCTGGCGGACGCACACCGGGCCATGCAGATCATTCAGCGCGACGTCATGCAACTGGTGTACCGGCCGATACGCGACACCTTCGACGAGCCGCAAGACGCACTGTTAATCGGCAGCGACGGCGCCATAGAGTTTTCCCGTCTGGGCTGGCGCAATCCGCTGCAGCAGCACCGCTCCGAAGTCCAGCGGGTCGCCTACCTGCTGCAGGACCGGGAGCTGCTGCGCGGCTACTGGACGGTACTGGACCGGGCGCCGGACAGCGAGCCGGTCTACCAGACCCTGCTCACCGACGTGGAACGCATGGAATTCTACGCGGTAGACACCGCCGGCAACGAATATACGTTCTGGCCCGACCCAGGCTCCAGCGACCCCACCATACGCCTGGCCGGTATCATCATGCGCATCGAAATGGCGCCGTTCGGGGTGGTTGAACGGGTCTGGGAGCTGCCTGATATCGCCGCTGCCAGCGGATTGGTGCCCGGTGTTTAAACAACGCGGCGTGGCGCTGATCAGCGTGCTGCTGATTGTGGCCATCCTCATGGCGGTGGCCAGCCGCCTGCTGGCCGGCCACAATCTGGTGGTCAGCCGCCACCAGAATACCTTTGAACAGAACCAGGCCCTGCACTATGTGCTGGGGGCGGAAACCCTGGCCAAAGAAGCCCTGGTGGAAGACTTCAGGCAAACCGGGGAGGTGGACCACCTGGGAGAAATCTGGGCCCAGGAGACCCTGCCTTTTGAGCTGGATGAAGGCGGCTATCTGGAAGCCCAACTGACCGACATGCACGCCTGCTTTAACCTCAATAACCTGGCCGTGGACGGCACCGACGACGAAAAGAAACTGCAGCAGCAGAACATGAAGACCCTGCTGCGCAACCTCAGCCTGCCGGAGAACCTGGCCGACTTCTGGACTGACTGGGTGGATACCGGTTCGGAAGTTACGGGCTTCGGTGCCGAAGATTCCGAGTATCTGTCCACCCAGCCGCCGCACCGCACCGCCAACCGCCGCGCCGCCCACCTGTCGGAAATTCAGTTGCTGCATGAAGTGGAACCGGAAGCGCTGCGCGCTCTGCTGCCCCATGTCTGCGTGCTGCCGGCGCCCGGTCTAACCAAGCTGAACGTTAATACCGCCAACGCGCTGGCGCTTTCAGCGCTGGACGAAAGCGCCAACGTCAGCAACCTGGAAGCCACCGTGGCCACCGAACGTGCGTATGACGACGTGGCTCAGTTTGTACAGGACGCCAGACTTTTTGAAACCCAGCGGCAGCCGGACCCCGACGACCCTAACCCCCCCAACGCTAGCCGTATCAGCCAGTTGGCGGTGCAAAGTCTCTACTTCCGGCTGCATGCCCGGGCCACCGTGGGCGAAACGTCAGTTACGTTGCTCAGTTTGTTGTACCGGGATCCAAACAACTCGGGACGGGTCACTGTTCTGCAGCGAGATTTTGGTAAACTCTTCCGCTCAAACGTTGAAGTAACTACCGAACCCGCCAGCTAGGGCCCAGAATCTAAATGCCGCGACTTTTCTTACGTGTTTTATC
>JANQOA010000033.1 GCA_028279305.1 Pseudomonadales bacterium
GCCTGCCCGAAGGCACCCTGCAAGTGGACAACAACCGCATCAGCTTGAATCCGGCCGGCACCTGGGTGGACGCCATGGCGTTCCGCGCCTATCACAGCAGCGCTCTGCGCAGCGGCGCAGATATTGTGCAGGCGGACCTGAATGCCGCCATTGATCTGTACCAGGGTGAGCTGCTGGAGAGCTTTCGCAGCAACGCAGAAGAATTTGATGAATGGCTGTACATGGAGCGGGAGGTCTACCGGCGCGACGCGCTGGAGCTGCTGGCCCTGCAGCTGCGCCATGCGCTGGACAACAACCAGCGTGAGCCGGCGGTGGCCGCGTGTGAGCGGCTGCTGCAAATCGATCCGCTGCAGGAACACGTGCACCGCCAGTTGATGCAATTGTACGTGGACAGCGGCCAGGTGGGTTCCGCACTACGCCAGTTCCGCCTGTGCCGGGATATGCTGCAGCGCGAGCTGTCCACCCCGCCGGCCCCGGAAACCCTGGCTTTATTTCAGGCCATCCGCGCCGGCGAGTCGCAGCCGGCCGCGGAACCCGCGGCAAAACCCCGGGCTGAAACCGCATCAGCGCCAACCCCGGACCGGCGCGCGGTGCTGCCGTCGATTGCCGTGTTACCGTTTGCCAGCATGTCGTCCGACCCCGAGCACGGCTACCTGGCGGACGGCATGACCGAGGAATTGATTAACCTGCTGGCCAATTGCGTAAACTGGAGGGTCACCGCGCGCAACTCCAGCTTCCGTTACAAAGACAAACACGTCGATGTACGCGAAGTCGGACGGGAGCTGGGCGTGGCTTACGTGGTTGAAGGCAGCATCCGCCGGGTTGGCAACCGCATCCGCGTGACCGCGCAGCTGATTACCGCCGAAGACGGCACTCACGTCTGGTCGGACCGCTACGACCGCACTATGGAAGAGATCTTCGAGGTGCAGGACGAGGTGGTGCATAACATCTTCCGGGCTTTGAAAAACCGCATCGGCTTTGCTGAACGGGAGCGCGTGCGCCGCACCCAGAAAGCCAACCTGGACGCCTGGGGGCTGCTGATCAAAGCGCTGCAGGTGCGGGTCATCGACAGCACCACCCGGGATGAACAACGCAACCTGGTGCAGGAGGCGCTGAGTATCGATCCGAATTACCCCCGCGCCCACGCCTTTCTGGCCAACATCGTATTCCTGGCGGTGGGCCGCGGTTATACCTCCGACGCCAAGGCTGACATGGCGCTGGCCAGGCACCACGCGGATCAGGCCCTGGCCCTGGGCGGTACCGACCCGGTGGTGTTGAAAATGTCCGCGGGCGGATTTGCCGCTGTGGGGGACGCGGAGCGGGCCATGCGGCTGGCGCAGCGGGCTTACGAAATGTCAGGCACGCCGGACCCGCTATTTGTGGCCGTGCTGATGTGGAACGGCCGCCTGGACGAGGCCAAGCAGCACTGCCAGACCCTTCTCGCCAGCTTTGCCCCGGGCATGCCCACACCTCCGGGAGAACTGCGCCCGGTGGCCCTGCTGGGCAATCTGCATATGCTGCAGGAAGACTACCAGACCGCCTTAAGCCTGGCGGAACAGGACCTGTTGTCCAACCCGGGCAATTACTTTTCCCATGTTAATCTGGCTAATGTACTCGGTTATCTCGGCCACCATGAAGACGCCGTGGCGGCGTGGGACAAAGCCAAGTCCCTGATGCCCGGTCTGACCCTGAAGATCTTCCAATACGGCTACAAAAGCGTATTTGTCGATCCGCTGCTGGCGGCAAAACTGAGTGACGGCCTGGAGCAGGCCGGCATCAGCGACTGACGCCGAGACCCTGCAGGCATTGCAGCGCCTCCAGCGCAAGCTGTTGGGTCAGCTGGGTAGCGTCCAGCGCACGCAGGCCGCGGTTGTTCTGCCCGGACCACAGTGACGAGAAATCCACCCGCCCGGCAGCTTCCGCTTCCGCCTTAAGCGGCGCCAACGGCACCCCGGCGCCAGGAAAATGGCTGGCCGTGTCCGAGATGGGCCCGGCTTCCCGCATGATGCGGTTCATCAAACCGCGCGCCGGACGCCCCGAAAAGACATTGGTCAGGGCGGTATGATTGTCACCTGCCTGCTGCAGCTCGCGCCGGTGCAGGCCGCTGATCTGCGCCTGGGGTGACAACAGGTAAACGGTCCCCAACTGCACGGCTGACGCGCCCAGCGCCAATGCCGCAACAATCCCCCGCCCGTCAACAATGCCGCCGGCGGCAATAACCGGGCAGCGCACCGCGTCCACTACCTGGGGCAGCAGCGCCATGGTGCCGATCTGTGTGGACAGATCTTCCGACAGGAACATGCCGCGGTGGCCGCCGCCTTCATATCCCTGGGCAATCACCGCGTCACAGCCGTGCTGTTCCAGCCACTGCGCCTCCGCAACCGTAGTAGCGGAACTGATCACCAGACACCCGGCGTCTTTGACCCGCGCCAGCAGCTCGCCGGCGGGCAAACCAAAGTGAAAACTCACTACCGCCGGCCGGGTCTGTTCAACCAGCTCGCACATGGTCTCGTTAAATGGCTGCCGGGCCGGTGCGGCAGCCGCTGCATCCGCGGTCAGCCCGTACTCTTCATAATAGGGCTGCAGGCGGCGGCGCCAGGCGTTGTCGCGCTGGGGATCCGCCGGTGCCGGTTGGTGGCAGAAAAAGTTAAGGTTAACGGGACCGTTGGTCTGTTCACGCAGCTCCCCAATCTGCTCGAGCACCTGGCCGCTGTTAAGCATGGCGCAGGGCAACGCGCCCATGCCGCCGGCCGCCGCCACGGCTGCCGCCAGCGCGACCCCGCCGGCGCCCGCCATCGGCGCCTGCAGAATCGGCAATTCAATGCCCAGCTGACCCATCAGTTCCGGGCGCGGCCACCGGGCCTGTTGCAAGGTAGACAATAGCGAAGGGTCCGGCGATTCTGACATGGCTGCATGCTGCGTTGACTGGAGCTGAAGTATCCCCCGCGCCACCGCGGTTGTCATCCCGCGGTCAAAAACGCAGCACAAACCCCGCGCGCAACTGCTCCAGGTAGGTGCCTTCCAGGCGGTCGTAATTCACATATTCCAGAAACAGGCGGCGGGTCCGCAAACCAAATCCAAATACCGGCACCACATCCCGGTCCTCAACCGAAACCCCCAGTTCCTCGTTCACCAAGCGGTAATCCACGGCGCTGGCGCCGGCGCGCAGGAACAGCTCAAAATCGTCTGCCAGCGGGTAGCGGGCGAGCAGCGCCGGGCTGACCATCCAGCCGCCAAACTCCGCGCGCATGTCAAACTTATTGGTATCCGAACCCTCGCGCACATACTCAGCCTGAATCTCCACGGCAAAAAAGCGGTTAAGTTCATAACCGGCAAACAGGTTCCAGGCAGCGCTGTTGATAAATGTACTGTCATTGTCCGCGTCAAACTGCCCAATCCCAAAACCGCTGTAGAAGCCGTCCGCGGCTGCCGGCTGTCCCGCAGCGGCCGCCAGCAGGACCGTTGCCAGGACCGCCGGCACGGACGCTCTAACCATCGTTATGGGTGACCAGCTGATACGGGGTGCCGCCGCCGGCGGCGGGGGTAATCAGCACCAGCATGGCGGTACCGCCCACCGGCGTCACCCGCACCGGACCGGCCAGAATGGACTGGGTTTCCGCGGTGGTGACAACCAGGTCGTATTCGCCGTTGGCTTCCACCAGGACTTCTTCACCCTCCAGGAAACCCATGTCCGCTGCCAGCGGCGGGCCGTCGTCCAGCTCATCACCCTGGGGCAGCACGTAAAAATCCACCTGGTCAAAATCATCAATGTCGGTTTCCTGCAATGTGTTGACAAATTGCACCACGGCACTGGTGGCGACCAGCCGGCGCGCCAGCGGCAGCGCCCGCACCGATACTGAATCGTCAACCACCGCGCCGGCTACCACTACCGTGTAAAACGTATCTTCATTGAGGCTGAGGGTGGTGTTGACATCAGCCGCGCCGCTGACGGGCTGGGCGGAGATATTGACAAACGCCGGATCTACCGTGGTGTAGCCGCTGACCCCGGTAAACGGCAGATCGTCAGCGCGCAGCGTATCCCCCTGCCCCGGGTCCACCACGCTGATGTTGACCGAAGCCTCGTCCACCACCATGTTGGCGGTCCTGACCGCGGCCCGGGCGACCTCGTTGGGAAAGGTCAACAGGCCGCTGTCAGTGGTCTGAAACGAGCCGCGGCTGGCCGGGTCCGGGCCTACCGGGTCGTGGATATAAAACGTCCTGCGGGTGTTTTCCTCAATTTCAAATTCACCGGAATCGTAAATAACCTGGGTTTCCCCTTCAGCCAGCAGGCGCAGGCGCAGGTCCCCGGCATCCAGGGTTAAAACATCGCTGGCAGCGCCGCTGACAAGGGTCGCCACCGGTACGTTGTTGCCCGGATCCAGATTGGGTTCGCTGATGTAAACTTCCAGCGCACCGCCGGTGCTGAGGTTGACCACCTGCGCCTCGTAAATCTCACTGTCTTCCTCGCCGATGTCGCTGAAAGGTTTGTCCAGGCTCAGCAGCTGCGGCGCATCATAAGTACCGTGCAGCACCAGGGTGTGAATGGTCGATTCGAACACTGCCAGTTCAAATTCTTCCACCACGGTGGTCTCGTCACCGTTATCCGGGTCTATGTAAATCACCTCAACGGTATTGTTGCCGCTGACCACTTCCACCAGCCCGGTACCCTGCCGGAAGTTCAGGTTGAACAGGCTGTCTTCCACGTCAGCCTGCAGGGACGGTGAGTCCACTATGACGTTAACAATCTGCACATAACCCGGTCCATCGCTGCCGCCGGATGAACCCCCGCAGCCGCTTCCGGCTGCTGACAATACAACTAAGCATATTCCGAAGGACAAGCGCCTGATCAATCCCATGTGTCTTCCCACTGTTTCAACTGCAAGGGGGCGCTAGTGTAAGAGCCGCCGCGCCGCGGAACGCCACGCTATAGTGTTAAGAAGATTCAAGAACACGTTACCCGCGCCGGATTTGCTGCAACACTTACGGTGGGTAAGTGGGTATCGCAACGGAAAACCCGCTGGGCTGCGTATAAGTGGATGCGCACCGAGGTGTCACCCGGGGATCTGGGCTGAATTTGAGCAGGGGGAAGTAGACCATGCAATGCCTGCTGGTAGACGACGATAAGAATCTATGTGACTTGCTGGGACTGTATCTGAACGGGGCGGGGTTCAAGGTGGATGCTGCCCACTGCGGTCCTTCAGGCATCAAAGCCTGCCGCAGCCGGCCGTACGATATTGTGCTGCTGGACGTCATGCTGCCGGATCTGAACGGCTATGCCGTGCTGCAGCGCCTGCGCGGGTTTTCCGCGGTCCCGGTCATCATGCTGACCGCCAAAGGTGACGAACAACAACGGGTCCGGGGCCTGGACCTGGGCGCCGACGATTACATGGCCAAACCGTTCAGCAGCCGCGAGCTGGTGGCCCGCATGCGCGCCCTGTTGCGCCGCGTGCCCCAGCCCAGCGCCCCGGACACCGTCGGCGACCTGACCTTCCGCAACGGTTTGAACACGGTGGAAATCGGTGCGCAAACCGTGCGGCTGACCAGCGTGGAAGCGACTACCCTGCGCATCCTGTGTGAAAGCCCGGGACGGCCCGTGTCCCGCGAGCATTTGTACCGCCTGGTCTTGCAACGTGAAAACTCCCCCTACGACCGCAGCCTGGACACCCATATCAGCAACCTGCGCAAGAAGCTCGG
Source organism: Pseudomonadales bacterium (assembly GCA_028279305.1). Taxonomy (GTDB): domain Bacteria; phylum Pseudomonadota; class Gammaproteobacteria; order Pseudomonadales; family Azotimanducaceae; genus UBA4421. Next base: position 5,695 of record JANQOA010000033.1, read on the forward strand.
CAGCCATGCTGACGGCAGCGCCCGCATCAGCGCGGTGCGCGGCATCGGCTACCAGTACTGCCTGTGAGGCGCCCGCGTTGATCGGCCCATTATTCTGGAAGACCTGGGGCTCGTTGTGGGTAGTGCTGATGCTCACCTATGTGCTCAGCGGATTTATAAACGCCCAACTGCAGGCGCTGGACGCCAGACAGGCAGCCATGGAACGGCCCTGGCGCATTGTTGAGTCGCTGGCCATTGAGGCGGAGCGTTTTGCCGACCGCGGCGGCGACCTGCGGGTGTGGAGCCGGCTGCCGGAAACCAACGCCCT
>JANQOA010000062.1 GCA_028279305.1 Pseudomonadales bacterium
GCGGACGCTCAGCCGGCGGCAAAGCTGGGCCGTTGGCTGACCTCAGCATACCAACGATCCAGATTAGCCAACTCCGGCAGCGTCACCACTTTAACCTGACGCGCAAAATCCAGGGCGATACACAACGTAATGTCAGCAATACTGAACTGATCGCCGGCCAGGTACGCTGACCCGGCGAGCTGATTGTCAAACATGGTTAACGCCCTGGGGGCTTTTTCCGCGCATACCTCGCCCCACTCTTTGACACAGGTTTCCCGGTCTTTGAAGAACCCGGTGATGTTGCGGAAGGCACCCGCCACTTCCGCCATGAAGTTCATTTCCGCGCGGCGCTGCCACATTTCCACCTTGGCGCTGGCCAGCGGTGAGTCGCCAAACAGGTTAGGCTCGGGATGCAGGCCTTCCAGATAGCGGCAGATGGCCACCGACTCGCCGATATAGGTGCCGTCGTCCAACTCCAGTAGCGGCACCCGCCCGGCCGGGTTTTTTGCCAGGTATTCAGCTTGAATGTTCTCACCCGCCCTGATGTCCACGGCTACCCGTTCGCAGTCGATACCTTTTTCCGCCATGAATACATGCACCCGGCGGGCATTGGGGCTGGGGGATTCATACAGTTTCATGCGCTACTCCTGCTGTTCGCGTCTATTGGTTTTGTCTTTTAGTCCGGATCAAGAGAAAGATGGCTGGTGTCCGGTGCCGGCGGCGGTTCCGCGGCTTCCAATGCGCCCAGCACGGCACCGACTTCAGCCAGGTCAAAGTCCGCGTGAATCTCCGCCACCACAACCTCCCGGGCCTGCTCGGTGCCCAGCCGGGCACCCAGTTCCGCCAACGTCAGATGATCTACGCTGGGCACTTCAGCGGCAGGCGCCGCTGCTGCGGAAGAGTCCGCCCGACCCTCGTTCGGTTGCGCCAGCGACAGATGGTCGGTAGCCACCTGGGCGTCCACCGGAGCCGGCCGTTCAGCGTCGGTAAGCAGATCCGCGCCCACCGGCAGTACCGCCAGGCCGCTTTCATCCGCAGCCTCCGGTTGTGCCGGCGCCGGCTGCGGTTCAGCAGCCTGCAGCGGGTCTTCCGCTGCCGCGGCACCTTCAACCGGCAACACCCGCAGGCGCGCGCCGGCTTTGGAAAACGCTTCCTGGTAACGCGCCGCGGTTTTTTCATCCGTGGCTTTTTTAACCACTACCGCCTTGCCCGAGAACAGCACATCCATGCGCGCGTCATCCAGTTTCAGAAGTGCGGTCAGCCGTTTTTTCACCACAGCCGCGTGCTGCCCGCCCAGTACCTCACCGGAAAAGACCAGTCGATATTGTTCACTCATAAGCGGCCAGCCTAACACTTTCAATGCAGCCGCTCCATGTGATTGATCTCACTCAGGAGAAAGGCCAATATCACGGTGCTGCTAGTTGAGCTGAAACGTTGATTTAAACAAGGGGGAACCATATGGGCACTGAGGCAAACGTGGTGGTACTGCCAAAAGACACCGCCACCCTACGCATAGAAACCCTGACCTTACCGGACCCGGCGCCCACCCAGGTGGTGGTGAAACAGTTTGCCTCCGGCATCTGCCACTCGCAGTTGCACCAGATGCACCGGCCCCGGCAACACAATGTGGTGCTCGGGCACGAATCCACCGGCGTGGTGTTAAAAACCGGCAGTAACGTCCGCCACGTGAAAGAAGGTGATACCGTCATGGTGACCTGGGTGCCGCGCAACGCCGCCCAGGCGGACAGCGCGCCGGTCACCGCGCAACTGGACACCAGCGACGGCGTTGCCATTTCGGAAAACGTGTTTACCTGGGCAGACCATACCATCTGCGATCAACAGTATGTGGTGAAGGTGGACCCGAACATTAAAACCGATGTCACCGCCATTATCGGCTGCGCGGTAATGACCGGTGCCGGTGCGGTCATCAACACCGCCCAGGTACAACCGGGGCAGAGCGTGGTGATTTTTGGCGTCGGCGGGGTTGGCCTGTCCGCCGTGGTGGGTGCCCGGGTGGCCGGCGCGGACCCCATCATTGCTGTTGATCTGGACGACGCCAAACTGGATTTTGCCCGCGCATTCGGCGCCACTCACGTCATCAACGCCAGCGATACGGATCCGGTGGCGGCGATCCACGAGATGACCCGGCGCGACGGCGAGTTCACTATCTTCAAACAGGAAGTTTCAGGCGCTGACTATGCCTTCGACTGCATCGGCATCCGCCAGACCATGGAGCAGATTGTGCCCGCCTGCCGCAGCGGTCACTTCGGCGTCTGCGAAGGCGGCACCGCGGTGCTGGTCGGCGTGCCGACCACGCCGGTGGAACTGAATGCCATCGACGTGCTGGTGAATGAGAAACACTTTATCGGCAGTATTGGCGGCAGCTGCGCTCCGGACCGGGATTTTCCGCGTTTTCTGGAGTGGCACGAAAGCGGCCAGTTGGACCTGGAGGCGATGGTGACCGCGCGCTACAAGCTGGAAGATATCAACACCGCCACCGACGCTTTGCAGAACGGGCAGATTCAGGGCCGCGCGATCCTCGAGTTCTGAACGGAGCCATGCGCGAGCTTGTTATCACCGATACCCGGCGGCCGGACCCAAAAGCCTACTTCGGTCCGGCTGAGGCCGGCTTCCTGAACTGGGAAACCCTGCTGTGGCGCTTTGCCGCGGAAAAAAGTTACTGGGTTGCGAGCCAGGGCCAACGTCCCCACAGCATGCCGGTGTGGGGGATCTGGCAGGACTGCGCCTTCCGCTTCAGCACCAGTCCGGTCAGCCGCAAAGCCAGAAACCTGCGCGCCCAACCCTGGGCCAGCGTACATCTGGCGGATACCGAAGCGGTTCTGGTTCTGGAATGCGCGGTGGTTGAGCTGAGCGACGAACGCACGCTGCAGAGTTTTCTCGACGACTACAACCCCAAATACCGGTGGGATTTCAGCCTGAACGACGTACGCGAAGGCGTGTTTGCCTTAACCCCCTACAAAGCCCTGGCCTGGGCCGCGGGTGAGGGAGAACAGTTTCACAATACCGCCACCCGCTGGAGTTTTGCCATCCGGGACCTTGCCTGAACCCATGCTGACCACACACTTTGTCAGCAACGGGCCGCTGCAAACCGCCTATTTTGATTTACCGGCGGAACAGCCGGGAGACACCCTTCCGTTTCTGCTGGTGCACGGGTTCACCGGCTCCAAGCTGGATTTCAGCAACCAGTTGCACTGGTTCCGCGGCCGCCGCCGGGTGCTGGCTTACGATCAGCGCGGCCATGGCGAAAGCAGCAATCAGGGCCCCTATACCCTGTACACCCTGATTGCCGACCTGATCAACTTTCTCGATACCCTGGGCATCAGCCGCTGCCATATACTCGGCCATTCGCTGGGCGGCATGGTTGTGATGCGCGCCCTGCTGGCACATGCCGAGCGTTTTTGCAGCGCCATCCTGATGGATACCGCCCCTTACCCGCCGGGCTTGATTCCAGCCAACATCCGCGCGCAACTGAACGATATTGTTGTCACGGAAGGCTGCGAAGGGCTACTGGCCGGCATGCGCGGCCAGGCCCAGAGCAAGGCCGTGCAGCGGGGCATCAACCACCTGGGGGAAATGGAGCACTGGCGGCGTATCCGGGTGAAGTTGAGCCAGATGGACCCGGCTGCATTTGTGCAGCTGGGCGAAATCCTCGACAACCACCCGTCCGTTCTGGATACCCTCAGGCAGGCCGCCACCCCCACTACTATCATCGTCGGCGCTGAAGACACGCCTTTCCTGCAGCCCAGCTGGGAAATGGCCGCCGCCATGCCGGATGCAGACTTGACCGTTATCGAAAACGCCGGACACAGTCCGCAGTACGAAAACCACCTCGCTTGGCGCGACGCTGTTGAGGCACACCTGGGAAAACAAAAATGATAGATATCTCAAAGTTCCGCTTCTCTGAAGGCACGGTAATCACAGAGTTGCCCACCCTGCTGGAAATCGACGACCCCAAAGACACCCTGGCGGATCTGGTGGAGCGCTTTTCCGACCAGCAGGAATTGTTGTTTGCTGATGCCCGCCAATCCTTGTTGCTGGTGTTCCAGGGTATGGACGGGGCGGGCAAAGACAGCACCATCAAAAAGGTCACCAGCGGCGTCAACCCCCAGGGTTTTCAGGTCACCGGCTTTAAACGGCCGACCCATATCGAGCTGGGCCACAACTATCTGTGGCGCTGCTGGCGCGCGGTGCCGGAACGGGGGCGTATCGGCATTTTCAACCGCTCCCATTACGAAGAAGTGCTGGTGGTGCGGGTGCACCCGGAAATTCTCGAAGGCCGCAGTCTGCCTGACCGCTCATTCAGCAGCGAATTCTGGCGGCACCGTTACGACGACATCAACAATTTTGAGGAACACCTGCACCGCAACGGCACCCAGGTTGTGAAGTTTTTTCTGAATGTTTCCAGGGATGAGCAGAAAAGGCGCATGCTGTCGCGCCTGGACCGGCCGGAAAAGTGGTGGAAATTTAACCCCGGCGATGTGGAGGAGCGCGCATTCTGGGACCACTACATGCGCTGTTACCAGTGGGCACTGGAGGCCACCCACACCACCAATGCGCCCTGGTACGTGAT
>JANQOA010000090.1 GCA_028279305.1 Pseudomonadales bacterium
TGCGGGTCGCGTTGTGCGGGACGGGCGACCCCTTGTGCAAATGCGGTTCGCAGCATTTCGTCCTGGTCCCGGTCACCCGCGCGCACGCTGCGGCACTGCTCCGTGTCGAATTCCGCTGCGCCGGGGATTGTGCAGGCCAACAGCGTGCCGAACCCTTCCGCGTGATCCGTTAGGGCGACAAAATCCAACGGGGTTTGCAGTTGCGCGGATACGCCGTTTGGCAGTTCAACCCGCTCTCCGCGGGCAAAGCGGTAGGCGCTGTTTGGCCCAAGCCGGTTATCACCGGCGTAAGCATCCATAGACCAACTGGTGTGCACATGCAGGTCGCCGAACAGGGCGGTGCGCAAAGGATATCTTGTTACTTCCGCTGCGGCCGGGCTCACCGGCGCCGGCACGGAAATGTGGGAGGCGGGAACGTCGTCCGGGTCCGCGCAGCCGCTCAGCCCCAGCAGTAGAACGGCCGGCAATGCGAACAACCGGGGTACGCTGCATGCTAAAGCTGCCGCGGTGGTCGGGAGTTTCATTTAACACCTCGTGATTTTGTGACCTGCTATGCCCGGTCGCCGCAACTGCGGTCCGGCTTAGGAAAAATTAATGCATTGCATGAAATAATGCAATGCATTACTCTCTGCGGACCTTATGTTTCATGCAGGACAAACCGATCTGAAACCCGCTGAACTTACCCGCGAACAGCTGCTGGACGCTGCGGAGAAGTTGTTTCTGGAGCGCGGCCTGGACGAAGTGTCACTGCGCGCCATCGGGCGTGAAGCAGGCACCCGCAACCAGTCCGCGCTGCAGTATCACTTCGGCAACCGCGAGGGCTTGATTGGCGCCATCCTCAAGCGGCGCATGGGGCAACTGGAAAAACGGCGCAGCCGGCTTGTTGACGAGTTACTGGCCCGTCAGCCGGAGCCGCCGCTGCGTGAGATCTGCGGGGTGCTGGTACGCGTGCCGTTCCTGTTATGCCGGGAGAGTCTGGAGTTCCGGGTTTTTCTCGGCAAATTCGGGCAGAAGCTGTTGGCGTCCGACCGTGAACTGGCCCTTGCGGTGGAAAACCCGAACTTACCCAGCATGATGAAAATACGGCCAATTTTGTACACCGCTCTGAACAGTGTAGACCCGGAAATTCTGCGTTTGCGGGCGGAAAACGTTGCCAGCCTTGTATTACTGGCAATTTCCCAACGGGCGCGCCGCGGCGGCAGCTTCCGCGGACGGCAGGCTGAATTGTTCTTTAACAATCTGGTCGACCAGATTGCCGCGATGCTGGCCGCACCGCCGTCGGCGGTCACTCTGGCGCAATTACATGCCGGCTGAAACTTGCGTCCGGGCGAACGACAATTGAGAGGGAATTGTGATGTCTGAAACAACTGCAACGGCAGCTCCCGGCACAACCGCCTTGCGCCGCTACCGGGTCTGGATTGTGCTGGCCGTTTTATACGGCTTGTTTTTCTTCTGGTACACGTCTTTCGGCGGGCCGCTGACGGACGCGGAAATAGTCCGCTACGAACAGGTGTTGCAGGACTACGGCCAGTCCCGGGATGAGGTTGAGCGCTGGCGGGAGTTTATGCAAAGTGACACCGGTGATGATTTTGCCATGTTCAACGCCATGGAATTCCGCGCGGTGGCAACACCGGTTGCGGGTTTAGAAACGGGCAGCACCGGGCGTCAGGCATTGGCCCGATACGGGGGGCCGTTCTTTCAGCTCGCCGCCCCCGATGCCGCGCATCCGGTAATGATAGGCAGCGCCGCGGCCCAGGCGTTGGATCTGTGGGGTATCGAAGGCGGCGCGGTATGGCATCAGGGTGCCCTGGTGCGCTACCGCAGCCGCCGGGATCTGATGAACCAGGTGGTTACCTTAGCCGAGCGCGCAGCAACCGGTGAAGACATTCATGCCTATAAAATTGCCGGTTTGCAGAAAACCATCGCGTTTCCGCTGGACCCCTGGTTCCAGCTGGGAGATCCGCGGCTGTTATTGGCGCTGCTGTGTGTGATTGCCGGCCTGGCCTGGCGCGGCTTGGGCCGGGCGCCAGGGTGAAACGGTGGCATCAGCCGGTTCAACGGGGTGATAATTTCCGGCCCACCGCCTCAAGGTAGTAGACGCCATGCCCAGCCGCCAGCGAATCGAGTTCCCCAACCCGCAAGGTGAACAACTAGCTGCAGTATTGGAACTGCCTGACATTAAACCCAAGGCATACGCCCTGTTTGCCCACTGTTTCACCTGCGGTAAAGACATTGCCGCAGCCAGCCGCATCTCGCGTACCCTGGCTGCCTCGGGTTTCGCCGTGTTGCGCTTCGACTTTACCGGTCTGGGCGGCTCCGAAGGTGACTTCGGCAATTCCAACTTCAGTTCCAACATTCAGGATCTGCTGGCGGCGGCGGACTTCCTGCGCCGCCGCCACAACGCGCCGCAGCTGTTAATCGGCCACAGCCTGGGCGGTACCGCGGTGCTGGCGGCAGCGGCGCAAATTGAAGCGTCGAAGGCGGTGGTGACCATCGGTGCGCCGGCTTCTCCGCAGCATGTGGTGCAGCAGTTCTCGGACCAGGTGGCTGAAATAGAAAGTGAAGGGGACGCCCGGGTTATGCTGGCCGGCCGCGAATTCCGAATTTCACGGCAGTTTCTCACCGATGTTCAGCAGCATCCGCTGACCGAGTCGCTGGCGGAGCTCAAGAAGAGTCTGCTGGTATTCCATGCGCCGTTTGACGACACCGTACCCATAGAGCAGGCGACGCAGATTTTTGCCGCCGCAAAACATCCCAAGAGTTTTGTTTCGTTGCACGGCGCGGATCACCTGCTCAGCAGCCTGCAGGATGCCCAGTATGTGGCCAACACCATCGCCGCATGGGCGGAGCGGTACATCGAGGACGAAAGCGCGCTGGAAAAAGTTGCGGTGCGGGGCGGGGAAGTGTTTGTCGGTGAAGGCAACCTGAAGTTTCTGCGTGACGTATTTTCAGACGATCATGCCTGGCTGGCGGATGAACCCAAGCGGGTGGGCGGAGATAACCTCGGCCCGGACCCTTATGAACATCTGCTGGCTGCCCTGGGTACCTGTACCTCCATGACCATGCGCATGTACGCCAACCGCAAACAGTGGCCAGTGGAAAACATCACGGTGCGTTTGCGGCACGAGCGGGTCCATGCTGAAGACTGTGCGGATTGCGAAAGTAAACCTGCCCAGGTGGATGTGCTGCACCGGGAGATCAAGTTTGAAGGGGCACTGGACGCTGACCAGCGGGCGCGTCTGATGAGCATCGCGGACCGCTGTCCCGTGCACCGTACGCTGGAAGGGCGGATAAGAATTGAAACTAAAGGAGCAGATGAGCTGTGAAATGCATACTGATTAACCCGCGCTGGTGGGCGAACTTCGCCTTGGCGGTAACCCTGCTGGTGAGCACTGCTGCCGCAGCGGAGCAGATAAAACCAGGCATTTTACGCACTCCGGAAGCGCGGTTTGCTGACCTCGAGGGCTACCCTTTTGCGCCCCGCTACATGCAGGTGGGCGACATCCGGCTGCACTATCTGGACGAAGGCCCGCCGGAGGGTGAGGTGGTGCTGTTGATCCACGGTGAACCTACGTGGAGCTACTTGTTCCGCAAAATGATCCCGGTGCTGGTTGAGGCGGGCTACCGGGTGATTGCGCCTGATCTGGTCGGTTTTGGTAAATCCGACAAGTTTGCCGACGAGGGTGTATACAGTTATGCCATGCAGGTTGACTACATGCTGCAACTGGTGCAGCGGCTGGATTTGCAGGATGTCACGTTTTTCGGCCAGGACTGGGGCGGGCTGATCGGCCTGCGCGTGGTGGCTGCGCAGCCCCAGCGCTTCAGCAGAGTGGTGGTGTCCAATACCGGCCTGCCGGCGGCTGATGGCTTACGGGGATGGTTCGGTTATCCGTTGTTCAAGCTGGCGGTCTGGTGGGAAGGTGAGGTGACTCTGGAGGAACTGCGCGCCAACGTGACGTTTCCGCGGTGGGTAGCCTACAGCTACCATGTGGCAGACTTGCCCGTCGGCCAGCTTATGTCTTTTATGGGCGGCGACCAGGGTGTGGCTGCGGCTTACGAAGCACCGTTCCCTGAACAGCGTTACAAAGCGGCGGCGCAGATCATGCCTTATCTGGTGCCTTCCCAGCTCCGCGAGAACGAAGCCGCGTGGCGCGACGTGTTTGAGCAGTGGGACAAACCGTTTCTGGTGGCCTTTACGGATTCCGACCCGATCACCGCCGGCGGCGAAGCGGTGTTCCTGGAGCGGGTGCCCACCGCGCAAAATGTCACCATCCATGGCGCCGGTCACTTCGTGCAGGAAGATGCCGGTCCGGAACTTGCCGGCCTGATGGTGATTTCATGCAGGGTAAGGTGCTGCCTGCAAGTGTGAATATCGGTAGCCGCTGAGGTTCAAGCCGCCAGCGCATCCACTGCCGGCTTCAGGCCTTTGCCCAGCAGCCGTTCAATGCCGGCCTTGGAGCGGAACAGGCAGTTGGTCAAACGGTTCCTGCCCATTACTTCATGCTGAAAAGAGGGGCGCTGATAAACCCGCTGGTACCAGGCATATAAGTTCGGATGATGTGCCTCAACCGGGTAACCGCACTCCAACAGACGCAGAATTTTCATCGACCAGAATGCGTCCGCAATGGTCACGTCGTCGGACATCAGAAACTTACGGCCGTCGCCGAGCTGGCTGTTGAGGTCCTGAAAGGCAGCATACAGTTGCGCCAGATGATCCGTATAAACGCTGTCGGGAATTGTCCCGGTACTGTACCCGTCATAAAAGGAGACCAGGCCTTCGCCGTCGCTGCCTTGTTCTGCCAGCGCCGCCAGGTGTTGGCGCTCCCGGGGCTTCAGCATGGCCAGCCGGCCGAGGCCCCAATGGAATGTGACATAACGTATTGAACGGTGCAGAACCTTGGCCTGCTCTACCCGCTGCATGGTGGCGCTGCGCAATTCAGCGGCGGTGGGGATCAGCGGGGTGCCGCCGAAGGCGTTATCCAGATACTCGATGATGTCCATGGACTCCAGGTACAGGGTACCCTCGTGAACCAGTGCGGGCACAACCATGTTGGGGTGGATTTGTGCATACGCTGCTGTCATATGGTCTTTCTTAACAAGAGAGACTACGCGGCTTACCCAGCGTCCGGGTTCACCTTTAACCGCTGCGGGTGTCACCGAGTCGAACTTTTCCTCCCGCCCGCGGGACAAACCCTTTTCCCCCAGGGCAAAGCGCACCCGCTGCGCGCAGGGGGCGCCGTCGAAGTGAAACAGGTGCAAACCCTGCAATGCCGCCGGGATAGGGCTGGCCGGTTGTTCGATTTTTGGCATCAATCCGCTCCGCACTCTTTGTATTTATGTACTATTTCGTATAATAATTACCGTGTCAACATATATTGTGCGAAGTAGTACAATAAAATTACGCATTTGGAAGAGCAAATATGAAGTGCGAACTATGAAAAGAAGCCGCGGCAGGCCGCGACAATTTGATGAACTGGACGCCCTGCAGGCCGCCGGGCAGGTGTTCTGGACCAAGGGGTTCAGCGCCACGTCGCTGGATGATCTGGCCGCCGCCATGCAGATGAACCGTCCCAGCATCTACCGCGCGTTTGGTGACAAAGAAGCCATTTACCGTAAAGCCTTGGCGCAGTTCGGGCAGGGTATGGAGCAGGCCTTTGCCGGCACCATGCTGGCTGAAGACGACATCCGCAAGGCGCTTGGCAATTTCTACCGTGCGGCGCTGGCTACCTATACCGGCGGCGATCAGCCCAGAGGTTGCATGGTGATGAGCACGGCGGTGGCGGCAGCCGCGTGCCACCCTGAAATCCAGGCTGATCTGCTGGCGGTAATCCGCGGCCTGGACAAGCGCATCGCCGAGCGTTTACGCCGCGCTGTTGAGGCCGGACAGTTACCGCCTTCTGTTGATATTGCCGGGTGTGCTGCTATTGCGCAGGGTGTTTTGCACAGCTTGTCGCTGCGCGCCCGCGCCGGAGAGTCGCCGCATCATTTGCGGCGTCTCATCAACAGCAGCGTGGCCTTGATTGTGCCGGCGGCGGAATAGAAACATGTTGACCTGCTTTGCAGCGGAGTGGACCATCGCCTGGTGCTCAGCTTCTCAGCAAAATTTGCCCACGATCTGATCGAATTTGCCGGCCGTCAGGGCGCTGAAGTCCGGCCGTTGTATGCGGCAGCCGGCTTGTCCGCCGCGCAGCTGCTGCGCGAGGATGTGCGGGTGCCGGCGTCGGTCATGGCGTACATCTGGAAAACCGCAATAGATGCTTCATCGGAACCCTATCTGGCGTTGAAACTGGGCCTTAATCAATATTCGGCGCAACAGACACCGTCACTGATCATGAGTACCAGCGCCACCGTGGGTGAGGCCTTTGGTCAGGCCATCAGGTACGGGCAACTGATCGCAAACGTGATGGACGTCAGCATGCAGCCCGAGGGTGCCTTGCTGGCATTGCGGTTTGAGCTGCAGCCGGCATGGCAACGGGAAGACCGGCGGGTGACCCTGGACTGTCTGCTTATTGCCATGATGTCCGCGTCGCGCTCCATCGGCAGCCTGACGGGTGTGCCGCAGCCGCCGGAGCGGGTCAGCCTGCAGGCGGCTCATCTGCCTGACCGCGGCTTTGTTTACCGTTGTTTTGATTGCCCGATCGAACTCGATCAGCCGTGTAATGCCGTGTATTTCCGGGAAAGTGTGCTCAAGCAGGAAGTTGTGCAGCCCAACCCGGGATTGCGCGCCGCCATACAGGCATATGCGGATGACATTTACGCGCAGCTTGCACCCGCAGGCTCGCTCTGCGACCGGGTGCGGCGCACTTTAACGCGGGCATTGCCGGCGCGCCCCGGCCAGCGGCAGGTGGCCCGGGAATTGAACATGAGCGTTCGCACCCTGCAGCGCAAACTGGACCGGGAGGGGGCCAGCTACCGTCAACTGGTGGAGCAGGTACACGTGCAATGTGCGCATCATCATCTCAGTACCGGCAAACGGCCGCTGGAAGAGGTTGCCTATCTGGCGGGCTACAGCGATGCATCCAGCCTGCTGCGCGCTTACAAACGTCACTATAAGACGTTACCCGGGCGGGTTAAGGGATAGCCTGGGTAAAAGCGATCAGGTAGCCGTCAGCGTCTTTAATCACAAAGCTCCGGTCACCCCAGAACTGGTCTGCAATGGGCTCAACGGGTTTGATGTTCTGCTGCAGCAATTGTTCGTATAGCGCGTCTATAGGCTTTTGTTGCACCCGGACCCAGAAGTAAACCCCCGCGCCGCCTTTACCCGCGGCTTCGGGGTTCAGGTTCAGCATGATATGGCAGCCGTCCATTTGTACTTGAGCATTTACCAGCACGCCGTTGTCATCGGGTTGGGTAAAAACCGCTTCGAAGCCGAGTTGTTCAACGTAGCAGGCCAGCGCGTTACTTACGTCCGCAACCGGCAGCACCGGCAGCGTTCCGGTGTATTGATGGTCGTATTCGCTCATAACTGTATGTACTCGTTCAGGGTCTTCGACAGGTGCTGCCATGTTAGTCATTCCCGGTCGCAACCCCTTGGACCTGTTACGCCAGTTTTGTTGGCACTCTACGCCAGGGGGGCGGGCGCTAGTCCAGAACGGCAATGGCATCCACTTCAAACAGCATGCCGTCCAGCGCCAGCCTGGGAACAGGCACAAGAGTCTGTGCGGGTAACATACCGCCGAACGCAGCCTGCAGCTGCCGGGCCATGGCTGCCAGCATCGATTGTTTGTAGCCGACGACGTAAGTGGTAATTTTGGTCACCTGTTGCGTGCTCGCACCTGCGGCTTGCAAGGCTGCGTTCAAATTGGCGTAAGCTTGTGCCACCTGGGCTTCAAAATCCGCGGCGAGGTTACCGTCTGCGTCCTCACCCCCCTGGCCGGCGATGTAAGCCACCCGGTTGCCGCCTGTGGCGACAACTACGTGGCTGTAGCCGTTTGCCGCCGGGTCATACAGTTCAGGGGGGTTGATTACAGTGGTGTTCATATGTGGACTCCTTTGTTTTAACAGGCTCCGGCCGTGTGTCCGGGGCTCGGATACAGATATGACGGATCAGCGCCCTGCTTGTGACATCTACCATCGATCCGCGGAGAGTGGTTTTACATGGCAACCAAATGTGGAACACTGGCCGCAAAAATGCACCGTCAACTTAAAGGGAGCCGATTGGCATGACTGAATACCTACGCAGTGCGGAGGAAAATTTTGCGGAGCTGGCGAATTTTCCGTTTGCGCCGAATTATCATCAGTGGCAGGACCTGCGCATGCACTATGTGGATGAAGGGCCCGCGGACGCGCCGGTGATGCTGCTTTTACACGGCATGCCCACCTGGTCGTATCTGTACCGCGACGTGATCCCCGGACTTGTGGCCGCCGGTTACCGCTGCATTGCCCCGGATCATATGGGTTTCGGCCGCTCTGACAAACCCACCGACATTCACTGGTATACCATCGCCAGGCATACGGAGATTTTGAACAGCCTGATTGTTGATCTGGACCTGCGGAACATCACGCTGGTGTGTCAGGACTGGGGCGGCCCCACCGGTCTGGCCCAGGCGGCGATGATGCCGGAGCGATTTGATCATCTGGTGATCATGAATACCTGGCTGCATCATCCGGAGTATGAGTACTCAAAAGGCATTACCGACTGGAACTCGAACTGGCACGAAGGCGGCCGCTTTCACCGGCCGCAACCGGACCTGGGCTTATTGATGGTCTTGAGTGCCGGACTGATATCGATCGATGAGTTTGTGCCCATTCTCAGCGGCGAAAAGGCTGCGGAATTCAGCGGCCCGGCGGCAGATATGTATCAGGCGTATTCCGCGCCTTTCCGCGGTTTACCCGACGAAGGTTACAACGGCGCGCGCCGTTTTCCGCTGTCCATACCGCTGGACAGCTATAACAACGGCAACGCCGCGGCGCAGACCTTGCATTACCGTACGTTGCTGCAGTGGCAGAAAAGCTGCCACTTTATCTGGGGTTGCCGGGACGATGTATTCACGGAAGCATGGGGCCGCCAGTGGGCGGCGCAGATGAATGCCCGATTCGATCCGCTGGATGATGCGGGTCATTTTCCGCAGAACACCCACGGCAGCCGGTTGGCTGAGCTGATCCTGCAGGGCAAGCCCTGACCCCGAATCTTAAGCCAGCGGGGTAAAGCCCGGGTAGTTGTCTTCCCGGATGGTCTGCAGGGTGGCTTCATAATCGGGGAAGCCGATGTAAGGCATGAATACCCTGGGTTTGCCGGGTACGTTGGCCCCCAGGTACCAGGAGTTGCAGCGCGGATACAGGGTCTGTTCAGAACGTGTATTAACAGTCTGCACCCAGTTGTCTTCCGCCTCCGGTTGCGCTTTAACGCCGCCGGCACCCTGCCCACGCAGCCAACGGATCATATCAGCGATATACTCTGCATGCTGTTCCACGCCGGTCACCATGTTAGCCAGCACCGAGGGGCTGCCGGGCCCGGTCATGGTGAACAGGTTGGGAAACCCGGCGGTCATCAAGCCCAGGTAGGTGCGCGGCCCTGACGCCCACTTTTCGTTCAGGCTGAGGCCGTTTTCCCCCTGGATGTCCATGCGCAGCAACGAGCCGGTCATGGCGTCAAAACCGGTGGCAAATACAACGTCGTCAAACTCGAATTCCCTGCCGCCGGTGACCAGGCCTGTAGCGTTAAACAGCTCGATGGGGTGTTTGCTGACGTCCACCAGCCGGACGTTGTCCCGGTTGTAGGTTTCGAAGTAACCGGTGTCCGCGCACAGGCGTTTGCAGCCGATAATACCGTCCGGGCACAACAACTCCGCGGTAGCCGGATCTTGCACCGTGGCGCGGATCTTGTTGCGGACAAATTCCGCCGCATGCCAGTTGGCTTCTTCGCTCTGATGCAGATCGCCGAACGCGCCCAGGAACATAAAGCCGCCGAGCTGCCAATGAGCCTCAAAGCGCTGCTGACGTTGTGCCGGTGTCGCTTCCAGCACGGAGTCGGCATGCCTGGGGTAGTCGGGGCCGAAAGCGGCGGGCTGCAACCGGGCGCGGCGCCGGTAGTCAGCATAGTCGGCTTTCACCCGGGCCACTTCCTGCGGGTCCACCGGCCTGTTTTGCGCCGGGATGCTGAAATTAGCGGTGCGCTGGAATACCGTCAGCTCCGCGGCCTGGGCGGCAATATGCGGGATGGATTGAATGGCGGAGGAACCGGTGCCGATAACGCCGACCCGGCGGCCGCTGAAATCAACCCCTTGCCGGGGCCACAAACCGGTGTGATAGGTGCGGCCGCTGAAGTCCCCCAGGCCGGCAAAATCGGGTGTGTTTGCGGTGGATAGACACCCGGTGGCCATAATCAGGAACCGGGTGTCGAATTCTTCACCGCTGCCGGTGGTTACATGCCAGCGGCAGGCGGCCTCGTTATAGCGGGCGCGTTCAACCTGGGTTTCGAACTGAATCAGCTCCCTGAGGTGGAAGCGTTCAGCCACACGTTGGGCATAAGCCAGGATCTCCGGCTGGGCCGCGTAACGTTCAGTCCAGGCCCAGTCGTGCTGCAGCTCATCGGAAAACTGGTAACAGTATTCGATGCTCTCCACGTCGCAGCGGCAGCCCGGATACCGGTTCCAGTACCAGGTGCCGCCTACATCATCAGCGCGTTCCAGGCCCTTTACCGCCAGCCCGGCCTGGCGCAGCAGGTGCAGCATATACAGCCCGGCAAAACCGGCGCCGACGACAACCGCGTCGAGTTGTTTGCTGGACATCAGGCACTGCTCCGCTGGTCAGAAAACGCCATTATAGGCGCTATCAGCCATAAATAACGCCACAGCCGGGCGGTTTGTCCGGAAAGCGGCATTGGTTCAAGGATTGTTCAGAAATCCTGACGTTCAATACACTAACGTGAACTGCGTCACGGGAGGGCAGATGTTTCACTCTAAAACACCGATAATCCTGCTGGTATTTGCCCTGGCCGTGAGCGCCTGCGGCGGCGGCGGTTCGTCCAGCAGCCCGCCGGTGAATGTGACCCCGCCGCCGGCGCCGAGTAATCCCAGCCTCTCGACAACTCCGGTGTTCACAAACCTGAGTTTTGCCGCCCCTGTTGCCCTGCGCCAGGCGCCGGGGGATAACAGCCGCTGGTTTGTGGTGGAACAGGCCGGCCGCATCCTGCGCTTCGATAACACGGCGGGGGTAAGCACCAGCGAGGTGTTTCTGGACATCTCCTCACAGGTGAACAATCTGAGTTCGGAGACCGGCATGTTAAGCATGGCTTTTCATCCGGATTTTCCCGCAACGCCGCGGGTTTTTGTTTTGTACAGTACCAATGGCGCGTTGCGCACCCGGCTGGCCGGATTTGAGCTGTTGAGCGGCGGCGACACCCTGGACCCCGCCAGTGAAACGGTACTGCTGGAGGTGCCGCAGCCGCAATCCAACCACAACGGCGGAGATCTGGTTTTCAGCGCGGACGGTTTGCTGCTGGCCAGTTTCGGCGACGGTGGGGGCGGCGGAGATCCTGGGGAGAATGCGCAAAACACAACCAATCTGTTAGGCGCAGTGGTGCGTATCAACGTGGATGGCACCGCGCCATACGATGTGCCCGCTGATAACCCGTTTGCCGGCAGCAACAGTTGCCAGCTTAGCGGGCAGGCGGACAACTGTGCGGAGATTTTCGCCTGGGGTTTACGCAACCCCTGGCGGATGAGTGTGGATTCCCTCAGCGGTGACCTGTGGCTGGCTGATGTGGGCCAGAACGAATGGGAAGAAGTGAACCGGGTGGTGCTGGGCGGTAACTACGGCTGGAACGACCGCGAAGGTGCCCACTGTTTTGACCCGCCGGCCAACTGCGCTGATACCTTTGCGGAACCGGTGGCGGAGTACGATCATAGCGCCGGCCAATCGGTTACCGGAGGCTATGTCTACCGCGGTACCGTGATCACCGATCTGGCGGGTTGGTACCTGTTTGGCGACTTTGTCAGCGGGCGCTTGTTTGCCGTGGAGGCAGACGCGGCGCCGACCGAGGCCGCGCTGGAAGTAGGGGATACCAGCCTGAGTATTTCCACGTTCGGCCAGGACCAGGATGGTGAGTTGTATGTAGTGAACTACGCCAACGGCTCTGTGCACCAGGTGGTGGACGCCAACTGAGCAGGACAATCCCTGTTGCTGCGGGCGTTGGCTTGGCAGCCTCATATTTCGCATACTTCCCGGCACTGACACCAAGGGGGAGCCATGACTTATTCCAGCCAGCAACTGACCGATATCCGGGCTATTGAAGATTGCGCGCGGCGCTATTGCCGCGGCGTCGACCGTCTGGATCTGAAACTGATGCAGTCCGCCTATTGGCCCGAAGCCACCGACAACCACGGTGTATTTGTCGGCAACGCCATGGAGTTTGCGGAACGGTGCATGGTTTCGCATCTCAAATGGCGCTCAACCAGTCATTGCATCTTCAACCACACGATTGAATTGGAAGCTGACGGCCAACGTGCGCGCGGTGAGATCTACAACGTCACCTATCTGTTTCAGCAGGATGCGGATGTGCTCGACACCTGGCACGGCCGTTATCTGGATGAATATGAAAAGCGTGGTGAGGAATGGCGTATTCTGCAGCGGGTTTGCGTGCACGAAGGCACCCACTCCAGGGCGGTTAAGGCCATGGACATTGACGCCGCCGCGTTCCGTCAGGGTTCTTTTGACAGGTCTGTGGCAGGGCGCCCGTTGGGGCCGTGAGAGAGCTTACTCAGCCTGGTTGTCCTTTTGCTTACGGCCTTTGCTTGAATCTAACAAGTCCCTCAACTGGGTGGCGTTTTTCAGCTGCTCAAACCAGAACGGCGCACCCAGCGACAGCAGAATGGCGGTCATCAGCGTACCCAGCCAGTTGCCCAGCCGCGGGCTTGACGCGTCATCGAAGTAATAGTCCCAACCCTCCGACCAGAAGCGGATGCCTACCTGACTGAGCCGGTCGTTTGCTCTGCGGGTCTCGCGGGCTGCGGCGGCCGCGTAGCGGTCCATGTTGTCGCGCAGGATCTGGTCGTAGCGGGCCACAATGCTGCGGCCCTCAGCGTCCGGCAATGCTTCTACCGCAATCTCCATTTCACCAACCAGCTCGCTGCGGTCCCAGCCGGTTGCCACCAGCTCATCAAAAATCTCGAAATGCTGGGGGAATTGGCGCTTCATTTCATCCAGCGCCTCCATGCCCACCAGTTCATAGTTGAACGCCGCCAGAATGGAATCCGCCTGCTCATTTAAAGTTTCACCCATCTGTACCAGCCGTTCACGTTTGGCCGGATCTTCGATCAGTTCATTGATCAGGGAGGGGGTGCTGACCTGGTAAGTGACGGCAACCAACAACGCCCAGACCGCCGTCCACCAGCGTGTGATGAGCAGGAAGCGGTCCTGCAGCAGCGGGCCGGTTTTTTCAAAGCGTTGTGCGAATGCACTGGCATCATCACTTTCGAGCACACCCCGCGCGACCAGCCGGTATTCAAGGTCACCGGGTTCTATCCAACTGCGCTGCGCACCGAGCAGAACGTTGCGCACGGTGCCGATGGGATCTCCCTTGGGTGATTGACCCAGCAGGTGGCCGGCACGCCCGATCAGCGGGAACATTTCGTCATTCAACAGGTTGGCCGCTTCGTTTTTGGCATGGGTGCGGTGCGCCAGACTCTGTTTCTCAGCTTCGTCCACGTTCTTGTTTATGGACGCCTTGGGATCGGACATCATCAAGCCGGCAATACCCATGGTCAGGTTGCGTCCGCGCAGCCGCAGCGCCGCCTGGGTCAACTGAACCAACCCCATCACCACTATGCTCAACAGCAGCATCACTGTGATGAAAGCTATGACAATGCCCAGATAGTCCATCGGCTACTCCGCTCTAATCCAACGTGTACCGTCGCCGCCGGCGGTCTGGGTGACGGTAGGTAAGGCGTCATCCAGGTCGCGCAGCTCAAAAACCCTGAACCACTCGCCGTCGGTTTCGACAACAATATGGGAGCCTTCCACCATGGCGTTTGTGCGGCCCGCATAGTTTTGCCGCTCATGAGCGTGGGTATGGAAAGTACGGCGAAAGCCCCCGGCCCAGCTCACCACGTCCTCATCCGGATGGCCCCAGCGGGTAAATCCCTGATTACCCATCGAAGCAATCGATATGACCGGATTGGTCATGCGGATAAAAGCTTCTTCGTTATCAGCGCTGCCGTGGTGGGGAATCTTCAACACGTCCACTTCCACGCTGCCCGCCATGCCGCTGCTGGTGAGCACGTGGCGGAATGACTCTTCTGAATGTGAATTCATGTCGCCGGTGAACAGCATGGAAAAGTTATTGTACTGCAGGTTCAGGACCACGCTGTTGCCGTTGATGGTATGAGACCAGGAACGGCCGTCATAAGCGTGCAGCGTATCCTCGGGCCATAACACGTTTACGGACACATCTGCGCCGGCGCCGCTGAGATCCAGAGATTCACCCCGGGTGGCCCGGCTTGCTGAGCTGACATTGTCCGCCAGGCGGGCGGCGTAGGTTTTGTACACACCCTGGAATTGGTCGTTGTCGATGCCGGCGCGGAACGTATCAAGGCCGTCAACGCGGAATTCTTCAGTAAAGGCGCTGCCGGTGTCCTGCAGCCGGCCCATAAAGCGGTCCCCGTCGCGCACCACCCGCGCAGCCGCGGGCAGGCCGGTGGGGCGCACCCAGGTTGCGAGACCGTTGTGATGCAGCGCGGCAAAGGTAAAGCGCGGGTCATTGAATAAGCCGCTCAATCCCTGCATATGGTCGGTATCGTGGTGGGTCAGCACAACGTGTTCAATGGCGGTGGGGGCGGAGGGGGTCGCCAGCGGATACAGGGTGCGCATATGCTGTTGCAGCTTGGGTCCGGATTTGCCGCCGTCGACCAGCATTTCCACTCCGGGCTCAGCGGCGGCGCGGGGAAATTGCACCAGAATTGCATCACCCTGGCCGATATACAGTACCCAGATCCGCAATATGTCTTCTGCCGCCATGCTGCGGTTGATGAATTGGCTGCGGTCGATATTGCTGAGCCGGGGCGGGGTGGCGTGGGCACAGGCCGGCAACAGCACTGCAGCCAGCACTGTCAAGGTCAACAGGCCTCTGGTCCCTAGAGTCACGGCTGCTCCCCACTATCCGTGATGCCAGAAGCATTGAATGTTGCCTGAATTGAGGGATTTTCCAAGTGCAAAATTGCACACATTTTCCCGGGCACGCTTTTCGGCCCGTCCGTTGTCTCAGCAGCAAAATAGGCGCATTGTGGGTTATCAAATTGTGGGCCATAAATTGTGGAGCATTAATTGCTGGCCCATTCACTGGGGAGGACTATGGATACATCAATATCGATCGACGAATTGGCTGAAGTGATGGCGGAGCTGGGTATGACGGCTGCTGATGCACCGCTGTACAAGGACGTGGTGGAAAGCAACATCGCTGTGATGGCGGCCAGCGACAACTTTGCCTGGCCCCAGGCGCCGCAGATAACAAGAGAGTACACATTTCCGGCCGATACGGAAAACCCGCACGGTGCCTGGTATGTACGAACTCACATCAACACCTCGGATAGCGGCCGCCTGGCCGGCATGCGTATCGCGGTGAAAGACAATCTGCTGCTGGCCGGGGTGCCGTTGATGAACGGTACACCGATCCTCGAAGGGTATGTTCCGGCGGAGGACGCTGAGATTGTTACGCGCATGCTGGACGAAGGCGCAACCATTGTCGGTAAGACCGTGTGTGAGGCGTATTGTTTTTCCGGCGGCAGCCACACCAGCGCACCGCGGCCGGTTTCCAATCCTCACAATCCCGCCCATGCGGCTGGCGGGAGTTCTTCCGGTTCCGGGGTGGTGGTGGCCACGGGTGAAGTGGATGCCGCGATCGGCTGCGATCAGGGCGGCTCGATCCGCATGCCGTCTTCCTTCTGCGGCATTGTCGGCATGAAACCTACCTGGGGACTCATTCCCTACACCGGTATTCTGGGCATGAACCCCAACATTGA
This sequence comes from Pseudomonadales bacterium, assembly GCA_028279305.1. Lineage (GTDB taxonomy): Bacteria > Pseudomonadota > Gammaproteobacteria > Pseudomonadales > Azotimanducaceae > UBA4421. The sequence goes on from JANQOA010000090.1 coordinate 15,957, forward strand.
TCATACGGGGCCGATGACCGCCAATGTCGCGGACAACGCCCGGTTGTTGGAGGTGCTGGCCGGGCCGGACGGTGAAGATTCGCGCCAGATCAACACGCCCCGGGAAGCTGTACCTTATACCCAGGCGCTGCAGTCGGTGGACCTTGCCGGGGTTAAAGTGGGCATTGTGCAGGAGGGTTTTGGCCTGCCGCCTTCGGAACCCGAGGTGGATGCCAAGGTGCAGGCGGCCGCTTTGAGTCTCGGCAGCCTGGGTGCGGACATCACACAAATCTCCGTACCCATGCATACCCAGGCGGGCGCGGTCACCTTTGGTTCTCTGCAGGGCATGAGCACGTCCATGTTCAATCTGGACGGCTGTCTGTTGGAACGCCCGGACCTGGTGCCGGTGGGCTACGTGGAAAAGCAGCACGGCTGGCGTGAGCGCGCGGATGAAATGCCGGCCAACGTGAAAACCGTGTTGATCTGCTCGGAAGTGGCGCGCCGCCGTGCCGGTTACCGGTATCTGGCACAGGCCATGCAGGGCGTGCGGCTGTTGCGCCAGGCCTACGATGATGCATTGGCACAAGTAGATGTACTGGTAATGCCCACCACCCCCATGAAAGCAACGGTATTGCCGGCGGAAGATGCCGGCCCGGATGAGGTTGTCGGCCTCGCCTTTGCCCCGACCACTAACACCAGCGCCTTTAATCAAAGCCATCATCCCGCCATCAGCGTGCCCTGCGGCCTTGTTGACGGGCTGCCGGTGGGTATGATGCTGGTCGGCCGTTTTTACGAAGAAGCGCTGTTGTACAAGGTGGCGCACGCATTTGAGCAGGCTCAGGACTGGCGCACCCGCGAATGAGCAGCGCGGCAGCCGCCAGACCGGTAATTATTGATACGGACCCCGGCATTGACGACGCGTTGGCGGTATTCCTGGCGCTGGCATCGCCGGAACTGGAAGTCATAGGCCTCACCTCGGTGTACGGTAATGTGTCCATCGAGGCAACTACACATAATGCGCTGTGCCTGCTGGAGCTGGCCGGGCGCGGTGACATTCCCGTTGCGCGGGGCGCGGCAGGGCCGATGGCGTCAGCTTACAGAGGCGCGATACCGCATATTCACGGTGATGACGGCCAGGGCAATGCCAACCTGGCTGCGCCGGCGGCGGTACCCCAGGCGGCAGCGGCCCATGACTGGATGTATGCCCGGGCGGCGGCGGCGCCGGGCCAGGTTACCTTGATGGCGCTGGGGCCGCTGACCAACCTGGCGCTGGCTCTGCAACGTTATCCGGATTTTCCGGCGGTTGTGCGGGAGATAGTGCTTATGGGCGGCAATGCGCTTTGTCCCGGCAATGCCTCCCCGGCTGCGGAGGCGAACATCTTCAATGATCCGGAAGCGGCGGACCTGGTTTTTGCGCAGGATTGGCCGGTGACCATGATTGGCCTGGACATCACCCGCAAAGTTGTGCTGCGGCCGGCCGACGTGGACGCCATTGTCAGCCGGGATACGGCGCCGGCCAGACACCTTTCCACAGCTCTGGGGTTCTATCAATCTTTTTTTGCCAGCACCAACCGGCTGGACGGTTTGTTTGCCCATGACCCCACCGCAGTTGCCTATCTGCTGGATGAAAGCCTGTTCAACCTGAGCCGCTGGCCGGTTTGCGTGGAAACGGAAGGTATCAGCCGCGGCAAAACGTGGCCCTATGTGGGCGCCGGCGGTGATGAAGCTCCGCAGCCTTGGCGGCAACGGCCGCCGGTGGCGGTAGCTACAGAGGTGGACGCTGCAGCGGTTGTGCGCCTGATTGTCGAAAGAACCTGCTGATGCCGGTCACTCAGCGGCCCCGCCGCGCCGGCCGCTGGCCAGCCGGTGCATCTCCATGCCGATAGCCTGGCGCCGCTTGAAACCCAGCCAGTATTGTTCCGAACCGTCGGTCCCGTCCGCGTAACGGTCGCTGTAGTCGGCGGCAAAAGGCTGTTTCCAGCGGCCGTCGCTTGAAACCACGGTAGGCACGTCCAGATAGGCGCGCTTGCTGTTGTCGTCTTTCAGGTGCCAGTCCAGAAACGCGGTCACAAAGTGGCTGCTGACCGCCAGCAGGCGCTCGCGCCGCCACACCGGATCTTCAAAGGTCATCCACGGCACCACATCCAGGTGGGCGGAAGGCGGCGCTGGGATCTGCACCATGTTGTGCTGGGCGTTGCGGAACACCAGCATGTAACGGTTGCTGCCGCTGGCCTCGTCGAAAATGCGTTGGATGCCTTGTTCAAAGTCGGAAACGTCGTCCTGATCTCCGGTGATGATCAGCAACGGAGTCCGGATGTCAGCCAGCGCGCTGTCCGTCCACACTTCGCCGGCTTTGCCTCCCCAGGGGGCAAACGCCACCACGGCGTCAAGATGATCGCGGCTGGTTTGCTGATAAGTCTGATCTTGTTCCGTCTGCGGCCTTAACATGTCCGCCGGGACAATATTCAGAGATTCGCCGTCAGCATCAAAACCGGCTCCGGCGTGATTGAGCACGCCGTAGCCCCCCATGGAATAACCCACCAGGCCGATGCGGTCAGGGTTGATCAGCGCACCCAACGGCGCGGTATCAGCTGCAGCCAGTGCCAGCAACTCCCGCAGAATACGCTGCTGGTCCAAAGACCGGTTCAGCAGCACCCGGGCAAACATGTGCACCGGGGTGGCGGGGTCGTCTTCAGCGTCGCGGTGGTCGATGACGGCGACAATATAACCTTTGCTGGCCAGGTTCTCGGTAATACCGCTGAGCACGCCGGGGGTGTTGAACAAGCCATGGGAAACCACCACCAGCGGGTAAGGGCCGCTGGCCGCCGGAGGTGCATCGCGTACGGCCAGACCTTGTATCTCAAAGGTCTGCGGTAAACCCTCTACTTCTGTAAACCCGGTGCGGTAGTAGCCGGTATAGACGGCATCCGCGGCGACGTCAGCCGCCACATCCGCCGGATAGAGCATGTCGACGGTGAGGCGGCGTGTATATGTTGCGCCGTTGCCGGTAATGTGCGCCGCCACCGTGACGTCTTGAGCATCAGCGTAGGAAAACTCCAGGGTGCGTACGCCCACCCGGTAAGGCCCGGCGTGGGCCAGCAGTGGGGCGTCATCGCCGGGAATGCCTGCGCTGGTGAGGCTGCTGAGGGTTGAAACGTCCGATGTGGCCGCGCGTTCTGAACAGGCGCCAAGCAGCAGTACGGCGATTATCGTTATTCTCTGCATGGCTGTTGATCCCGGGAGTGCTTTATCATCATGGTTCCATAAGATATCAAACACCCACCTGCAACTGCTAAAGAGTCCCATTTAATGCGCCTGAGTCTTGTGTTATCCGGTTTTGGGCCTATTGCGGCCACGCTCCCGGCAGTCGATGCTGCGGAACGGCATGGTTTTGACGGCGTCTGGAGCTCTGAATATCTGGGCTTTCACGATGCCATAGTACCCAGCACCCTGTATCTGAGCCGCACATCCCGGCTGGAGATCGGCGTCATGGGATTGAGCACCGCCGGACGGCACCCCGGGTTGTCCGCAATGGAGTTGATGTCTCTGTCGGAACTGGCGCCCGGCCGCATTCGCTGCCAGGTGGGTCTGGGTGATGCGGCATCCGCGGCAAAGCTGGGGCGGCAGATATCTGCGCCGCTGCCTTCTACCGAAGCCTTTGTGCGCAATCTTCGAAGTACGCTGCAGGGTGAGACCATGCAGGCTGAGCATCGTGAATTCGCTTTTGCCGGCTATAACCTGGCCGGGCTGGGACCGCCGCCGCCGCTGGACGTGATGGCGATCCGCCCCGGCATGGTGCGGCTCGCCTGCCGTATCGGTGACGGCGTATCACTCAGCATCGGTGCCTCGTTTGCTTATCTCAAAGACGTGATTGCGGACATTGAACGCGAACTGGCCGCAGCGGACAGGCCGCGGGACAGTTTTCGCATCACCGCCCTCGCCATGGCATCCATAGGCGGCGATGTGGATAAAGCCTGCCGGCCGGTCGCGGCTATAAACGCGGGCGCGCACCAGGCCACAGCGGCATTTCTCGCCCGCGGGGTGGTCGACGCGGAGGAACTGCTGGGCATAGAACAGGCGCAAGGCCCGGCCGGGTTAAAAGCGTACTGGACACCGGCAAGAGTGCGGCAGATTTCATTAGTCAGCACGCCGGATGGCGTTGGCGAAAAGCTCTCCGAGTACGCTGCACTGGGCATCGACGAACTGGGTTTGATGATTGTCAATCCGGCTGCTGAGCTGCCCGAGCTGATCGCCGCCATTGCCGAGGCCCACAAGACAATCTAACAAACCCGATTACGCAGACAACAGCAATAGCAGGTATTTATCATGTCAGATCTCACCCCAGACCCATCACTGTCCGCCGACGAGCAAAGGATATGGCAACTGCACCGTCAGTTTGTTGTTGCAGGCACGGAAGGTGATCACCCGTTTCTGCAGGACAATATGGTCAGCGGCGGGAAGCTGATCTGGTACAACCTGAACAAGAGCAACTACTACGGGCTGGACCACATCATTGAACTATGGAAAACCCTGACCGCCGCAGCCCCCGGCGGCCGGGCAACTGCAACCCCGCGCGAGGAAGAAGTGACGGTGGCCGGCGACATGGCGCTGGTGACCTACCTGTTCGAGTTCAAAGCAGACTTCGGCGACATGGGTAAGGTGGAACATCAGGCGCGTAACACGGAAGTGTGGCAGCGTATCCAGGGTGACTGGAAAATGATCCACTATCATTGTTCGGACCATGAACCCGGGATTATGGGAGGGCGGTGAGGTTTTGGGTGTTCAGTTCTGCCCGGGCTGCTTTGTGAATAGCAGGGGAGTTTCAGGAACGCCGTGAATACGTCCATGTACGCTCCGGCGCCGACATCCTGTCGGCGACGGTCCTGAAACTCTGCTATTCACACGCAGCCCTCGCGTAACGGCAGCCCAAAACACACGCTCCCGGCGCTGGAGTTTTGC
>JANQOA010000112.1 GCA_028279305.1 Pseudomonadales bacterium
GGGGTGTGGTGGAACGCCACCGCCTCCACTACCGGTGCCGGCAGACCCCACAGGTCCAGCAGATAAGCGCCTATGTCAGCGTGGTTATAATCCAGCAGATCCTGTTCCGCCTCGTGCCGCTTGATTATCCCGGTACCTACCATGGTATTGACCACCTGGTGGGCTCTTTCATTGCGGGCCATAAGCACCAGCTGGCCAACGTCATGCAGGAAACCGGCAAGCGTCGCCTGGCCAACCTGCTTTTTCGACAGCTTAAGCCGTTCGGCTACGGTTGCGGCCAGTTCCGCCACTGCTGTGGAATGGCGCCACAGATAGTCAAAATGTGCCCCATCCTTAGAGTCCTGAAAGGATGAGAACAGGCTTATATTCAGCACCAGCGCGCGCAGGGTCTCGAAACCCAGCAGGCTGGCAGCCTGCTGCACCGAACAGACTTCCTGGGCGATGCCGAAGTGCGCGGAATTCACCAGCTGCAGTATCTTTGCGGTCATGGCCGGGTCTTTGCTGATCATCTCACCCACCCGTTCCAGGGAACCTTCGGGAGAACCGGCTTCTTCAGTGATTTTCCTGTACAGATCCGGCAACGTCGGTAATGCGTCTATATCGTGGACAAAATGGATCAGCGCCTGGTTGTTGAGTTTTTCGCGCAAGTGGATGACACGGTTGATGGCTGCCAGCAGGTTGTCCACTCCGCAGGGTTTGGCGAAATACTGATGCACCACGCAAGCGGCTTCATAAGACATTTCTGAATTAGCAAAGCCGGACAAGCCGAAGCGAATTGCATCCGGACAGTGTTCCCGGCAGTGCTGGAGCACCTGGATGCCATTAACTTTAGGCATCAGCATGTCCGAGATCACCACATCAAACGGCTCCGATTGCAGCAGCGCCATGGCTGTCTCGGGGTTGCTTTCCAGGGTAATGTCCCACTGTTTGCGCATCGGCCGTAACGATCTTTTCAAGCCGTCTAACACGTTGGGTTCGTCGTCGACAATAAGAATTTTTCTCATTCTGAAATACTCCAGCCATCCTGCATTAAGCTTAGTAGGCTGGGTCGTGGAGATTGGCCCGCTTTGTGGACAAAGCCCCGTAGACAAAGGGGTTGGGGGCTATGTGGCAGCGATCCGGGAAGTGGCCAGAAAGCCGCGCTCCGGCCCGTCTACAGGCCTGATCTCAACTCTTGCCAGTTGTGGGATGCCGTCTTTCCGGTAGTTGGTAATGATGGCCTCAGCGGGCACTCTAGCAGCCACCCCTTGTTTCAGGTGGTTGTGCATGGGCTCTTCCGTCAGCGGGCCGTGCAGCAGTTCGCGCGGCTTGCGGTTGTAGACTTCCGAGCGGCTGAAGCCCCACAGTTGAGTGAATTCCGCGCTCACCCATCTGATTCTGCCGTCACTGTTGGTGACGACAACCGCCACCGGGGCGGTGAGGCCGCGCAATGCCCGCGGGTCCGGCGGGTCCAGAGCCGTTAACAGATCTATCATGCTATCGGCCAGTTGCACGCCCCGGGGCGAAAGCCCCACGGTGCGCGTGCGGTGGTCGCTGGCGGCATCCATCTGCACCAGATTGAGGCTGCGTTTGTGCTGACTGCCCTCGTCACCTAACAGTTTCAGCGCTCTGGAAACTACCCTGCGGTCCAGGCGGGTCTCTTTAACCACATCCCTGATCTCCAGCGTTCGTCCCGCTGCGCGGCTGCGCGCGATATGTGCCAGGGTTTTCAGGTGAATGAGGTTGAGGTGGGGATCAAGGTCGCGGATCAGGGTGTCAAGGATGGCGTGTACGGCAGACCAGGCCTGTTGGCGCTGTGATTGTTGCGCCTCAGGAGTTGCACTAGTGCTCTCTTCTCTGAGTCTTGTCATCCTTGAAATCACACCAGTTAATCCACCGGCTTTCTTAGTGTACTGCATTTGGATCAAATTAACCCGTCGAAATGGTATGAATGGGGGCGATTTTGGCATCGGATTAATCTTCGGCGGGCGGCTGCTTGACCCGCGGGTGCATAAGCCCTCTACTTGGGGGCTTGTGTAACTTCCGGAATCACCACCATGACCGAAACTGCCCGCCGCGGTCCCCTTGAAGACCTGACTGTTATCGACTGCACCCGGGCGCTGGCCGGACCATTCGGCGCCAGCCTGCTGGCTGATCTGGGTGCGCGGGTGGTGAAGGTGGAAGCGCCGATGGGTGACGGCTACCGCAACATTCCGCCGTTTCTGCCGGACCATGCCTCCCCTTATGAAGAGCGCCAGGCGGGTACGGACTTCGGCGCGCCGTTTGCGGCGGTTAACCGCAACAAACGCAGCGTCTGCCTGGATCTGAAAGAGCCCTCCCACAAAGACGTTTTTCTGCAGTTGTGCGACCAGGCGGATGCGGTGGTGGAAAACATGCGCGCCGGTGTCATGGACAAGCTCGGGCTGGGATATGAAGTGATTGCCGCGCGCAACCCGAAAATCATCTACGCCTGTGTGCGCGGTTTCGGCGACCCGCGCACCGGCGCAAGCCCTTACGCGCACTGGCCCAGCCTGGATGCCGCGGCACAGAGTTTCGGCGGCCTGGTGTATGCCAACAACGGGCTGGTAACGCCGGCCATTGCGGACATTTTCCCCGGCACGTTAATGGCCCTGGGGGTGGTATCAGCCATACACAGCGCCCAGCGTTCCGGCAAAGGTCAGTTTCTGGATGTGTCCATGTACGACGCCATGATGGCTTTTCAGAAAAGCGCCGTGGCGCAATACGGTTTCACCGGCAAACCCAATCCGTCGGGTTTGCAGCGGGCCATGACGTTGTACCCCTTTGATCTGTTTCCAACCAAGGACGGGCGGGTGGCCATAGCCGTGGGCAACCCGCGCCACTGGGACCTGCTGTGCGCCGCCATGGAGCGTGCCGACCTGATGACCGACGAGCGCAGCGCCAGCAACGCGGCCCGGCTGCAGAACGTGGATTGGGTGGAAGAACAGATTTGCGCCTGGACCACTCAACTGACCCGGGCGCAGATCATGGAAAAGCTGGACGGTCAGATACCCATGGGGCCGGTACAGGATATGTCGGACATCTACCAGGACCCCCACGTGGCCGCCCGTGGCATGCTGGAAACCTGCCACCCGGGCGGCGACAACCCGGAAATCAGCCTGGCCGCCAACCCGATTAAGTTTACCGATACACCCACCGGCTTGTATCAGGCGCCGCCCACTCTGGGTGCTCACAATGAGGAGGTGCTGGCGGAGTTCGGCATCAGTCCGCCGGACGCTTGAAGACGCATGATTCAGGGGTCATGATCGGGATGACCATCTTCGCGGAGGGTGCCGAACAAGCCGGGCGGACAGTGTTAACAGCAAAAAAAAGTGTTAACAGCAAAAAAAGTGTTAACAGCAAAAAAAGTGCAAACGGCAAAAAACGGTACAAGAAAAGTGCAAACGGTAAAAAAAGGGCTGACGCGCAGAAAGCTTGTGCAGGGTCTGGCGTCCGTGTCCGCGGTGTCAGCCGCTCCCGTGTTGATCGGTAAAGACCGGCTGCAGATGGAAGGGCTGGTGGGTGATATCCGTGCGGCCAATGCCGAAGCTGATGCCCAGCAGGCGGTGGAGGCAGTGCTGCGGGAAGCCCTGGCCCGCCCAGGCAGGGTGTTGGAAGCCATGGGAGAACCCCGGCAGGTGGGGCTGAGCCCGATTTTTCATGCTGAGGATCTCACCATCCTGAATATCGTGTGGCCGCCGTGGATGATGTTGCCGGCGCACAACCATCTGATGTGGGCGACCATCGGCATCTATACCGGGCGGGAGGACAACATCATCTGGCAGCGCCGGGGCGGCGGCGGGGTTGAAGCCGCCGGTGCGGCGTCGCTGTCCGCGGGAGACGTGTTTTCCCTGCCGCACGACGCGATCCACTCGGTGACTAACCCGATTCCCAGGTTAACCGCCGCCATCCATGTCTACGGCGGCGATTTTTTTGCCGCCGAGCGCAGTGAGTGGGACCCGGAAACCCTCAGCGAGCATCCCCAGGATTTCGAAGCGGTGCAAGAACTTTTCCGCCGGACCCAACGCCGCTTTCAGGCGGTGCCGCCGGCTTAGCCGGGACCCGGGCCGGTATCCGGGATTGTTCAGAGCTGCGTTCCGCCGCCCAGTTTGGGTGCGCAAACAAGATCATAAACGTTTCCCGCATTGATCCGGCGTTAACAAGATCGCGCACCAATCCGGGCAGTTCCGAAAACCAGACCACCAGGGGGTTTACGCTGTTGAAGTCCCGTTTCAGGCCGTAGCGGGGTGTTTCCTCTTCCGGCTGGTAGGTGCCGAACAACCGGTCCCAGATGATCAGCACCCCGCCGTAGTTCCTGTCGAGGTACTTTTCATCACAGCCATGATGCACCCGGTGGTTGGACGGCGTGTTGAAGATCTTGTCTAGCACACCCAGGCGGCTGATGGATTCCGTGTGGATCCACACCTGATACGCCAGCACGGTAATAATGCCGAATAACACCAGTTCCGGCGGGAACCCCAGCAGCACCAGCGGGAAGTGAATGATTGTGGAAATCGCGCCTTCAAAGGGTCCGAAGCGGATGGCGACAAAAATATTCATGTGGCGCGAAGAATGATGCACGGCGTGCTGGGTCCACAGCAGGCGGATTTCGTGCGCCAGGCGATGCTCCCAGTAATACAGGAAGTCACAAGCCAGCAGGGCGCCGATGATGGTCCACACATTGATGGGCAGTACCCAGGTGATATAGGTGTCGCTGACATAGGCAAAGCCGACATAAGCGGCACCCAGCAGAAACACTTCCACCAGCGTATAAGGCAGTTGAGTGGTGACGCTGGCGAGCATGTCCAGCAGGGTATGACGGGTGATGCGGCGCGCGCTGATGTTTTTCACCAGCTCATAACCTAAAACAAGCAAGCCAACGAGAAAAAAACTCTCATCAACTGCCGTGCTGAGCGAGGCAAGATCATACGCGGTCATGGCTTTGCTCCCAGCCCCGAGGTGAGGGTCCGCCAGGCCAGTTCCGCCGCCTGTTTAGGGGTGGCTTCTTCAGCATGCACGCTGTCCCAGGCGGCATACAGCAGGAAGTCGTAAGCGCGCACAATCCAGTCGCTGGGCACCGCCGCATCAAACACCCCTTCCTGTTTGGCGGCGTCCACCCATTCCAGGGTCTCCCGCTGCAGGCGCGCAAATTCCGCCTGCATGGCGTCGTCCTGCTCAACGTCTTCATGAGCAAGAAAGCCGTGACGGTCGCCCAGCGGGATCAGTGCCTGGAGGCTGTCCCGCAGTGCGTCGCCGGCGGAGGCGGAATCCGCGCAGGCTGCTGCCACGGCCGCGTCCATTTCTTCGATGGCGCGGGCGGCCAGTTCGTTAACCAGTGCCTGCCGGGAAGGGAAGTACCGGTGCAGCGTGGCCCGGGTGATGCCTGCCGCTTCAGCAATTTCAGCCAGATTAGCGCCCGGGTTGCGGCTGAGCAGCCGGAACCCCGCTTCGGCAATGGCGTCGCTTGTAGGAATTCGTTTTGCTTGGTTCTTTGTATTGTTCATGGGACGTTAATGTATCATATTATACGTTTATGTCAAATCTAGCGGCTAAGGCTGGGGTACATCCTGTGCCCTGTCACTCAGTCTGCCGGCCCTCGGCCTGATAATCTGACATGCATCGGGTTTGCGGGCAGGCTCATGGGCGCCAAAACATGGATGATGGTTTATTCCCCAGCCAGCGCGCGGCAGGCGCTGGGCAGGAAACCGGCACTGGACCGCGGCGCCACGGCGGCCTGGGTGCAAAACCTGTTCCCCCGGGAAACCCTGGAGCCGCTGGAAGACGGCAATCTGTTCTGGACCTGTCCGCCCAACAAAGAGATATGTGCAGGCTGCTTTGATGGGGTTGCGGTGGTCGCGGCCAAAGAATTCGGCATCGATTACCCGTCAAAAATGCCCCGGGCCTTTATCGACGCAGCGGGCGGCGGCACCGCCACCCTGCACGCCATGCACAGCGTGGTGGACTGGTGTGCCTTTGCGCACTGGCGCGACGGCAAGCTGATCCGCTCGCTGAGCGTGTCACCGGACAGCGGTGTGATGGAGGACATCGGCGATAAAATGGAATTTGAAATGCCTTTCTGGTCGGGTGCAAATCCTGTCGGGGACAGCCCGGAGGAAGAGCATGAATATCCTCTGCCTTTCCACCCGCTGGAATTAGCTGAAGCCGCGCTGGAGGCGTTTTTCGGTTACCAGCTTGAAGGCTATATCGATGCTGAGCAATTGCAGCCGGAAGACATTCCGCTGCTGCGGTTCAAACGCCGCCGCCCGTTCTGGAAACTCTGGTAGACCACCGCCGGTTGCCGTTGACGGGCTGATTGCCCACTATGCGGCGATGAGCAATTGGCAGCAACTGGACGGCGTGTGGCAGCGGGTCATGACCGCGGCGCTGGACGCCTATGTCAACAATTGCATACCCATCGGCGCGGCGGTGGTTGACGAACACGGCGGCGTTGTCGCGGTGGGCCGCAACAGGTTTTCACAGGACCGCATTGCCCATGCTGAAACCGAAGCTCTGCGGCTGGTGCCGGCGTCCGTCAACCGCAAAACCGCGGCGTTGTATACCTCAATGGAACCCTGCCCCATGTGCACCGGGGCCATTCGGATCATGCAACTGAAAAACCTGCACATGGCGGCGCGGGATCCCGCCGCGGGATCAACCGGGTTGCTGCAGGCGTCCAGCTTCATGCGCCGTTTTGAGTGCCGGGTGGCCGGCCCCGCAGACCCCGTGCTGGAGTTTGTTAACGTGGTTTTGATGCTGGAGCACCGCACCCGCACCGGGCATCAGCGCTGGCGGCAGGAGTGGTTTGACTATCTGCCCGGCGCGGTGGCAACAGGCGAGCAATTGGCTGCCGAGGCGGCGTTTGCGGGCTGGCTTGAAACGGGCAGCAGCAGCGCGCAGATTTACGATTCGATTGCCGCAAGGTATGCGGCCGGGATCTGAGTTTTGCCGCGTAAGCGGGCGCTTGTGTTCGGTAACCTTCGGGGCTAGGGTTGATGTCCCTCTGGTATACAGGAAGTAACCATGTTGAAGTGCCGAATTCTCCTTCTCCTTCCCC
>JANQOA010000099.1 GCA_028279305.1 Pseudomonadales bacterium
GCATGTGGTGCTGGCTTGTTACAACATGGCGATCCCGTATCTGTGCCCGGAATTACCCGCAGCGCAGCGTACCGCGTTGAGCAGCCTGGTGAAAATGCCGCTGGTCTACACCAACGTGGCATTACGCAACTGGCGGGCGTTTGCTGAGCTGGGGGTGGGTATGCTGTTAAACCCGGGTTGCTGGCACCAGATGGCGGTGCTGGACTTTCCGGTCAGCATGGGCGGGGTGAAATTCAGCCCCGACCCGTCACAACCGATCCTGCTGCACATGAGCAGGGCCGCCACGGTGCCCGGACTGAAGCCCCAGGACCAATCCCGCACCGGGCGCTACCAGCTTTTGACCACCGAGTTTGCGGATATCGAGCGCAGCATCCGTGAGCAGTTGGCCGGCGCGCTGAGCGGCGGCGGCTTTGATCCGGGCCGGGATATTGCCGGCATTACCGTTAACCGCTGGCCTCACGGCTATGCCTTTACCCCTAATGAGCTGTTCGACCCGGATTATGCTGAGGGGGAAATGCCTTACGAGTTGGGCCGGCAGACCTTCGGCCGTATTGCCATTGCCAACTCCGACGCCGGCGGCCGCGCTTATCTGGACGAAGCCATCGACCAGGGCTTTCGCGCGGTGAGCGAACTGCCGGCCTGAGGTCTTTTTTTGGTGCTGGCCTTGCGCGTAGTAGTGTTGTACTCTACTACTACACTAGAAAACTGCTGAAGAGCTGGCCGGTTATGCACGCTTATATCATTGAACAATACGGCGGCGCTGAAGCCTTGCGCTGCGCCCGGGTAGCGGACCCGCAACCCGCGCCGGGGGAAGTCCAGGTTGCGGTCCGCGCGGTGGGGGTGAACGACTGGGACTGGGGCATCCTGCAGGGTTCACCTTTTTTTATGCGTCTGTTTCTGGGGCTGCGCAAGCCCCGGGTCAAAATAGCCGGGGTGGACGTTGCCGGTGTGGTCTCCGCCTTGGGTGAAGGTGTGACGGATTTACAAGTGGGTGATGCCGTATACGGCGACCTGTCGGAAAGCGGCTTCGGCGGTTTTGCCGAGTATGTATGTGCCAAACGCTCCGCGCTCACGCCCATGCCCGCGGGCATGTCCTTTCAACAGGCGGCCGCCCTGCCGCATGCCGCCATGCTGGCCCTGCAGGGGCTGCGCGAAGTGGGGGATCTGCAGGCCGGTCAGCGGCTGCTGATCAACGGTGCCGGCGGCGGGGTGGGCACGTTGGCGCTGCAAATGGCCAAGCAGCTGCAGGTACACGTCACCGGCGTCGACCGGGGCTGCAAGTTGGGCATGATGCGCAAGCTGGGCTTTGACGATGTGGTTGATTTTACCCGCGAAGACTTTGCCGGCCGGGGTCAACGCTACGACCTGATTCTGGATACCAGGACCAGCCGTTCCGTGTTCGATTATGTGGGGGTGCTGAATGCGGGCGGTAAATACGTCACCGTCGGCGGTCACACCGGCCGGCTGTTGCAGACCTTCCTGCTGGGCCGGCTGATCCGGTATTTCACCGGCAAACAGGTTCAGGTGTTGGGGCTGAAGGCCAACAAGGACATGTCTTATGTCAATGAACTGTTCAGCAATGGCGGCCTGACGCCGGTGATAGACGGGCCGTTTCCCTTTTCAGCCCTGCCGGCGGCGGTGGCCCGGTTTGGCGAGGGGTTACACCTCGGAAAACTCGTCGTCACGGTTAGCTGACTCGCGCCTCGATATTGTCCTACACTACCCGGCGCGAGGCGCATCGGGATTGCAAAATCATTATACTGCGCCGCTTTTAAAATAACGGCCCGCTGGTTGTGGGGCCTATAAAGGGGGTTTTCATGAGGCAACGTAATTTGCTTTACGGTGTGGTGCCCGCACTGCTTTGCACGGCACCCGTGCAGGCTGCGCCTGGGGAAGAGAATCAGATTGTTGAAGAAGTGGTTGTGGTGGGCACCCGGGGCCAACCACGCAGCGTATTTGACAGTGCGGTTCCCATCGATGTGATCAGTGCGGATGAATTGGAGAGTTCAGCCTCGCTGGGTGGTGAGGTGGGGGAAATCCTGCACAATTTGTCACCGTCATTTCACTTTCCGCGGCAGTCCAATTCCGGAGCTGCGGATACCATTCGCACCGGCGCCCTGCGCGGCTTGAATCCGGACCAGTTGCTGGTGCTGGTTAACGGCAAACGGCAGCACACCTCTGCGGTGCTGCAATTGGAAGGGGCGGTCGGGCTGGGCAATGCTCCCTTCGACTTTAACACCATTCCCAGCGGCGCCATTGAGCGTATCGAAATCCTGCGTGACGGCGCCAGTGCCCAGTATGGTTCAGACGCCATCGCCGGGGTGATTAACGTGGTGCTGAAAGAGGGTGCCGGAGACGGCACGATTGCCAGCAGCTACGGGGCTCACGTGACGGATTTTTCTCCCCAGGATGAAGACATCACCGACGGCCAGACCTTTTATATTGGCACGGATTACGGCTTTGAGCTGGGTGAGGACGGGTTTATCCGGGTGGGGGTTGAATACCGGGAGCGTAATGCCACCCGCCGCGGCGGGCTGGGTCAGTTACCGTTTTTTGAGAATCAGTCGCCGGAAAACCTGGCCACTAACAACACCGTTACGTTTGCCCCCGGTGACGGCGAAACCGAGGACCTGTGGCTGCACTACAACGCTGAGGTGCAGTTGGGGGAAGTGCGGGCTTATTCTTTCGGCCGCTATAACGACCGCGATGCGGAAGGCACCGGTTTTTTCCGCTATCCGGACAGCAGCGCCAACGTGCCGGCCATTTTTCCCAACGGTTTCCGCCCCATCACCACCGGCGAAGGTGAAGATCTGTCCGTGACCTTCGGCGTGCGCGGCGATGCCGGCGAGTGGCGCTGGGACGTCAGCGCCACCTACGGCAACAACGAATTCGACCAGGGCGTTTTCAACACCCTGAACGCATCGTTTGGCGCCGCCAGCCCCACCAGCTTCAACGTTGCCGAGTACGAGCGGGACCAGTGGACGGTTAACGGTGACCTGGTGCGTGATTTTGATGTGGGCAATCTGGCCGGCCCGCTGACCGTTGCTGTTGGCGCGGAATACCGCCAGGAGGAATTTCAGAGCCATGCGGGGGATCCCGCGTCGTTCCAGGACGGCGGCCAGGGCGGTGACGTTGGCGTGCAGACGGGCCCCGGTTTAACGCCGGAGAGTGAGGCGGACATCGACCGGGATGTATACGGTGTGTATGCGGACCTGTCAGCACCGGTAACGGAAAACCTCACGGTTGGCTTAGCCGCCCGCTATGAAGACTACGACGATTTTGGCGACTCCCTGACCGGCAAATTGTCCGCCCTGTTGCGCTTTAACGATACGGTGGCCGTGCGGGCCGCGGTCAGCAACTCGTTCCGCGCGCCGGCTATAGTGCAGATCGGATTTGAAAACCAGTCCACCAACTTTGGTGCCGGGGGACAATTGGTGACCATTGGCCAAGTGTCGGTGAATAATCCTGTTGCGATCGCCAACGGCGCCCAGGAACTGACCGAAGAAGAGGCGGTGAGCTACAGCGTGGGTCTGGTGCTGACCCCGGCGGATAACTTTTCCGTGACCCTGGACTACTACCGCACGGACATTGATGACCGGCTCTCGCTGCAGGGTGTGCTGGCTGCCAACATAACGTTTTTCACCAACCTGGTGGATACCGAAACGGATGGCGTTGATATTGTGGCCAGTTATAACACGCCGCTGTTTGACGGGGACCTGAACGTCAGCCTGGCCGCTACCTTTACCGACAGCGATGTCACCAACCCTGAAGTGATTGGCGAAGAGGAGCTGAACATCCTTGAGGATGCATCGCCGGAACGCAAGATTATTCTCACCGGTGATTGGCAGCGCGGGCCGTTAAGCGTGCTGCTGCGCCTGACGGAATACGGCGCCACGGTACGTAACTTCGATTTCGGCGGCGGCTTTCCGGACGCTCAGACACACAGCGCCAAAGTCTCCACGGACCTGGAGGTAGGTTACCAGTTCACCGATGCGTGGAAGTTTGTGGTGGGCGCGGACAATCTGTTTGACCAGTATTCAGAGCTGTCCAGCGCCAACAACAACTTCTTTAACAATCTGCCTTACGACGTGTTACATCCCATCGGCTTCAACGGACGGTTTGTTTACGCCCGCACGAAGTTTACTTTCTGACCGATACAGCAGTTTTGTCAGGCACCCGCGCCGCCATGCCGTTTACGGCTGGCGGGGCGGGTGGATAACTGCGGGTTTCCCCCACCGCGTAAACGTTGAACGCCTGTTCGTCCAGCTCGTATTTGAGGCGCGCCGCGGCCAGGTCCCGGGCCGGTGCCAGGACGCCTTCGCCTGACAGTATAAAGGTGCCCCAGTGCACCCCCATGGAACGTCTGGCGCGGATGTCCCGGTGGATCAGCACCGCCTCCTCCGGATTCACGTGTACCACGCGCATGAAATCCCTGGGTTTGTAAGCGCCGATGGGAATGATGCCCAGGTCAAACGGCCCCAGGTATTGGCCGATCTGCTGGAACTGCACGCTGTTGTAACCGGTATCGCCGCCGAACCAGACACGGAAGTCCGCCCATTGAATGGCCCAGGCGGCCCACAGGGTTTTATTACGGTCGGTTAAGCTGCGGCCGCTGAAATGTTGAGACGGCGTTGCCGTGATGCGCAGCGGCGTGCCGCGGAATTCCAGGTCCTGCTGGCTCCACCAGTCCAGCTCCACCACCCGGTCCGGGTTCACACCTTTGCGTTCAAACCATTGGCGCAGTCCCAGCGGTACAAAATACAGGGGTGCATCCCCCAACGCTTTGACGGACGCGGTGTCCAGGTGATCGTAGTGATCGTGGCTGATCACCACAACGTCGATAGGCGGCAGGTCGGCGGGCGCTACCGCCGCCGCGGTGATGCGTTTGGGGCCGGCAAAAGAAACGGGTGATGCATATTTGCTGAACATCGGGTCGGTGAGCACGTTCACCCCCTGGTGCTGGATCAGCACCGTACTGTGGCCCAGCCAGGTTACGGTGGCGTTGTCACTGGCGGTGCCGGGCTGCAGCACCCGCGGTTGAGTGGTGCTGACGATGTCCCGTTCGGCCTTGTAAGTCTGCCACTCCCCGCTTAAAAACCGGGCGTGAAAAATACCCCAGAAGCCGCCGCTGTGCGGCTCGGTGAACGGGTTGGTGAACTTGTTCTGCAGATGGTGGCGGGTGTCCGCTGCAGGGGTATCCGGCGTGCTTGCGTCCCGGGCTGATGCCGCTGCCGGCAGCAGCAGGCCCGCTGCCAGGCCCAGAATCAGGCCCGGGAGCATCCCCGGGACCAGACGCAAAACCGGCTTTTGACGGGCCGGTTGCAGTCGGAGAGTGGAGCGCATGGTCATGGTTGCAACATAGAGGCCGGTTTGATGAAGTGCCTGTGAATGGTTAGTCGGGGGGCGGCCCCAGAAACGGTCCGTCCACGCACAACCGGCGCCCGTCGGGTGCGGTGCAGGCGCCGCAGACGCCCACCCCGCATTTGGTCAGGTAGTCGATGGCGTTGAAGATCTGCCCCGGCCGGCAGTATTTCTCCTGCACCGCCACGGCGGCGTGCACCATGGGTTCCGGGCCGCAGTTGTAGAACACCAGCCGCTGCAACTGCTGCCGGTTTAAGCCGCTCAGGTACTCGTCCAGCAGCTCAGTGACCAGACCGTGGAAACCCCTGCTGCCATCGTCGGTGGCGGTGTGCAGTTTGGCGCAGGCGGCACATTCTTCTTCAAAATACAGCCGTTCAGCGCTGCGTGCGCCGACAAAAATATCCGCGCGGCCGTGATCCTTGGCAAGCTGGTACACCGCCGCCAGGCCGGTACCGCCGGCCACCGCCACCAGGTGGGCATCAGCGGGCGGTTCGGCGGCTGTGCCGTAGGGGCCGCGCACAAAAGCCTGGGTACCGGGCGGCAGCTCCATGAGTTTGCCGGTGAATTCACCCAGCGCAATCACCACCAGGGCAAACGGATCATTGGTCAACGCTGAAAAAGGTTTTTCGCCCAGCCCTGGAATCCACAGAAAGACAAACTCGCCGGCGCGCACGTCAACCGGCCGGTCGAAGGTGAGGATGCTGATATCAGCGGTCACCCGCTGATTCTCCACCAGGGTGACGGGCCGGAAGCTCATGTCCACGTCATACTGCACCTGACCCTCACAGTGGTTGGTGTGCGCCTGCAGATCGTCATCCAATTGGCTGAAGTAGGCGGCTATCTGCGGTGAGGTCATGCCGGTCAGCGCGGAACCCACGCCAAAAATGTCGGCGCCGGCGTCGCGGTAAGCGCGCACGTCGTCAGCACTGCTGATACCGCCGCAGCCGATCAGCGGCACCTCAACGCAGTCGCGTATCTCGCGCACGCATTTCAGGCCGATAGGCAGAATACCCTTACCGGACATGCCGCCCAGTTTGTTGCTCAGCACCGGGGCGCCATGGGCCGTGTAGTAGCCGGGCCCAACGGTGTTGATGGCGCACAGCGCGTCCGCGCCGCCGGCAACCGCTGCTTCCGCGATGGCGGCCACGTCCTCCGCATTAGGAGTAAGTTTAGGCACCACCGGCACGGTCACCGCGTCTTTCACGGCATCGGTGATTTCCCGCACCAGCTCCGGATCCTGCCCCATCGCCATGCCGTAGCCTTTGGCGTGCGGGCACGACAGGTTCAGCTCCAGACCGTCCGCATAAGGGGCGAGGATTCTGGCCACTTCGACAAACTCAGCCACGCTGCCGCCGAAAATAGAGATCAGCAGAAATTTGTCCGGCGGCACTTCCAGACCCGCAAGCTGGGCGGCGCTGGCCTCAGCCCCGGGGTTGGTCAGGCCCACCGCGTTAACAAAACAGCCGGGCGCATACTGGCTGTACACCGGCTCGCGGTTGCCCAGCCGGGGTACCGGGCCGATGCTTTTGGTGGTCATCAGACCCACCTGGGGAATATGACGGAAGCAGTACTCAATAATCGGCACCGCGGTGGCGACTATGCCGGAGGGAATGGTAAATGGGCCGGACAGCGTTTTACCTAAAAATTCTGCGGTCAAAAAGCTTATTTCTTACGTTATAAAGTTGGGGGCGCAGTTTACCTTGCCGGGGGCGCACATACACAGCACAATGTTTTTGGGGTGAAAGTTTTTGGGGTGAAAATTGTTGGGGTGAGAGTGAGCGATCAGGGGCGGGATGGACGGTAAGGTCACCTATCGGGAAACCGCCGCGGGCTATTTTGAGAAGCGCGGCCTGCGGCGTTATGCCGGCGCATTTTCCTTATGGGCGCTGGGCGTGGGCGCGGTTATCTCCGGGGACTTTTCCGGCTGGAACCTGGGGGTCGGCCAGGCCGGTTTTGGCGGTTTTCTGCTCGCCGTGCTGGTTGTCACGGTCATGTATTTCGGCTTGTGTTTCTCCATTGCGGAGCTGTCCACGGCGTTGCCGCATACCGGCGGGGCGTACTCGTTCGGGCGCGCCGCCATGGGCCCCTGGGGCGGTTACATCACCGGCCTGGCGGAGAACATGGAATATGTCATCACCACCGCGGTGGTCTGTTATTTTGCCGCGGCTTACCTGCAGAGTATTTTTGCCACGCCGGATGCCCTGCAACCCCTGTGGTGGCTGTCGCTGTACGTAGTATTTGTCGGCCTGAACATTCTCGGCGTGGAGACGTCGTTCCGTTTTACCGTGTTGATCACGGTGGTGGCGCTGGTGATCCTAACGGTGTTTTTTGTCAGCGCAGTGCCGGAGTTTACCTGGTCCAAGTTGTGGAATATCCCGCCGCAAGCGGGCAACAGCGTGTACCTGCCGTTTGGCCTCAGCGCCGTGGGCGCGGCATTGCCGTTTGCCATCTGGCTGTATCTGGCCATCGAACAATTGCCCCTGGCCGCGGAAGAGGCGCGGGATATCCGGCGCGATATGCCCCGGGGCATACTTTGGGGTCTGCTGACCCTGGTCATCACCGGCCTGCTGGTGACATTTCTGAACATGGGCATTGGCGGCGGCGCCGCTTATTTCGGCAGCCAGACCGAAGAGCCGTTGCTGGAAGGCCTGGCTATCACGCTGGGGGTGACCAGCGGCAAAGTGCTGGGGCTGGCCGCGGTGGCGGGCCTGGTGGCCAGCTTTCACGCCATTATTTATGCCTACGGACGCAACATCTATTCCCTCAGCCGGGCCGGCTACTTCCCGCATTGGCTGTCGGTGACCCATGCCACCCGCAAAACCCCCTACGTGGCCCTGGTGGCGGGTGCCGCTGTGGGTTACTGCCTGTTATTGATTCTGCATTTTGCCGGTACCGGCGGGGCATTTGGCGGGGTGATCCTCAATATGGCGGTGTTCGGCGCGGTGATTGCTTATGCCATGCAGATGGCGGCTTACCTTCTGCTGAACCGCAGACATCCCGGCATGTCCCGGCCCTACCGCAGCCCGCTGGGTGCGGCGGGGGCCTGGGTGGCGCTGGTGATCTCGCTGCTGGCGCTGGGGTTGCTGTTCTTCAACGCGGAATTCAGGCCGGGTATCACCGGGGTGGCGGTGTGGTTTTTTGCCGGCTTGTTCTATTTCTGGGTGTACGCCCGTCACCGCATGGTCAGAGCCCCGGAGGAGGCATTTGCCGAGAGCCTGGGGAGCGATGGTTGAATCTCCATCGCTGCAAACGGTTGAGGTGCCGAGCGGCTGCAGGCGCGGTGCGGACTATTCGCTCAGCGTTGCGTTCATCCGCTCTATGGCTTCCAGGTAATCTTCCATAAACTCCCGCACCACGGTGCGCGTGTCCTGAATGCTGTCGATCAGGCCGACACCCTGGCCGACAAAAGAAGTGGCCAGTTGTTTTGCGCCCTCATGGCCGCCTTCCGCCAGCTTGGTGACCTTGGCCAGCGGGGATTCGCTGACCATGCTCTGTAACGGCATGGGTAACGGTTCCGGCGCTTCTTCAGATTCCCAGGCGTCGGTCCACGGTGACCTGAGCTGTCTGGAGTACTTGCCGGTGCGCGCCCTGGAGCGTACCGTCTGCCGGGAACTGGCCTGCACATATTTTTCCTTGATCACCGGAGAGGTTTCCGCTTCCGCGGTGGTCAGCCACATGGAGCCGGTCCACACCCCGGCCGCACCCATGGCCATGGCGGCTGCCATCTGCCGGCCTTTGATGATGCCGCCGGCTGCCAATACCGGCACCCCTGATGCGGCCACGTATTGGCACACTTCCGGCACCAGCACCATGGTGGAGACCTCGCCGCAGTGACCGCCGGCTTCGGTGCCCGCCACAACCAGGACGTCTACCCCCGCTTCAACCTGCTTGGCGGCATGCTCTTTAGCGCCCACCAGGGCGGCCACCGCCACCCCTCTTTCCTTGCCCATCTGCAGCATGTACCGGGGCGGCACCCCAAGGGCGTTGGCAATCAGTTTGATCGGGTGCGAAAACGCCACGTCGATGATGTTGGCTGCCTTGTTGCTGGTCAGAAAGCCGCTGCCGGAGCGCTGGTTGTCATAGATACCGGCGGTGTCGATGTTGTGACGGGCGAGGATGTTGGCGGCAAACTGCCGGTGTTCCGCCGGCACCATGGCGGCAACTTCCTCCGCGCTGTTGTTGTCGTCGGTCACCGCCATGCTGGTTGGCGCAATCAGATCCACCCCGTACGGCATGCCGTTGATGTGCTCGTCAATCCAGTTCAGCTCGATTTCCAGGGTTTCGGCGTTATACCCGGCCGCGCCCAGCACGCCGAAACCGCCGGCTTTGCTCACTTCCACCACAACGTCGCGGCAGTGGGTGAATGCCACCAGCGGAAACTCGATACCCAGTAAGTCGCAAATTGGCGATTTCATGGCTGCTCTCCCGTTCACACGCCCGGGCTTATGGTAGCAAAATGAATCCGGCGCTGCGGGACGGTGCGCTGGCGGCCGGGGCCGGCGGCAGGCCTGCAAATCAAGCGGATAAATAGGTGCGCCGCAGATAGTTGATAATGTCAGCCGACTCACCCATTTCGCTGCCCGTGTTGGCGTCAATCAGGTAAGGGATAGCCAGGGAGCCGGCGCGTTGTTTCAGTGCCCGGCGGTTGCCGGTATTGTCTCCGCGGCCGCAGGAACGCAGCACGTAGGGCAGCTCCAGTTCGCATAGCAGATCGCGCACCGGGCGGGCAAAGGGATTGGATTCAAAGCTGTACAGTTCCAGCGGCTGCGGCGGCGCTGCAACGGCCTGCCGGCGGCGGCGTACTCCGGCCCCCAGTCTGGGCAGCGCGGCCAGCATGGAACCCAGCCGCTGCAGCTCCACCAGGCGCCAGCGCCACGGCAAGGGACGCTGTGCATAGGTTTTGAACAGATAACGGATGATGTCTGCGGACTCATACATGCGCACATCGGTGTTCGGGTCCACCAGATACGGAAACTGGGCTTTACCCCCCATGGCCGCCACTTCCCGGCGGAAACGCCGTCCGCCTTTGGGACAGGGCTGGATCAGCGCGTCCAGATCCAGTTCAGTGATGACTTCCCGCACCAGCCGGCAATGCGGGCAGCCTTCGAAGTCGTATAGGCGCAGCAATTGCTGCGGCTGTGCAGCAGCCGGTACCGCGGATATCCCCACCCCGGCGCGCATGAATGTGGCAGCCATGGAGGCCGTAAGGTTAAGCGAATGCGGGATCATCACTTTGCCCAGCCGCTAAAAACCGGCAGCGTGGCCTTCCTTGCGGTGGTCGGAACCGCTGATGTAGCCGCTGTCGCTGCGGTAGATCAGCTGTGCGCCGCCGAAAGTGTTGACGTTGCCGTCGTAGCTGACCAAGTGCCCGCGCTGCTGCAGATCCTCAGCAATCCCGGTGGGCAGGCCGGGCTCCAGGCCGATGCTGAAATCCTCGTGCACTATCCAGCGCGGAGCGTCACTGGCGGCCTGGGGATTCTGCTGGAAATCGAATATGCGTTGCACCATCTGCACGTGTCCCTGGGCCTGCATGTGACCGCCCATAACGCCGAATGCCATGCGCGGCTCGCCGCCGCTGGTGACAAAGCCGGGAATAATGGTGTGGAACGGGCGTTTACCGGGCCCGGCTTCGTTGGCATGTCCGGCCTGCAGCGAGAAGCCGCTGCCGCGGTTCTGCATGGCGATGCCGGTCTGCGGGATGACGATTCCCGAACCAAAACCGCGGAAGTTTGATTGGATGAAGCTGACCATGCAGCCTTGCGCGTCCGCGGCAGCCAGATACACGGTATCGTGGCTGGTGGGCAGGGCCGCCGGCGGCAGGGGTGACGCCAGGGGGCTGATGCCCTGGGCGGCAGCCCTGATCACATCCGGGTCCAGCAACTCGTCAACTGTGACCCGCATGGCGGCCGGGTCGGCAAAGTGATCAAATGCCGCGCGGATGGCAATCTTCATGGCTTCAATCTGCAGGTGAATCAGCTCCGCTGAATCCAGCGGCGGCAGCGGGTGGTGGGCGAGAATGGCCAGGGCAATCTGTGCCGCCAGACCCTGGGTGTTGGGGGGGATCTCGTGCAGGGTAACGTCCCGGTAATCCTGGGCAACAGGCGTCACCCAGTCCGCCTGGTGACCGGCCAGGTCCTGCAGACTCAGGGCGCCGCCGGCTGCCTGCGCCGCGCTGACAATTTTCTCCGCCAGGGGTCCGTGGTAAAAACTTCGCCCCTCGGTTGCCGCCAGCTCCTCCAGGGTGCCGACCATATCCGGGCGGGTAAACAGGTCTCCCGCCGCGGGTACGGGTGAGAAGTGTTCAACAAAATCCGCAAAGCGCTGATACAGCGGCATGGACTGTTGCCAGACCCTGGCGGTGACCGGCCCCACATGAAAGCCGTTGGCGGCATAGTGAATGGCGGTTTCAAACAGATCCGCAAACGGCAGCCGGCCGTACTCCGCTGACAATACCATCCAGGCGCTGACCGCACCCGGCACGGTGACCGAATCCCAGCCCGTGTCGGGCATGCGTCTGCGGCCGGCAAAACGCCCGGCCTGCCAGCCCATGGGTGCGCGCCCTGAAGCGTTTAAGCCGCGCAGCTCTTGGCCGTCCCAGATGATGGCAAACGCATCGCTGCCCAGCCCGTTATTGCAGGGTTCCACTACGGTCAGGGTGATGGCCGCCGCCAGCGCGGCATCTACCGCGTTACCGCCGCGGCGCAATGTGTCCACGCCCGCCTGGGTCGCCAGCGGTTGGGAAGTGGCCACCATATTGCGCGCCATCACCGGCGAGCGGTTAGCCGGGTAGGGGAGACTGAAATCCACCTTTATGCAGCCTTACCAGGGTCGGACTGACAGGCTACTGGCGCTCACCCGATAGTTCAAATGATTCCAGGCGCCGCCAGCCGCGCAGGGCATTAACCAGATACAGCCGCTGCACGGCGGGCAACTCGTTGCGGTGCAGCGACCGCTCTTTCACCTTGCCGGCGCGCAGCAGGGCGCCGCGCAGGACCCCGGGTAACAGGCCGTCACTTAACGGCGGCGTGTACCATCCGCCCTGATATTGATAGACCAGGTTGGCGATGGTGGACTCGGTCAGCCTGCCGTATTCGTTGTACAACAGGGTTTCCCGCCCGGGCGCGGCTTCAGCCTGAGCGTAAACGTCCCGCTGGGTGGTTTTATGCCGCAGCATGAGCTGTTTAGAGGAGATACAGCGCCCGGCCAGGGGCACGGCGGCGGTGTCCCCCGGGGCGGGGGGTTGAAACGGGCTGGCGCTGAACTGCGCGCCGCCGCTGCGGCTGACGGTAAGGCGGCAGCGGTGAGGTACAGCCGGCAGCCGGGCAACGTGGGTCTGCACCAGGCGGCGCAGGTGGTCGATGTCTACCTTGAAATCAAAATAGTCCGCGCTGGCGGCCAGGCGCCGCAGATGGTCTTCCAGCAGAAACACCCGCCGGCCGCTCCAGCGCATGGTTTCCAGCAGCTCAAATGCCTGCGCCGGCGGCTGATACAGCACCCGGGTTTTGGCTTCCAGTTCCGCCCATTCCGCCGCCGGCTTGGAATCCGCGACAATCCCGCCGCCTGCGCCGTAACTGGCCCGGCCGGTGTGTTGATTTATCCAGGCACTGCGGATGGCGACGTTAAACAGTGCCTGCCGGTTGGGGGAAATTGTGCCGATGGCACCGGTATAAAGTTGCCGCGGCTGTGCTTCCATGCGTTTGATGCATTGCATGGCCGCCCGCTTGGGGGCGCCGGTGATGGACGCTGCGGGGAACAGGGCACGGAAAATGTCGGGCAGCCCGGCGCTGGTGCGGGCGGCGACGGTGGAAGTCATCTGCCACACGCTGGGGTACTTTTCCAGCGTAAACCGCTGCGGTACGCGGACGCTGCCGGTGTCTGCAATGCGGCTGAGGTCGTTCCTCACCATGTCCAGGATCATCAGGTTCTCAGCCCGGTCTTTGGCGGAATTCTGCAACACAGCGCGGCGCGCCTGATCTTCTGCAGGGCTGCAGCCGCGCGCGGCGGTACCTTTCATGGGTTTGCTGAAAATCGATTCCCCCCGCAGGCTGAAAAACAGCTCCGGCGACGCGGAGGCAACAGCAAACAGGCTGTTCTGCAGATAAGCGCTGTAAGGGGCCTGCTGCAAAGCCAGCGGCAGGATGTGCGCCGCGTCCAGCCCCGCCGCCTGCAGGCGGGTGGTGTAGTTAACCTGATAAACATCGCCGGCCCGAATGTGGCCCAGCAGGGTCCGCACGGTCTCAGCGTAAGCGCCCGCCCGCACCGGTCCCCGCCACAGCGGAGGCTGCTGTCCGGCGCCGGGGAGCGACCGCGGACCTGCGCTGGGCACACGCCGGCGGAACAGGCCAAACCATAACAGCGGCCAGTCACCGGCGCTGTGGGTGGGCAGGTTCGGGTCAAACGCAGCGGCGGCTTCATAACTCACGAAGCCGCCGGCATATAATCCCTCAGTGTCAACCCTTTCACACACCTCGGTTAATGCCGGCAGCACTTCAGCAAGATTGCGGGCCTGCACTTCAGCCACACAGTTGCGCAACTCGACCCATGCCTGGCCGGCATGGGGATCGGGGTGATTGCGGAAGTACGCCTGGGTGGCCGTCAACTTACTGACCGGGTTTGCGGGAAGCGGCGGATTATCCGTGCTGACTTGCGGCTAGGCAAGCAGGATTTCTTGGGCGTACACTAGAGTAAGTTCCGACACTTAACATAATATTCCGACCAACCAACAATTAGATATAGGGGGAAACATGCGCAGGATGAATACAGGCATGCTGTTATGGCTGCTGCTGGTTGTGCCCTGGGCCGCCCAGGCGATGATTCACGACCCGCGGGCTATAGCGGCGGATCCCGCCACCGCTGATGCGCCCATTGCGCCGCGGCTGGAAGGGCTGGGGGACTACAGCGTTGAAGTCACCACAGACAATGAAGATTCACGTTTCTTTTTTAATCAGGGTTTGCGTCTGACCTATGGGTTTAACCATTCGGAAGCGTTGCGCAGCTTCAAGGAGGCGGTGCGTCTGGATCCGGACAACGCCATGGCCTACTGGGGCTGGGCGCTGGTGCTTGGACCCAATCTGAATCTGCCCATGCAGGAAGCCGTCGCTGAACAGGCGTTTGCCGCGGTTCAGGCGGCGGTACTGCGCAAAGAAGGTGCCAGCGAACGCGAACAGCACCTGATTGACGCCCTGGCCACCCGCTATGCCCCCAAGGCACCAGCGGACCGCACTTCGCTGGACGTGGACTATGCCCAGGCCATGGCCGCGGTGGTGGCCCGCTACCCCGACGACCTGGATGCGGCCACCCTCTATGCAGCGGCGTTAATGAATCTGTCACCGTGGAATTACTGGGCCAAGGACGGCGCCCCGCTGACCCACACGCCGACGATT
This sequence comes from Pseudomonadales bacterium, assembly GCA_028279305.1. Classification (GTDB taxonomy): domain Bacteria; phylum Pseudomonadota; class Gammaproteobacteria; order Pseudomonadales; family Azotimanducaceae; genus UBA4421. The sequence goes on from JANQOA010000099.1 coordinate 14,745, forward strand.
ATCGATACCCTGGAAGGGGTAATCCAACGCAAGCCGGATCACCCCGGTGCCCTGCACTACCATATTCACGCCGTGGAGGCGGTACATCCGCGCGACGGTGAATCCAGCGCCGACGCCCTCGCGCCGTTGATGCCCAACGCCGGGCATATGCACCATATGCCCGCCGTTGATGCCCAACGCCGGGCATATGGTGCATATGCCGTCCCATATTTACATGCGGGTAGGCCGTTACGCGGACGCCTTCGAAGCCAACCGGCTGGCCTCGCTGGCGGATTCCAACTACATCGCCCAGTGTAATGCCCAGGGTATCTATCCGCTCAACTACTACCCCCACAACCTGCATTTCCTGGTCTGGGCGGCCATGTTCCAGGGCCGCAGCGAAGCCGCCATGGCCGGCGCCAGGGAAGTGCAGAGCAAAATCCCGGTCGATATGCAGGGCAATGCGTTTGCCGCTTTTGAGACTTTCCTGTCCCAGCCGCTGTACGTAATGGTTCGTTTTGGCCAATGGGATGAGATTCTGCAGGAACCGGCACCGGCGGCGGGCAACCGCTTTATGCAGGGGGTGTGGCACTACGCCCGCGGCATGGCTTTCAGTCAGACCAACAAGGCGCAGAAAGCGCGGCGGGAACTGAATGCGCTGCGCCGCACCCGGGACAACGTGGGTGATGACTATTTTATTGGTTTTGGCACCGCGCCTACCTTGCTGACCATTGCGGAGTTGCTGTTAGCCGGCGATATGGCGGCGCAGAAGGACGATTTTGATGGCGCTATAGCGTTGTTGTCCCGGGCTGTGCGGCTGGAAGATTCGCTGCTGTATAACGAGCCGCCGGACTGGTATTTCCCCACCCGCCACGTGCTGGGGGCTTTGCTGCTGGCCGGCGGCTACGCCGGTGAAGCGCAGGTGGTGTACTGGGAAGACCTGCGCAAGAACCCCGGCAACGGCTATAGCCTGATGGGGCTGTACCAGGCCCAGCAGGCGGCGGGAGATGAGGCTGCCGCAGCTGCTACCCGAGCGCGTTTCGAAGCTGCCTGGGCGGCCGCGGACGTGCAACTGCGGTCTTCACGCTTTTAGCGGCAGAGGGGCGGGCGGCAATGCCGCTGATAATGGCTGGCTGTTAGCGGCTGATTGTAGGGTCAGCCGCACAAAGGTCTGTTAGAATCGCCGGCTTTTGCCGTTAGTGGTGGTATGGACTTGGTAGTAGGGCAGCGCTGGGTAAGCCAGACTGAATCGGAGTTAGGTCTGGGGATCGTGGTTGAGTTGGAGGGCCGCCACGTGACGGTGCGGTTTCCCGCCACAGAGGAGGACCGGGTTTATGCCAGCAAGGACGCACCGTTAGCGCGGGTCATATATCAGGTGGGTGAAACCCTGCTGGATGCGCAGCAGGTGTCGCGGGTGGTCACCGCGGTTGAAGATGTGGACGGCTTGAAAATATATCTCACCGTTGACGAGCAGGGTGAGGAGAAGGTCGTGCCGGAAACGCAGATTTCCGGTCTGGTGCAGCTCAGTTCCCCCAGCCAGCGCCTGTTCAGCGGGCAGTTTGACAAGAATCTGGAGTTCCGCCTGCGCGCCGCCACGCTGCAGCACCGCTTCGAGCTGCAGCAGTCGCCGGCCCGGGGTCTGCTCGGGCCGCGCACCAGTCTGCTGCGGCACCAGTTGTACATTGCCCATGAAGTGGCCGGCCGCTTTTCACCGCGGGTGCTGCTGGCGGACGAGGTAGGCCTGGGCAAAACCATTGAAGCGGGCATGATCCTGCATCAGCAACTGCAAACCGGTCTCGCCGCCAGGGTGCTGATCGTCGTGCCGGATGCGCTGCTGCATCAGTGGCTGGTGGAGATGCTGCGCAAGTTTAACCTGCGCTTTTCGCTGTTTGACCAGCCGCGTTACGAAGCCGTGCTGGAAAGCGGGGAAGGTAACCCGTTTGAATCCGAACAAATGGTGTTGTGCGGCCTCGGTTTGCTGGTGGACCACCCCGCGGCGGCTGAGCACGTTGTGGCCGCGGACTGGGATCTGGTGGTTGTCGACGAAGCCCATCATCTGCTGTGGTCTGAAGATGCCCCAAGCCCGCAATATCAGGTTATAGAATCCCTCGCCTCCCGGTGTGCGGGTTTGTTGTTGCTGACCGCGACGCCGGAACAACTGGGCATGGAAAGCCATTTTGCGCGCCTGCGGCTGATCGACCCATCCCGTTTCAGTGATCTGTCTGCGTTTCGCGACGAGCAATTGCACTACGTGGAAGTAAACGCGCTGGTGCAAACCCTGCTGGCCCATGATGGCACGGGTCTGCCGCCGCTGGCGCCGGAGCAGCAGGCTTTGCTGACAAACCTGCTGGAGGGTGAAGCGGCGCCGGCCTCAGCGGATGCGGTGATCCGTCAACTGCTGGACCGTCACGGCACCGGGCGCGTGTTATTCAGGAATACCCGTGCGGCCATTGCCGGTTTTCCGCAACGGCGGGTGCACGGTTATCCCCTGGCCATGCCTGAGGAACTGCCCGCAGGGGTAAACATGCAGGGGGTGCAACCCGAATCCCAGCTGCGTGAGCTTGGCGTGAACTGGCTGGCGCTGGATCCCCGGGTGGCCTGGCTGCAGGAATTCTTTAAACAACACCGCACGGACAAGGTGTTGTTGATTTGCGCGGATGCTGAAACCGCAGTGGATCTGGAGAAACACCTGCATCTGAACGTGGGTATCCGCAGCGCGGCGTTTTATGAGGGCCTGTCCATTGTTGAACGCGACCGGGCGGCCGCCTACTTTGCGGAAGAGGAAAGCGGCGCGCAGACGCTGATCTGTTCCGAGATAGGCAGTGAAGGCAGGAACTTTCAATTTGCCCACCATCTGGTGCTGTTTGATCTGCCGGTTAATCCGGACCTGCTGGAGCAGCGGATCGGGCGCCTGGACCGCATCGGCCAACAGCACGACATTGAGATTCACGTGCCCTATATCAGCGGCTCGGCACAGGAGGTGTTATACCGTTGGTACCACGAAGGCATGGATGCATTCTGCAACAGCTTCTCAGCAGGCGCCGCTGTTTTACAGCGCCTGCAGCCGCTGTTGGATCCATTGTTAACAACCGCGCAGCCGCCGGCCGGGGAGGTTGATGCGCTGGTGCAGGCTACGGGTGAGTATGCCGGGCGCCTGCGCGAAGATCTGCGCAACGGCCGGGATCAGCTATTGGAGCTGAATTCCTGTAATAAAGAAGTAGCGGATAACGTGATTGCCGCCATCCGCGCCAGCGAACAGCAGGATACCCTGCAGGAATACATGTCGTTGGTGTTTGACGCCTTCGGTGTAGAACACGAGCACCACTCGGAGCACAGCCTGGTGCTCACCCCCACCGAGCATATGTTAACCGGCCATTTCCCGTTGCTGGGGGATGACGGGCTGACCGTGACATTCGACCGGGATAAAGCCCAGGCCCGTGAAGATATGGAGTTTCTGTCCTGGGAAAGCCCCATTGTATCCGGAGTAATGGAATTGTTGCTGGGGTCGGAGTTGGGTAACACCGCCATCAGCACGCTGTCGGTGAAGACGTTTCCGGCCGGCACGCTGCTGCTGGAGTGCTTTTATGTGATGCAATGCCGGGCGCCCAGAATCTATCAGGTAGACCGTTTCCTGCCGCCGACCCCCATCAGGATATTGCTGGACAGTGAAAACCGTGACCTGACAGGCATTCTTACCCACGACCAATTGAATACACTGTGCAGCAGCATCCGCAAATCGGCACGCCTGGCGGTGATCAAGGAGATCCGCGGCGAGTTGGAGCGCTTGTTGCAGCGGGCTGACAAGCTGGCGCAAGCGCAGAATGAGACGCTGATTGAAGCCGCTTATGTTAAGGTAGACGATGTAGTAGGCGGCGAGCGGGAACGGTTGCTGCGGTTGCAGAAGGTCAATCCGTCGATACGTGACGACGAAATTGAATTTTTCGGCAACCAGCTGCGCGGTGCCCGTGAACACATTGCCAATGCCGCACTGCAGCTGCAGGCGGCCAGGGTGGTGATTGCTACCTGACTCGAGCAAACACAAAACGGGGCATAGATGCCGCAAACGCGGGAAAAGCGCACGGGCGCGTTCAACAGGTTTGCGCAACGCAAGGATGATTGGGGTCTGGCCAGAACCCTTTACTGGTATGTGATGGCGGCGGCCGACAAAGTGCTTGGCCTGCGCCTGCACTATGTTTTTGTCGGTCCTACTTTTGCCAACATGCAACCGGTTGAATTGCCGCCTGGATACAGCAACCGGCAGGTGCAGCTGCACGAACTGGACGCTTATGCCGGCCGTTTACCCGAACTCGACGAAGCTTTTCTGCACGGCGCCAGAGAACGCGGCGACCTCTGCGTGGGCAGCTTTTATGGGGGTGAACTGGTGGGTTTTTCTTTTCTAACTTCCACCCGGGTGCGCGCCACCGACAAGTTGGATGTGGTGGTACCCACCGGCTTTACCTATAGCTACAAAAGCTGGACCCAGCCCCAGCACCGCCGCGCCAGCCTGGCGGGCAGCCGTTTGTTTGTCATGAACCAGGTGCACGGCAACCGTCTGCCGGCCTTGTTTTACATCGAGACGCATAACTATCCTTCGCTGCTGCGCAGCTACCGTCCGCCACGGGAACAGCGGATGCACATGGGTTATATAGGCTGGTTCGGGTGGTTCGGCCGCCAGTTTCCTTTTGCCAGCCGCCGCGCCAAGTGGATTGGCATGGAGTTTGTCCCCCGGGGCGCTGTATATGAACGCTTCTACTCTTAGCCGCTACCAGCGGATGCGCGACCAGGCCCGCCTGTGGGGTTGGGGGCGGCTGCTCTATTGGGTGTTGATGACCGTTGTATCAAAACTCGGTCTGCGCGTTCACCGGGTAGCGGCGAATCCCCTTAACCCGGAGCGGCCGCCGGTGGTGCTGGCTGAGGGTTATACCACGCGCTATGTGGAATTTGACGAACTGGCCCGCTATGTGGACAGCAACGAGGGGCTGGATGACGACTTCATCAGCATGGCGGGCGGCCGCGGCGACCGCTGCATCGGCAATTTCTATCACGGGGAGTTGGTGGGATACGCGTTTTATGCCACCGAACGGGCGCGGGTGACGCCGCAACTGGATGTACTGGTACCGAAGGGTTTCCGTTATGGCTACAAAGGCTGGACCCACCCGGACCACAGGCGCAAAAAACTAAATAAAGCGCGCGCGCAACTTAACTGGCCGAACCCGGGAATCCCCATCTGGTATATCGAAACCCACAATTTCCAGTCGTTGCTGACCACCTTCCGTTACCCGGCGGAACGTCCGGTGCGCATGGGATATATCGGTTGGTTTACCATTGCCGGCCGCGAATTTCCATTCAGCACCCGGGTGGCCCGGCGTGTTGGCCTGCGTTTAGTGCGGCGCGAACACGACGGGCGCTTTCTATATACCGAGGTATAGTGCCGGGCTGCCGGGCGGCAGGCTACTTGGTAAAGGAGGCGTCCGGAGTGCCGCTGAAGCAGCCGAGAATGTACGGATAGGTTTCGGTGACGTAATAGCCGTATTGACCGTCCACGGTCATACCGTTGCAGGCATCCAGATCGCCGGCGCCGGTCCATTCCCAATCCTGGTTGTAGATACCGGTATGATCACCCCCCGGGTTGGTATCCGAGCGGGTGCCGCGGCTGCCGCTTTTCAGCGTATAG
>JANQOA010000121.1 GCA_028279305.1 Pseudomonadales bacterium
GACCCGTATCGATAAAGTCTTTCAACAGTTACAGGGCCGCCCGGCCCTGGTCAGCTTTGTCACCGCCGGTGATCCCACCCGCGGGCACACCGTGGCGGCCATGCATGCGCTGGCCGCCGGCGGTGCCGACGTACTGGAACTGGGTGTGCCGTTTTCGGACCCGGAGGCGGAAGGGCCGGCCATTCAGGCCGCCAGTGAACGGGCTCTGGCCAACGGCATCAGCATGGGTGATGTGTTGGCCATGGTCAGCGAATTCCGCCAGCGTGATGCAGACACCCCGGTGGTTCTGATGGGCTATCTGAATTCCGTGCTGGCGCAGCAGAATTTCGCCAGCCGCGCCCAGGAGGCCGGTGTGGATGGTCTGATTATGGTTAACCTGCCGCCGGAAGAGGCGGATGGTCTGCGCGCTGAACTGGCGGCCTGCGACATCAATCTGATTTTCCTCGTTGCGCCCACCACTACGCCGGAACGGGCGCGGCAGATTCTCAGCAAAGCGTCCGGCTTTGTTTACTACGTTTCGCTGAAAGGCATCACCGGTGCCGCCAATCTGCAGCCTGAAGAAGTGGGCGCGCGGGTCCGCGAGCTGCGCGGCATGACGGACCTGCCGGTTTGTGTCGGCTTCGGCATTAAAGATCCGCAGACCGCCGCCCAGGTGGGCGCCCGTGCCGACGGCGTGGTTGTGGGCAGCGCGCTGGTGCAGACCATGGCCGCGCACCCGGATGACGTCGACGAGTGTGCCCGGGCGCTGCAGGCGCAATGTGCGGACCTCAGCAGTGCTCTACAGGGAGTTGCGGCGGCCGGCCCGTCGTGAAAAAAGACTTGCCGGCCTGGCTGGCCCATATTTCCGAACAGCACTGGCAGACCATTGACATGGGCTTGTCGCGCATGCAGCAGATGGTGGAGCGCATGGGGCTGCAAAAACCTCACGGCGCCAACGGCAAAGTTGTGACGATTGCCGGCACCAACGGCAAAGGCTCCACCGCGGTGGCATTGGAGAGGATACTGACGGACAGCGGACTGGTGGCCGGTACCACTTTGTCCCCCCACGTACACAAATTTAACGAGCGCATCCGAGTGCAGGGCCGCGAACAGCCGGACCGGGTCATCTGTGATGCTTTTGCCGCGGTGGAAGCCAGCCGGCAGGACCTGACGTTAACTTATTTTGAATTTGCCGCGCTGGCGGCGTTGTATATTTTTCAGCGCGCCGCGGTGGATGTGTGCATTCTGGAAATTGGTCTGGGCGGACGCCTGGACGCTTTTAACGCCGTTGATGCGGATGTGGCGGTGATTACCAGCATCAGTTTTGATCATCAGGAGTTTCTCGGCGACACCCTGGATCAGATTGGCGGCGAGAAGGCGGGGATACTGCGCCGGGGGCAGGTGCTGATTACCGGCCCGGATATGCCCGCTGGGGTGCTGGCCGCAGCGGAGTCGCTGGCGCTTACCCCCAGGGTCTACGGGCGGGACTTCCATGACCCGGAACTTCCGTCCGCGGGTTCCCTGGCGGCGCAGAACGCGGCACTGGCGGCGGCCGCCGCGGCGGCGGTTACCGGCGGCCGCGTGCCCCTGAACCTGCAGGGCCTGGCGCGGGTTGAACTGCCCGGCCGTATGCAGATTTGTCAAAAATATCAGCGCACCTGGGTGTTGGATGTGGCGCACAATCCGGCCGGAGTGGATTTTCTGCTGGACCAGTTGCAACAGCGCGGCCTGCAGCCGCGGGTACTGATTTGCGGCATGCTGAAGAATAAGGACCACGCCGCCGTGGCGGCGCGGCTGCAACAGCTTGGAGAGGTGCCGCTGTTGTTGATCGACACCCGGGGTGAACGCGGCATGAGCGCTGCGGACCTGCAGGCGGCCATGGCTGTGCCGGCCCGGGCGGTGGCTGACGCCGGGCTGGCTGTGGAGGCGGCGGGTTCGGCAACGGCACGAGGAGATGTTATTCTAGTATTTGGTTCATTTAATGCCGTTGAGCAATTTGCGTGGCTGGCTGTCTGATACAGATGCCCACGTTAGAAGTTTTTGTATATGCATGAGCGCAACAGGTATCGTGTGACCGGATCGATTTTCCTGATCGCCCTGGCGGTGATTTTCCTGCCGATGTTGTTTGATGGTGCCGGCGTACCGATCCGCGAGGCGCCGGCCATGCCCCAGGCACCGGCGGTGTCCGCACAGGTACCTCGTTTTGATGATGTGGTGCCGGCCTCGGATGTGGTCGAGCGGGTCAGCACCTTACGCGAAGAAGTCAGCGATGAAGGTTTTGTCAGCGCCGACGGCACCCGGGTCGGCGAACCTAAACTGTTTCCCGCGGACCGCGATACCGCCGTCTGGGCTGTGCAGGCGGCCAGTTTTGCCCAGCAGAAAAACGCCCGCAGTTTTCGCGAGCGGCTGCGCGCCGCCGGCTATGAAGCGTTTATATCCACCGTCAAGCAGGACAACAACAGCATCCTGCACCGGGTGGCGGTAGGACCGCTGCTCGACAGGGCGGATGCGGACAACATGCGCCAGGTGATCATGGAGCAGTTTTCCGTGCAGCCGGCTGTTGTGGAGATGGAGCCGTAGTGCCGGAAGTGCCCACTTCGTTGGCTACCCTTGACCTGGTGATCCTGGTGATCGTGCTGCTGTCAGCAATGATTGGCCTGTACCGCGGCCTGGTCAAAGAGGTGCTGTCCCTGGCGGCGTGGGTACTGGCCTTTGTTGTGGCCATTTACTTCTCCCAGCAGTTTGCCGGTTATATTCCGCGCGATTGGGGCGGCGGCCAGGTGCGTCTGGTGATTGGCTTTGCAGTATTGTTTATCGCCACCCTGATTGCCGCCAGTCTGCTGCAGTGGTTTCTCGGACGCCTGATCGCCAGCACCGGGCTCAGCGGCACCGACCGTTTTCTGGGTTTTCTATTCGGCAGCGCGCGCGGCCTGTTGGTGTGTGTGGTGCTGTTAATGGGCTTGCGTGAAATTGCGCACGAAACCTCCTGGTGGCGGGCCTCCAACCTGCAGGGAGAGTTGCTGGCATTTGAAGACGAAGTCCGCGGGCTGCTGGGACGGGCCAGAACCATGGCGCAGGATGTCACCATGCCCGACAAACTGCTGCCGGCGCCGGTGGAATAACACAGCGGCGCAATGAGACGATTCAACATGGCTAAGACAGCGGCGGCGATACAACCTATACTGAACAGGCACGGCTGCGGGGGCGACTAAAACATGTGCGGACTGGTTGGAATTGTATCCCACAAAGGGGTTAACCAGGAAATCTATGATGCGTTGACAGTATTGCAGCACCGCGGCCAGGATGCCGCGGGCATGGTCACCAGCGACGGCGGCAACCTGCATCTGCGTAAGGGCAACGGCCTGGTCAGTGATGTATTCCGTCAGGCGCACATGCAGCTTCTGCAGGGGCGCACCGGCATCGGCCATGTGCGTTATCCCACCGCCGGCAGTTCCACCAGCGCTGAAGCCCAGCCCATGTATGTAAACTCGCCGTACGGCATCACGCTGGCGCACAACGGCAATCTGACCAACGCGGATGAGTTGAAGGCGGATTTATTTGCGGAAGATCTGCGTCACATAAATACCAACAGCGATTCTGAAGTTCTGCTCAACATATTTGCCCACGAGCTGCAGCAGCAGCGTGCGCTGGACCCGTCAGCGGCGGAGATATTTAAAGCGGTGGCCGGTGTGCACCGGCGCTGCCGCGGCGCCTATGCGGCGGTTGCCATGGTCATCGGCAGTGGCGTGGTTGGCTTCCGCGACCCGTTCGGCATTCGTCCGCTTGTTTACGGTCAGCGCGAGACGGAAAGCGGCACAGACTACATGTTGGCGTCTGAATCCGTGGCGCTGGATATTCTCGGCTTTCAGATGCTCGGCAGCGTGGCGCCGGGGGAGGCTGTGTTTATCAGCAATGAAGGCAAACTGCACCGGCAGGTGTGCGCTGAAAACCCGCGCCTGGTGCCCTGCATATTTGAGCACGTCTACCTGGCGCGGCCGGATTCGATCATTGACGATATATCGGTCTACAAAAGCCGGCTGCGTATGGGCGAGTATCTGGCTGACAGGATTGTTAACCGTTACAGCCAGCGCAGCCACGACATCGATGTGGTGATTCCCATCCCCGATACCGGCCGCACCGCGGCGTTGCCGCTGGCCCACCGGTTGAACGTCAAGTACCGGGAAGGCTTTGTGAAAAACCGCTATATCGGGCGCACCTTTATCATGCCCGGCCAGCAGCAGCGCAAAAAATCGGTACGCCAGAAACTGAATGCCATCGAACTGGAATTCCGCGACAAGAATGTGCTGCTGGTGGACGACTCCATCGTGCGCGGCACCACCACCGAGCAGATCATCATGATGGCGCGGGAAGCCGGCGCCAAAAAAGTGTACATGGCGTCAGCAGCGCCGGCGCTGCGGTATCAGAACGTATACGGCATTGATATGCCGGCCCGGGAAGAATTTGTTGCACATCAGCGCAGCGATGAAGAGGTGGCGCGGATTATCGGCGCGGACTGGCTGATTTATCAGGACATCAACGACCTGAAAGCCAGCGCCCGGGAAGGCAACCCCTCCGTGGATGACTTTGAGTGTTCCGCATTTGATGGCCAATACGTGACTGGCGACATAGATGACAGGTATCTTGAAAAGCTATCCTTGGCGCGTAATGACAAAATGAAACAGCGCCGGGAAACTCAATTCAGCCCCGATGCCAATGTGCTGGAACTGCACAATCACGGCTGAAGAAAGCCGCCGTTAAGGGCTAATACTGCACATGACGTCAACCATCCCGAATACCGCGGAAATCTCCCAGGCGGATGCCCGTGTGGGGGTACTTTCGCGGGAACAGATTCAGGCTAAGGTTCAGGCCATAGAAACGGCGCTGGACGGCGTTCTGCTGGGTAAACGGCAGCAGATCAAGCTGAGCATGGCATGCCTTTTTGCTGACGGTCACCTGCTCATAGAAGACCTGCCGGGGATGGGTAAGACGCTGCTCTCCCACGCCCTGGCCCGGGCCCTGGGGCTAACCTACAACCGTATTCAGTTTACCTCTGACGTATTGCCCTCCGACGTGATCGGCGCTGCCATTTTTGATAAGAAAACTGACAGCTTTCGCTTCATAGAAGGGCCGATATTTGCCCAGCTGGTACTGGCGGACGAGATCAACCGCGCAACCCCGAAGAGCCAGAGCGCGCTGCTGGAAGCCATGGAAGAACGCCAGGTGACCACGGATGGAGAGTCAAAAAAGTTACCGGAACCCTTTTTTGTTATCGCCACCCAGAACCCATCCACCCAGGCGGGTACCTTCCCGTTGCCGGAATCCCAGCTGGACCGGTTTCTGATGCGCATTGAACTGGGTTATCCGGACCCTGCCGCGGAGCGCGAACTGCTGCTGCACGGTGACCGCCGGCAGCATCTGGAAGCGCTCAGCGCGCAGTTGAACCTGCGCGAACTGCAGCAGATCCAGAGCGCCGTGGACAGCATCAGAATCTCCGACCCGCTGGTGGACTATGTGCAGCGGCTGGTGGCATTTACCCGCCAGGGGGGAGAATTTGCATTTGGTTTGTCGCCCCGCGGCGCGCTGGCGTTGCTGCAGGGTGCCAAAGCCTGGGCGTTGTTGCACAACCGCACCCACGTGGTGCCGGAAGACGTGCAGGCGGTGCTGCCGGCCTGCGTGGAACACCGCCTGCGGGAATCCGCCGACTTCACTGGCCACGGCGGCGGCGCGCTGGCGCAAAAACTGTTAGGCAGCGTTGACGTTGTCGCCTGAAGACCGTGACTGCGGAAACCTCCCCAGGGACGTTTGTAAAACAGCCCGCGCTGAATAAACGCTTCGGCGCCTGGCTGGATCGGCGCATTCCACCCGGCCAGCGGATTACCCTCAGCCAGTCGAATATTTTCATCTTCCCCACCGCCAGCGGTTTTACCTTCGGCTGCCTGCTGGTGGTTTTGATTCTCGGTGCGATCAACTATCAGAACAGTCTGGTGTACGGCGTAGCCTTCCTGTTGGGCAGCATGTTTGTGGTCACCATCCTCTATACCTTCCGCAACCTGTCCGGCTTGAGCCTGGAGCTGGCGGAAGCGGAGCAGGGCTTTGTCGACGAGGACATTGCACTCACCGTGCGGGTCACGCGCCCCAAGGGCAGCGGCCGTGAGGGCATTCAGGTGGGCTGGCCGGAAGGGTTTAAACAGTGGGTGGAGATCTTCGACGAGGAAGCCAGCGAAGTGAAACTGTATGTCACCAGCCACCAGCGCGGCTGGCTGCAGCCGGGCCGGCTGCTGGTGGAGACGTACTTCCCGCTGGGCCTGCTGCGTGCCTGGACCTGGGTGGACATCAATGCCCGCGCGCTGGTTTACCCAAAACCGATATTTCAGGATGTGCCGAATACCCAGTCGGCCCGGCACCGTGACGACGGCGTGCTGATTGATCCGTTGGGCAGCGATGATTTTGTTGATATCCGCGACTATGTAGCCGGCGACCCGGTGCGCAACATCCTGTGGCGCTCTTACGCCCGGGCGGATGAACTGGTGGTTAAGCGTTACGCCAGTTATGTTGAGCCGCGCCTGTGGTTCGACTTTGCGGATACCCCCGGCGGCACGGAAGAGAAACTCAGCCGCCTGACCGGCTTTGCCCTGCAGGCTACCCGCGCCGGTCTTGAATTTGGCGTGCGCCTGCCCGGTAAAGATATTTCTCCCGGGGTGGGGCAGGGGCACCTGGACGTGGTGTTAAAAGAACTGGCGCTGTTCGGCCATGGCGGGTGAGCAGTACGCCGGCGTGGCGTATCAGATTCCGCGCAACAGCCTGGCGTTGCTGATGGTTGCCCAGTTGGTGGTCATCCTGCCGCTGGGTCAGTCCATCTCGCTGTGGATCTTCGGCGTAGGCTTATTCTGCGGTTACTGGCGCACCCAGGTGTACCGCGGCCGCTGGGGTTATCCGCCGGGCTGGGTAAAAACTCTGCTGGTGATTGCCGCCGTGCTGGGGCTGGTGGCCAGCGGCTATGACAACCTGTCTCTGGAAGCGGCGACGTCCCTGCTGGTGCTGGCTTTTGCCCTGAAGCTGGTGGAAATGAAGAACCGCCGGGACGCCTACATTGTCATTTACCTCAGCTACTTCCTGATCTCCACAGCCTTCCTGTTCGATCAGAGCCTGGCCTTAACGTTGTATCAACTGGTGGCGGCGGTGGTGGTCACAGCCGCCATGGTGGGCTTGAATCAGCTGCAGAGCCGGGTGCGTCCGGTGGCGTCGCTGCGTATCGCGGCAGGCTTGATCCTGCAGGCGCTGCCGCTGACTCTGGTTGTATTCATGCTGTTCCCGCGTATTGCGCCGCTGTGGTCCATACCGGTGCCCAGCGCCGCCACCACCGGCTTGAGTGATACGCTGACGCCGGGTGACGTGGCGCGGCTCGGCCGCTCCGACGAGTTGGCCTTCCGCGTGGTGTTTAACGGCGACGTGCCGCAGCAACGGGACCTGTACTGGCGCGGCCTGGTGTATTCGGATTTTAAATACGGCACCTGGGCGTTGGCGGACCCGCTGAACAACATTAATCCGGAACTGGGCAGCGAGGTGGCCCTGGATTACGAGATTTTCCTCGAGCCCACGCAAAGTAAATGGTTGTACGCGCTGGACACCCCCATCCGCTTTCCCGGCCGTTTTGAGATGCTGGGCGATTACCGCCTGCAGAACCCGGAACCGGTGTTGTCGGTTCTGCGTTACCGGGTGGGCAGCAATCCGGGTTATGCCATGGACCTTGAACTGGCCGACGAGATCCGCCGGCGGGAGACCGCCACTCCCGCCGGTGATAACCCGCGGCTGCGGGATTATGCAACCCGGCTGCGCGCACGCACCGGCAGCGCGGAAGCCATGGTCGCGGCCATGATGGCGGACATCCGCGAACAACCCTTTGTCTATACCTTGAACCCGCCGACCCTCGGCCGCCGCGACAGTATCGACCAGTTCTGGTTCGACACCCGGCGCGGCTTCTGCACCCACTATGCCGGCGCGGTGACGTTTGCCCTGCGTTCGGTGGACATTCCGGCGCGCATGGTCGGCGGCTACCAGGGGGGTGAAGTCAACCCGCTCACCGGTCACATGGTGGTGCGCCAGTATGATGCCCACGCCTGGATTGAAGTCTGGCTGGAAGGCCGCGGCTGGACCCGCTTCGATCCCACCAGCGCGGTGGCGCCGGCCCGGGTGGAGAGCGGTTTTGATGCCGCCATCAACAATGAGGACCGCGCCAGCCTGTCGTTTCTGTCTGCCGCGCGGCTCGCCGACCAGGGTGTGCTGCACGATATGCTGCGCTGGGCGGACTCCCTGGAGTACCGCTGGAACCTGTGGGTGGTCGGTTACGACAGCGCCACCCAGAGTGATGTGTTGAAGCGTCTGTTTGGAAAACTTACGCCCATGAAGATTGGCGTGGCGCTGGTGGTCGGCAGTGCCTGCAGCCTGTTGCTGGCGGTTGCGGCGGTGTTCTGGCGGCGCCGGCCGCAACGCCGCCATGCCGGAGAGCGGATCTTCCGGTCGTTCTGTAACTCCGTGCGTGAACCGCGCCTGCAGCGGCGCGCGCAGGAGTCGCCCCACGCTTATCTGGCTCGTCTGAGCCGCGAACTTGATACCGACCTGGCGCCGGTACAGGACATGCTGCAGAGGGTATTGTACGACCCCGATCATGTGATGGGCGTGATGGAGCGTTACAATTTGCATCAGGCGCTGCGAAAACTGCGATTCAGGCTTGCCTTTCGTACCCCAACCACCGCATCCTAGGCGGCTATTCCAAGTTCGCAAAAATTCACCAGAGATTAATGGCCCGGACTAAACGCACGCCTTGCGTGGGGATCTGCTCAACTACTTATGGCGACCTCGTGTGCCGCGGCTGCAAGCGCTTTGCCCACGAAATTGTGCAGTGGAACGGTTATGACGAGGCGCAGCAGACAAAAATCTGGCAGCGTCTGCACAGTCTCAGGGCCGAGGTGCTGGGCTTCTGCCTGCATGTCACCAACGCGGAAGATTATCAGCACGCCTGTGAAGAGGCGGGCATCTGTATGCTGGATGGCGCTGAGCAACAGTACGAACTGCTGCGCTTTCTGGTCAGCGGCTCACGCAGCTTAAGCGCCGGCGGGCTGGCGGTACGGGCGGGATCTCCGGTCGCGCAGCAGTCCCCGCAACCCGGCGCCCTGCAGGTGATTCAAACCATAGACGCGGAAATCTACCGGCGCTCGCTGGCCCACTACGAGCGCAACTTTAAGGTACCGACATGAGCAGTACCGGCATGCGCTGCGAGCCGGGGCCTGCCCGCGCGGGTACCTATATATGAGCCGCGCTGACAGTCACCCGGCGGTGGCATTCCTGGCGGCGCCGACGCCGGACGCCTGGCTGGCCGCGGCACCGGCGCAGTTGGATGTGTTGTTGATCGACCATGCCAACTGCGAGAAAAAAGCCGCCGGTTCAGCCCTGAGCCTGATGTACAAATACGTGGATCAGTCGCGCCTGTTGCACTTGATGTCACGTCTGGCGCGGGAAGAGCTGCGGCATTTTGAGCAGGTGCTGGATCTGATGCAGAGCCTGGATGTGCCTTACCGGCACCTGTCGTCCGCCCGCTATGCGCAACAGTTGCACAAACAGGTACGCCACGCTGAGCCCCAACGCCTGATCGACCTGCTGGTGCTGGGGGCGGTGGTGGAAGCGCGTTCCTGTGAACGGTTTGTGCGGCTGTTGGAGGTGCTGCCGGAGCCGGTGCAGGTTTTGTACCGGCAACTGGTGCACTCCGAGGCGCGGCATTTTGAAGACTACCTCAGCATGGCGCGGGAAGTGGCTGCGGATACGGGTGAAGATCTGCAGCCGCGGGTGCGGTTATTCCTGGAGGCGGACGCGGAGCTGATCACCAGCCGCGATGACCACTTCAGGTTCCATAGCGGCGTGCCAGGGTAAAACACTCCAATGTAAATTCAGCCTGCTGCTGACGGCACAACCAGCCGCAGCGCTCCCAGGCGCCGGTGACGATGCGCCGGCAGGCTTCACTGCCGTTTTGCAGATGATGTATGCCCGGGCGGTGCGTGTGGCCATGCACCAGGATGCGGCTGTTATGGGCCGACAGCAGCTCCAGCGTGGCGCCCGGGTTCACGTCCATGATGTTGGCCGCCTTGTTAGCATTAGCCGCCTGGCTCTGGGCGCGCATGCCGCGGCCCAGGGCAATACGTTCAGGCAGCGGCTTGGCGAGGATATCCGCCTGCCAGGCGGCGCTGCGCAGCAGCTTGCGCATCTGCTGATACTCCGCGTCGTCGGTGCACAGGCTGTCGCCGTGGCACAACAGAATGCCGTCGTCTGTGATATGCGGGTCCGCCAGCAGGGTCACGCCGCAGTCCCGGGCGAACTCGTCGCCGAATAGGAAATCCCGGTTACCGTGCATCAGCGCCACCGGACAGACGGCTGCGGTGCGCCGCAATACCTCCCGCAGCCGTTCAGCCAGCGGGCTGTTATCGTCGTCACCGATCCACATTTCCACCAGGTCGCCGAGGATGTAGATCTCGTCAGCCCATGCGGATTCAGCCGCCAGGCATTCGCTGAAACGCAGAAAAGCCGGCCCGTCGGGGTCTTCCAGATGCAGGTCGGATACAAATACCCGGTTGTGCAAGGCTCAACCGTCCTGTTCGCTGAGTTGGGCCTTCAGCGCGTGCTGGGAGCGCGCCGCCTGCAGGGTATTCTGCAGCAGCGCCACCCGGGTCATGGGGCCGACCCCGCCGGGTACCGGGGTGATCCACGAGGCTACTTCTTTTACCGCGTCAAATTGCACGTCGCCGTACAGCTTGTTGTTTTCTCCCCGGGTGATGCCGATGTCGATGACTATGGCGCCGGGTTTTATCCAGTCCGCGGGTACCAGGCCGGGTTTGCCCACAGCGGAGACCACAATGTCCGCCAGGCGGATTTTGTCTGCGATGTCGCGGGTGAACTTGTGTGCGGTGGTGACCGTGCAGCCGGCCAGCAGCAATTCCAGACCCATCGGACGGCCCACATGGTTGGAAGCGCCGATCACCGCGGCATCCATGCCCCTGGGTTCAACGCCGATGGCCTCCAGCAGCAGCATAACCCCCTTGGGGGTGCAGCTGCGGAACGCCGGTCTGCGCAGCGCCAGCAACCCGATGTTGTAAGCGTGGAAGCCGTCCACGTCCTTGGCCGGGTCGATACAGTCGATGACCCGGTCTTCATCGATGTGTTCCGGCAACGGGGTTTGCACCAGAATGCCGTCGATGCTGGCGTCTTCATTGAGCACGCGGATGCGCTCCTCGAGATCCTGCTGGGTGACATTGGCGCTGAGGTGCTGAACCTCGGAATGGAAGCCCACCTCGTCGCAGTCCCGGCGTTTGCCGCGCACATAGACTTCCGACGCCGGATCATTCCCCACCAGGATCACCGCCAGCCCGGGCAGGCGCTTGCCGTCCGCCCGCCAGCGCCGAACTTCCTCAGCAATATCCGCGCGCAGCGATTTGGCGATGGAATTGCCGTCGATAATTTGCGCGGTCATACCGCCGCGCCGGGTTGCTGTTGCCGGTAACGCCGCGCGCCGGCCGGGGTGGGGGGGTTGTCCAGATTCATCAGCCACTTTCCAAAACGACTAGTCTACTGATTTCGGACCGGCGCCGGGAGCGGCGCGGACAAATTTTACCCGGTGCACAGATTGACCCCGGGGTCTGGCGTAGTATGATCCACGCCGCACAAACCGGGGTATAGCGCAGTCTGGTAGCGCGCCTGCTTTGGGAGCAGGATGTCGGGAGTTCGAATCTCTCTACCCCGACCAATTTCCTTCACCAGCTCGTAACGGGTCAGTGCATGCGCCCGTAGCTCAACTGGATAGAGCATCGGCCTTCTAAGCCGAGGGTTGCAGGTTCGAGTCCTGCCGGGCGTGCCATACAACCGCTGCGCGGTTGTTGTCGAGTCCAACCGCTTTGCGGTTGTTTTCGAGTTTTTGGCCTCCGGCCAAAAACATCGCTCTGATCTCCGAACGGTATACCATTTTCCGGCTGTCTCGAGTTCGAGGTTTGTCTTCGTCGGCGCGCCTTGCGCGGCTGGCACCTTTGCAAAACATCTAGCGCATATGCCGGGGCAGGCTTATAATTTCCTCCCTTTGGAACAATGGTGGGCGTAGCTCAGTTGGTAGAGCTCCGGGTTGTGATCCCGGCGGTCGTGGGTTCAAGCCCCATCGTCCACCCCATTTTTCCACGCTGATCTACAACTATTCCAAGAACTCTGCTCAAGCCTATGAATGTATCGATAGAGACGACCAGCGGCCTGGAACGCCGTCTGACCATTGCTTTGCCCAGTGAGGACTTCGAAAGCAAAATCACCGCCAAGCTGCAGGATGCCCGCGGCCAGGTGCGCCTGCCCGGATTCCGTCCGGGGAAGGTGCCGCTGAAAGAAGTGCGCCGCCGCTACGGCACCGCCGTGCGGGCGGAAGTGGCCGGGGAACTCATGCAATCCAGTTTTGTGGAAGCCGTACAGCAGGAAGAGCTGAATCCGGCGGGTTCGCCCAATCTGGAAGTGGTGAAAATGGAGCCGGGTATCGATTTCGAGTTTACCGCCACGTTTGAAGTGTTTCCGGTGGTTGAACTGGCTGACCTGGGCAAGGTGGCGGTTAAACGCCCGGTGGCGGAAATCAACGATGAAGATCTGCAAAACATGGTCAGCCGGTTGCAGGAACAGCGCACGAAGTTTGAGCCGGTGGAGCGTGCGGCGGCTGAAGGTGATCAGGTGATGGTGGACTTTTCCGGCTTGCTGGACGGTGAACCGGCGGAAGGCACCGATGGTGAAGATGTGGAGTTCCGCATCGGCCAGGGGCAGATGATCGACGACTTCGATCAGGGTGTACGCGGCCTGGCGGCGGGTGAAAGTTCGGAGTTTGACGCCACTTTCCCGGACGACTACCGGGCTGAGGCGCTGCAGGGTAAAACCGTGCGCTTTTCGGTCACCGTTAAAGAAGTGAAAGAAGCCCAGGTGCCGGACCTCGATGACGAATTTTTTAAAGAGTTCGGAGTTGAAGAGGGCGGTGAACCCGCGTTTCGCGACGAAGTGCGCGAAAACATGCAGCGTGAACTTGACGGCGCTATAAAAAATCAAGTTAAACAACAGGTTATGGATAAAATCGCGGAATTACATGAGGTTCAGTTGCCGCATGCGGTGGTGCACCGGGAAATCCATGTCTTGAAGGAGCAGATGCTCGGTCAATTTCAGATGGGCGGCCAGGGCAAAGCGCCGGAATTGCCCGATGAGTTGTTCCAGGAACAGGCTGAACGCCGGGTAAAAGTGGGCCTGGTGGTCAATGAGATCATCAAAACCGAAGAGATGTCCGCGGATGAAGAGCGGGTTGACCAGCGTCTGCAGGAGATGGCCGCCTCATACGGTGAGCCGGAACAGGTGGTGGCCTGGTACCGCAGCAACCCGGAACAGATGCAGAATCTGGAAATGGGTGTACTTGAAGATCAGGTGGTTGACCACATATTAGCTTCTGCGCAGATCGAAAACGTCGATTCCAGCTATGATGATGTTATCAGCGGCCGTGCTCTTCCACCTGAAGAGGCGCCGGAAGAGCCGGCTGAAGCGGCGGTTGAGGACAGCGCGCCGGACAGTGCTGATGCGAGCGCTGCCGAAAGTTCCGACAAGCAGGCAACCGACTGACCAGCCGGATAGCGCAGCTTTGCTGCGACTTTTTTAACTATGCCTAAGAACCCAGGTTCCAGGTGTTTTATCATGTTTGATCAACGGAGAATTACATGACTCACATACACGATCCACTGCGCGCGCCGGCACAGAACCTGGGCATGGTGCCGATGGTGGTAGAGCAGTCCGCGCGGGGTGAGCGGGCTTACGACATCTACTCGCGGCTGCTCAAAGACCGCATCGTATTTCTGGTCGGCCCGGTAGAGGACCACATGGCCAACCTGATTGTGGCCCAGTTGTTGTTTCTCGAGTCCGAAAATCCGGACAAGGATATCCATCTTTACATCAATTCTCCGGGCGGCTCGGTGACCGCGGGTATGTCGATCTATGACACCATGCAGTTCATCCGCCCGGACGTCAGTACCCTGTGTGTCGGCCAGGCCGCCAGCATGGGTGCCTTTCTGCTTGCCGCCGGACATCCGGGCAAACGGCTGGCGCTGCCGAATTCACGCATGATGCTGCATCAGCCCAGCGGCGGCTCCCGCGGGGTGGCGGCGGATATCGAAATTCAGGCCCAGGAAATCCTGCTGATGCGTGAGCGTTTGAACCGCATTATTGCTGAACATACGGGCCAGGACATCGAGCGCGTGGCCAAAGATACCGACCGGGATTTCTGGATGAGCCCGGATCAGGCGCTGGAGTACGGGCTGGTGGACCGGGTCCAGCAGACCCGCTCAACAATGGCTGCGGAACCGGCGTAATTCCCGCAGCTTGCCCGCAAAGTGTTTACACTCCGGGCTTGCATTAAAACGCGCTTGCAAGCAAGGTATAGTTTGCCGGTTGAGCGTGCTGAGCGGAATTTGCGTGTGCGCATGACCTTGGAGATGCCGGGAAGTTAATGGCCGGGCAGCTCCGCCGAGAGGGTCTTTAGAAGGTTAAGAAGGTCTTAGAAGGTTAAGGTCTTTGTACGCTGAGAAACCGGCCGAAGAAGAAAATCGAGAAGAATAAAAGCGAAGTAGCGAACTAGATGACAGAGGAATCTTAATGTCCGACGACAGTGGCAAGGGCGAAGAATCAGGCAAACTTCTTTACTGCTCTTTCTGTGGCAAGAGTCAGCATGAAGTGCGCAAATTAATTGCCGGACCGTCCGTTTTCATTTGTGATGAGTGTGTCGAGTTGTGCAACGACATTATCCGTGAGGAAGTGTCAGAGGCTGCGCAACCCGGCGAATCCAGCAAACTGCCGGTTCCCCAGGAAATTAAGAACATTCTGGACGAATACGTGATCGGTCAGGAGCATGCGAAAAAAGTCCTGTCGGTGGCGGTCTACAATCACTACAAGCGCCTGAACTACAACGGCAAGAAAGATGACGTTGAGCTTTCAAAGTCCAATATCCTGCTGATTGGCCCCACCGGCAGTGGTAAAACGCTGTTGGCGGAGACCCTGGCGCGGCTGCTGGATGTGCCGTTTACCATTGCGGACGCCACCACCCTGACCGAAGCCGGGTACGTGGGTGAAGATGTTGAAAACATCATTCAGAAGCTGCTGCAGAAGTGTGACTATGATGTGGACCGTGCCCAGGTTGGTATCGTCTACATCGACGAAATTGACAAAATTTCGCGCAAATCAGACAACCCGTCCATCACCCGCGATGTATCCGGGGAAGGTGTGCAGCAGGCGTTGCTGAAACTCATTGAAGGCACCGTCGCCTCAGTGCCGCCCCAGGGCGGCCGTAAACACCCGCAGCAGGAGTTTCTGCAGGTCGACACCTCGAACATCCTGTTTATCTGCGGCGGCGCGTTTGCCGGTCTGGACAAGGTCATCATGGACCGTTCGGACAAGTCCGGTATCGGTTTCGGCGCGGAAGTCAAAGGTGACGCGGACCGTAAGAGTATCGGCGAAACCCTGCGCGGGGTAGAGCCGGAAGATCTGATCCGCTACGGCCTGATACCCGAATTTGTCGGCCGCTTACCGGTGGTGGCGACCCTCGAAGAACTGGATTCTGATGCGTTAATTCGCATTCTGACCGAACCCAAGAACTCTCTGACCAAGCAGTATACTAAACTGTTTGAGATGGAAGACGTTGAAGTGGATTTCCGCGAGGACGCCCTGCGCGCGGTGGCTGACAAGGCCATGGAACGCAAAACCGGCGCCCGCGGCTTACGCTCGATTCTGGAAGCTGTGCTGTTGAATACCATGTACGACCTGCCGTCGTCGGAATCCGTCAGCAAAGTGGTCATCGACGAAAGTGTCATCAAGGGTGAAAGCGACCCGATGCTGATCTACGAAAACGTTGACCAGGCCAAAGCTGCGCCTGAAGAATAAATTCTTCAGGCCCTGCCGACCGAATGCTCGAGGCTGATGCCGCGGGCACAGGCGCTTAGCGGCTAACGGCTCAGCGGCTTAAAGGCTTAGCAGCTCAGCGGCTTTACCGCTTTACAGCCTTGCAACGTACTTGCAACGTAAAGAGTAAAGAGAACTTGCGGCTGACACTTGCAACCAACAAGAGGTGACGCCACGTGGCTGATACTCCCCTCCTAGAGAATATTCCCGTGCTGCCTTTGCGTGACATGGTGGTGTACCCGCACGGCGTACACCCGCTGTTTGTCGGTACGGAAAGCTCCATTCGTGCCCTGGACGCCGCCATGGCGGACGACAAACAGATTCTGCTGGTGGCCAAGCGCGATGCTGACGTGGCGGAACCGGGCGGCGACGATCTGTTTGACATGGGCACCGTGGCCACCATTCTGCAATTGTTGAAGCTGCCGGACGGCACCGTCAAGGTGCTGGTGGAAGGCGGTCAGCGCGCCTCGGTGGAAAACCTGCAGGTGTCTGACCCCTATATCCGCGCTGACGCCCGGGTGCACAGCGAGCCGGACATGGACAGCCGCGAGACGGATGCCCTGACGCGCACTCTGCTGGCCCAGTTCGAACAGTATGTACAGGCCAGCAAAAAAGTGCCCCAGGAAGTGCTGTCGTCGCTGTCGAGTATTGATGATCCCACCCGTCTGGTGGACACCATCGCGGCGCAGATGTCCCTCAGCATCGACGATAAACAAGCCATTCTGGAAGCGGTGGGGCTGAAGCAGCGCATGGATATTCTGCTTGAGCTCATGGACGCTGAAATCGACGTGCTGGAAATGGAAAAGCGTATCCGCGGCCGGGTCAAGAAACAGATGGAGCAGAGCCAGCGCGAGTACTATCTGAACGAGCAGATGAAGGCCATCCAGAAGGAAATGGGTGAGCATGAGCAGGGTGAAGTGGATGAGCTGCAGAGGCGCATCGATGAATCCGGCATGCATAAGGAAGCCAAGGACAAGTGTGAGGCGGAGCTGAACAAGCTGAAACTGATGGCGCCCATGTCCGCGGAGGCCACCGTGGTGCGCAGTTATCTGGATTGGGCGCTGAACGTGCCGTGGAAGAAAAAAAGCCGCATCCGCAAGGATCTGGCGGCCGCGCAGAAAATTCTGGACGAAGATCACTACGGCCTGGAAGAAGTTAAAGACCGCATAGTTGAATACCTGGCGGTGCAGAACCGGGTCAGCGCCATGCGTGGGCCGGTGTTGTGTCTGGTCGGCCCGCCCGGCGTGGGTAAAACCAGCCTGGGTGAAAGCATCGCCCGCGCCACCAACAGAAAGTTTGTGCGTATGGCGCTGGGGGGTGTGCGCGACGAAGCGGAAATCCGCGGACACCGGCGCACTTACATCGGCTCCATGCCGGGCAAAATTATTCAGAAGATGTCCAAGGCGGGTGTTGCCAACCCGCTGTTTCTGCTCGATGAAATCGACAAGATGGGTATGGATGTACGCGGCGATCCGGCCAGCGCCTTATTGGAAGTGCTGGACCCGGAGCAGAACAGCACCTTTAACGACCACTACCTGGAAGTGGACTACGATCTTTCCAACGTGTTTTTTATCTGTACCTCCAATTCCATGAATATCCCGGCGCCGTTGCTGGACCGCATGGAAGTTATCCGTCTGCCCGGGTATACGGAAGATGAAAAACTGAATATTGCCAAGCGTTACCTGGTGCCGAAGCAGACCGGCATGAACGGTCTGGGTAAGGGGCAGCTTGAAGTCACGGACCCGGCCATATTGGATCTGATCCGCTATTACACAAAAGAGGCGGGCGTGCGCGGCCTGGAGCGCGAGATAGCCAAACTGGCGCGTAAAGTGGTGAAAGAGCAGGCGTTATCCGCCGCTGAGGAAAAAGCCCGACCGGTTCGCAGCATCGTGCCGGAAGACCTGGAAGGTTACAACGGCGTGCGCCGTTTCAGTTACGGGCTGGCGGAAGAGGAAAACCAGATTGGCCTGGTCACCGGTCTGGCCTGGACCCAGGCCGGCGGCGAACTGCTTAACATCGAAGCGGTGGCGGTACCGGGCAAAGGCCGCCAGACCAAAACCGGTTCGCTGGGAGATGTCATGCAGGAGTCGATCCAGGCGGCCCTGACCTTTGTGCGCAGCCGCTCCGTGGCGCTGGGCCTGGAGCCGGACTTTCACGAGAAATTCGACCTGCATATCCACGTGCCGGAAGGGGCCACACCCAAAGACGGGCCCAGCGCGGGTATCGGTATGTGCACCGCCATGGTATCCGTGGTGACCGGTATTCCCGTGCGCGCGGATGTTGCCATGACCGGGGAGATCACCCTGCGCGGCCAGGTGCTGCCCATTGGCGGTTTAAAGGAAAAACTGTTAGCAGCGCACCGGGGCGGCATTAAACATGTGATCATTCCGGCGGAAAATGAGAAGGATCTCAAAGAGATTCCGGCCAACGTTAAAGAAAACCTG
The DNA here is from genome assembly GCA_028279305.1 of Pseudomonadales bacterium. Lineage (GTDB taxonomy): Bacteria > Pseudomonadota > Gammaproteobacteria > Pseudomonadales > Azotimanducaceae > UBA4421. The sequence continues at coordinate 18,411 of JANQOA010000121.1, forward strand.
ACGATTCACGCGGTGAAGTGGATGGACGATGTGCTTGAGTTGGCGCTGGAGCGGGCGCCTGAACCGCGTCTGGTGGACGCTACCGCCGGCGACAGCAGCAAAGATAAAAACGTCGGTTCCGGCATCAGTCCGCATTAACATTCAACGGCGGCCACGCACAGTTTCCCTTGTAAACATGCTTGCGTGTATTGATGTGTGTTGGTATAAACTGCCGCATCCCGCAAGGGATTGGGAATGGTATTGCGGCTGCCCGCGTCCTTGAGTGCATTCCGAATGTGTCTCAAGATGCGCGCAAGTGCAATACATGCAACCGCGATTGTTGTGCAACTATACAGTGATTTATCTGCTTAAGTTGCAGGGTGTTGCACAACGCATTCCGTTTAGAAGGTACTGCCCCGGAGTCAGATTGTTGGGATCGGATGATTGGGCAAGTGCGGCCGGTGTGTGCCGGCGCTTCTGGCGGGCGGTAAGTAAACTTAGAACGTGCTGAAGGATGGTTTAGCCTGAATCCAGTTAAATAAATTTGTCCTTCTGCGGTTTGCTGATGACCAGCAGGCCACGGCGGATGGCAGCGCGCCTTGAGGGATCGGTTGGATGTTTCCCTCATTGAACGTTTCCCCGCCGCCGCAGAAAACCACGGTAAGCATGATTTGCCGTGAGGGCATGCACCACTTTGAGGGGCCTAGTGTGAATAAATCCGAATTAATTGATCGTATCGCAGAGTCATCAGACATTTCTAAAGCGTCTGCGGGCCGTGCTTTAGATGCTGCTATCGACGCTATTACAGAGTCTTTGCAGAACGGTGAATCTGTGGCGTTAGTTGGTTTTGGTACTTTTTTGGTCAGGGAAAGAGCAGCGCGGACTGGACGTAACCCGCAAACCGGCGCAACCATTCAGATTGCCGCGGCCAAAGTGCCCGCGTTCAAGCCGGGTAAAGCATTGAAGGATGCTTTGAACTAATAGAGCAACGGATCCGGGGCATGGATACATTGATTTGATCCATTGAACTGGGTTCAGCCTGGGTTACAATCCGTTTAGACATCCTTTGGTAATTTGGAAAGGGCGCTTGTGCGCCCTTTTTGTTTTGGTAAGTTGGCGACGCGCGAGATACGGGTAATAACATGCTGCAGAAATTAAGAGACAACACCCAGAGCACCGGGTTCAAGATTCTGGTTGTTGCCATCATACTGGTGTTGACGCTGTTCGGTTTCGGCGCCTCCAACGTCTTCCTCAGCAGCAGCCCGAGTATTGTCACGGTAGGTGATTTCGAGATTACCCAGTCGGTGCTGGAGGCTGAAACCGAACGGGAGCGGCGGCGCCTGCTGTCCCAGGCGGGGGCTGACTTTGACCCCAGCCAGATCGATCGCATACAACTTCAGCAGTATACTTTACAACAACTGATCTCACGCGAAGTGCTTAACCAGACCGCAGCCGATCTGGGCGTGCGGGTCCCCGCAAGTCATGTAAACGACAGGTTGTACACCGAGCCGGGGTATCAGGTGGACGGCAAATTTAACGAAGCCGTTTACCGTCAGAACGTGGAGATGATGGGTTATACACCGCCGGCGTTCATAGACTGGTTCACCAACCTTATGAGCGGCGAGCAGATCCGCGGCGGCCTGGCGGACTCACCGCTCATTCCCGAATGGGAACTGGCAGAGACCGTGCGGCTGGTGAACCAGCGGCGCGATGTGGCGTTTTTACCGTTAACGGTGGAGAACTTCAGCGCGGATGTAGAGGTTTCCGAGGAAGAGATTGCCCTGCGCTACGACGAAGACGAAGTGTTGTACCAGACGGAGTTGGCGGTGGATGCCGCTTACGTCAAGCTGGCGGTTGAAGATCTGCTGCAGTCGCCGGAGATTAATGTGACGGATGAAGATCTGCAGGAGCTGTACAACGAGCAGCGCAGTGAGGCGCTGCGCGACCAACAGCGGGACAGTTCGCACATTCTGGTGCAGATCAACGCGGACCGTGACGAAGCCGCGGCGTTGGAGTTGATTACCGAGATTGCCACCCGCATCAATAACGGTGAAGCGTTTGAGGCGCTGGCCCGGGAGCTCAGCGAAGATCCCGGCTCCGCGGAACAGGATGGTGCCCTGGGTGCGGTGGGCAAGGGTATTTTTGATCCGGAGTTTGAACAGGCGCTGTGGGCGTTGCAGTCGCCGGGGGACATATCGGAACCGGTCAAAACCGCATTTGGTTACCATCTGATCCGTCTCAATGAAGTGGTGGAACGGGACTACCCGGCGTTTGCAAGCCAGCGTGAGGCGCTGGAAGAACAACTGCGGCGCTTGCAGGCGGAGGAACTGTTTGTTGAGGAGGCGCTGAACCTGGAACGCTCAGCCTTTGATGAAGGATTCAGTCTGGATGAGAGCGCGGCGGCATTCGGCCTGACGGTGCAGAAGCTTCAGCGGGTCAGCCGCGGCGCACCCGGGGACGACGAGGTGTTGTCCAATCCGTCCGTGCTGCAGGCGTTGTTCGAAGACGAAGTGCTGGATGGTGAAAACAGCCGGCCGGTGGAACTGGACAACAACAGCATTGTTATCGTGCGGGTGGATGAGCAATACCCGCCGCAGCCCATACCCCTGGCAGACGTTGCGGACGACATCCGTCAGACGCTGGTGCGCGAGCAGGCGCTGGAAAAGATTGCGCTGGCCCGCGAGAGCGGTTTGACGGAGTTGCGCGCCGGTGAGAGCGTAACGGAAGTGGCCAACCGCCTGGGCGGCCGCTGGCAGACCGCCTCGATGGTGGGCCGCAGCGGTACGCCGGACATGCCCCGGGAAGTGCTGCAGTATGCGTTTGAGTTGCCGCGTCCCGCTGCCGGCGCCAAATCAGTGGGCGCGGTAGACCTGCCTGACGGTGCCGCGTTGGTGACGGTCACCCGGGTGGTGCAGGGCGACATTAACAGCACCACCGACGCGGATGTCAGCCAGATCCGCCAGCTTACCACCCAGCGCAGCGGCCGTTTTGATTTTCAGAGCTTTTTTGTTGCCGCTGAAGCGGCCCTCGGGGTGGAACGCCCCGGTAGCTAGCCGCCCACCACGTTCACGTGCAGCAGCAGACCCTGGCCCGGTTTCAGATAACGCCGGGTATCGAGATTGTTCCAGTTGGCAATCTGCCTGATGCTGACGTTGAATTTGTTGGCGATGCGGGATAACGAATCACCTTTTCTGACTTTATAGCGGACGGTCCGGGTGACGTGACGGGTTGCGCCGGTTTTGCCGGGGATGGTCAGGGTACGGCCGACGGCCAGAGTGTCCCGCGGTCCGACATGATTACGGCGGATCAGGCTGCTGAGTTTAACGTTGTGTGCCCGAGCGATACTCCACAGAGAATCACCGGACTGAACTTTATAAGTTAAGGCGCCCTGCTTGCTGCTTGTTCCGTGGGGGGATTTGGACAGCGCCTGGGCGTTTTGCGGGATCAGCAGCTTTTTGCCGGCGCGGATGCGCGAACTGGTCAGCTGATTGGCCAGCTGCAGTGAGGTCACGTCGGTGCGGTGGCGCCGGGCGATGGCGCTGAGCGTATCACCGGGTTTGACCGTCACTTCTTTCCAGTCGACCCTGGCGCGGGGTGACACCGCGTCGATGGCGGCCTGAGCGTTGCTCAGGGACTGCTCAGGGCTTTCTACAGCCAGGGGCACAATAATGCGGTGCGGCCCCCTGGGGGGTGTCGACCACTGGCTCAGCGCCGGATTCCACTCATAGAGGGTCTCCATGTCCAGGGCCACCGCTTCAGCCAGTTTGTCGAGCTGAAACTGGCTGTGCGTCTTAAGCGTGGCAAATGACGGCTCCGGCGTCACAACCGGCAGCTGCAGGCCGTATGCTTGCGGATCTTCGATCACCGCTGCCAGGGCCAGCAGCCGGGGCACATAAGCCTGGGTTTCGCGGGGCAGCTTCAGATCGAAAAAGCCGGCACCGGGATTGCGGCGTTTTGCTTTGGATACATTACCCTGACCGGCGTTGTAGCCGGCCAGGGCCAGATACCAGTCGTCAAACCGCTTGTGCAGATCGGCAAGATAGCTCAGGGCGGCATCGGTGGACGCCACAATGTCCCGGCGCCCGTCATACCAATCGTTGATCTCCAGACCGTATTGGCGGGCTGTACCGCGCACAAACTGCCAGGGGCCGGCAGCGCCGCCGTGGGAAAACGCGTAGGTATCCAGGGCGCTCTCAACAATGGGTAACAGCGTTAATTCGGCAGGCATGTCCCGGAGTTGGGTCTGGGTGAAAATATAGGGCAGGTATCTTTGCATTCTCGCCTGCAAACGCGGCAGGTAATGGGGATGGCGCTGAATCCAGCGAATTTCCTGTTGCACCCGCTTCTGGTCCAGGTGTTTAGCCAGATGCATGCGCTTGCGCAGGTCAGCCCATAGATCTGGGACGGCGGGTACGGGGTCTGCCTGCTGCGTCTCAGCGTGCGCCACAGCGGGCTGAGGTACATATGCGGGTGCGCCTTCAAAACCCGGCAAATGGCCGTGTGCGGCGGATGTGTAGTGCACCAGCACCTCACCCGGCGCCGGCTCCAGCAAACTGCGGCAACCCGGCAAAGACAGCAGGGCGATAAACATAGCCACCAGCAAGCCAACGTTGCGCTTCATTTCAAAGTCCTCTGTCTACTTTACTGCAGCGCGCGCCGCGACGGCCCGGCAGCCGTCCGCGCGCGTGTAGTTTCTAGTTATTGTCAAGTGTCCGTATTGTTCTTCTTGCAGTGACGCGGTTCACAACAACAGTGTTCCGTTGCCCCTGCTTCCTGCAATTTTCTTATAAAGCGGATTGTTTTTACCATCTCCCCTTTTGGTTCAGACAAGGCTAGAATCCGATTTGTACTTTCGCCCAAAGTCGGCGAGTTGGCAATTGAACCTGCTTGAGGTCGTGAACGGGTTAGCAAAATGAACGCCAGCTATTGGACATCCCCCACCGGTCAACATGTACTTGCACTGGAGCGTCTGCTGCTCGCGGACCATATCCGCCGCTTTCATGGTGACACGGTGCTGTGGGCGGGCACACACAGTCCCAGCGCCATCTGCCTGTCCCGCTGCATGGTGCGCAACCCGGTATTTCTGGACCTTAACGGCAACAGCCCGGTGGCGCCGGCTGCGCAGGAGACAAAAGCCCTGCAGCCCGGTGCTCAGGGGCTGCATGAAGCCGCTGCTGAAGTTGCGGGCGCCAGCCCGTCGCCGGAGCCGGGCGGCCAGCTGAACGCACCGGCTTCATGCAGCCCCTGAGCACCGGGCTGCAGGGCTTTTGTCTCCTGCGCAGCCGGCGCCACCGGGCTGTTGCCGTTAAG